>CAYMIS010000199.1:0-1596 GCA_964390485.1 uncultured Roseburia sp. | reverse complement strand
TAGATAAGGAAGACTGTACCATGCAGGACTATATAAAGTCATTACCTTATGTATTTTTGGAGGATATTGGTACAGACAGAAAGGGATTGCTTCAAAGCTTTTATTCTTTTATGAAATGTATGGAAGAAAGAAAAAAGGGAAATGGCTTTAAGCTGGAATCCTTAACGATTCTTGGTGGAATGGATAAGAGTGGGCAGTCAGAGCAGGTAACAGTACATATTCAGGTGGGTGAGATTGTTTGTATTGTAGGAGAAACCGGCTCAGGTAAAAGCCGGCTTCTGGCAGACATTGAATGGATGGCGCAAAGGGATACACCAACAAGGCGGCAGATTCTGATTAACAGGGAGATACCATCAGAAGAATGGCGTTTTTCGCTGGAACATAAGCTGGTAGCACAGCTGACACAGAATATGAATTTTGTTATGGATGTTAGTGTAGAAGAATTTATCCGGTTACATGCACAAAGCAGGATGATGGAAAATGCAGAGAGAAAAATAGAACAGATAATTCATTATGCCAATGAGTTGTCCGGAGAAAAGTTTAATCCTGATACTCCGCTGACTTCATTAAGTGGTGGACAGTCGCGTGCTTTGATGGTAGCAGATACCGCATTTTTAAGCGCCTCACCGATTGTTCTGATTGATGAACTGGAAAATGCGGGAATTCATCGGAAAAAGGCGTTGGAATTGTTGATTGACCAAAATAAAATTGTGCTAATTGCAACTCATGACCCGATATTAGCCTTGATGGGACAAAAAAGAATTATTATTAAAAATGGAGGAATTCATAAAGTAATAGAAACTACAGAAGAAGAAAAAGAGTGTTTAAAACAATTAGAAGAAATGGACCGCGTTATGATGTCTTATCGAGAGAAATTAAGACAGGGAAAGTATGTAATTTCGCATAACCTATAAGTAAAAAACAGAAAATTGCAGCTGGAAATGAATTCTGCGATTTTAGGATGGATAGAGGGAAATAAGAAGGTTAACTCATATTTAGGTGTACAAAATCCCCATAGATAGCTTATACTAAAGGTGTAGATGGTGGAAAGGATATGATGATAAATGGCAAGAAATGTAGCAATCGGAATACAGGATTTTGAAAAAATAAGAAAATGCAATTGCTTTTATGTAGATAAGACCCATTTTATTAAAGAATGGTGGGATAGTGCGGATGATGTTACGTTGATTGCACGTCCGCGCCGCTTTGGAAAAACCTTAAACATGAGTATGCTGGAGCAGTTTTTTTCTGTGGATTATGCGGACAGAAGTGACTTATTTGAAGGACTGGCTATATGGCAGCATGAAGATTACCGGCAGATACAGGGAACTTATCCTGTGATAAGTCTGTCTTTTGCAAATATAAAGGAAGATAGTTTCTTAAAAACGAAGGAAAAAATTAATAAGTTACTTACAGATTTATATATAAAGTATGATTTTTTGCTTGAAAGTGATGCATTAGCGAATGCAGATAAAGATTTTTTTGACAGAATTTTGCAAGTAGAAATACGTGAAACAGATGCAACGGTAGCAATTCATCAGTTAGCAAAATTTCTATATAAGCATTATGGTAAAAAGGCAATTATCCTTCTTGATG
>CAYMIS010000198.1:0-1642 GCA_964390485.1 uncultured Roseburia sp. | reverse complement strand
CCGCTGCGCCGCTGTCATCGCCAAGATGGACGTGGAGCTGTAAATCATTAACAAGACCACCGGCTTGCGCCGGTGGCCTTCGCATATTCAAAATTCCGCCTCGATCAATCTCAGATATGCCATTGTCGCTGCTTCCAACTCCGGCAACCGCAGCCAGTCTGCCAAGCGAATGTTCTTTTCCCCCTCCTGTCCCAGGGCGGTCAGCAGTTCCCCCTGAAGCGCGCGGAAGCGGGACACCAGCGCATTTTCTCCCAGCAGTTCCAGCATGGTGATCCCGTCCAGTAGCAGCGGGCGAAACAGCGTATTCATCTGCTCACGCAAACTTGCAACGGTACGATCTTCCCGGCAAATCACCTGGATATCTGCCAGATTTCGCCGCAACACATGAGCTGACACTTCCAGCAACGGGGAAAACTCCACCTTCTCCGGCATTGTCCGCTCCAGAACCGCCACCATGGCCCGTTCCTCCAAACGAAGCAGCAGCTCCTCCTGTGACAGCAGCAATGTATCCGGCTCCTCCGACCGCTCCCACTTGTTGTTGAGAAAGCACAGTTTGCCGCCGCATTTTCCCTGATAAATCACGGCGTGCTTAGCGTGATCGCTGATTTTTAGTCCCAGCATGGCGATCTGGTGACACTCTAAAAATTCTGCCACCGCAGCACGTTCCAGCATGGTCTCCACCAGGCGGAATCCTCTGGGGCGCAGATACAGGTCAAACCAGGCCGCACTTTGCAGCATCGGCCCCGCCAAATAGTTGCCATCCTCAACGGAAAACAGATACGGCAGTTTCATCCCCAGAGCGATCTCCCGGTCAGTGCTATCCACGCCATAGCAGGAAAGCATATTCGCCAGCCCCGCATAGGAGCAGGAAGAATTGAATGTCATGTATTTCATTTTTCTTTCTCCTGAATGCCAGCCCAGCTGTCCGGGTAATGGGTTCGATAATAATCTGCCTCCGGGCCAGGGATATGGAGCAGATTTCGGCTTCGGATTGTGTCCGCTTCCACCTTTCGGACCCAGGCCAACTGTTTTTCTGAAAGCTCCTGATAGCGGTGAAGGACCAGCGTCCCCCGATGTTCCAGTTCCAGCAACCCTTCACAGACATCCGGGATCACCTTTTCCTCCGCAATTGGAACCAACTTTTCGGAAACCGCCTCATTGGGTATCTTTGTTGAGCAAATACTTTCCGGCATATAGGTATAGAGTCTAGCCCGTTTTCCCCGATAGAGCACTTCCAGCGCATCGGAGAAATATTCGTCCATGTATATCTGTCCCGTCCGGGTATAGCCGTAAGTATACTTGTAATTTTGAATGCCATACATCAGTGCCATGGGCAGCAACATGGTCATATGCACCGCCGCCAGCTTCTCAAATCCCCCAGGCTTTCTGGGCTCCAGGATCCGAAGCCACGAAGTTGGTGAGCAGCGATAGTATTTCATGTTGATTCCTCCTTGCATAGTCTATTCTATGCGCAAAGCGCCGCAAGTACAAGTCTTGAAAATCCGGTGGATCTGTGGTATAATATTTGTGCGGTGATGAGTCGCGTTTTTGCGTTTTTGTCCAAAAAATGCTTGACTTTTTCAGATACCATGCTATAATAAGCGTGTTCTGTTTGAGCCGCCGGTATAGCTCAGTTGGTAGA
>CAYMIS010000197.1:0-1689 GCA_964390485.1 uncultured Roseburia sp. | reverse complement strand
TATCACGGGCAAATTTTGCTGACTCAAATAATACTGTATTTGTTGTTTCGCGGATTTCTGAATTTAATCCACCCATAACTCCGGCTAAAGCAACCGGTTTTACGCCATCACAGATTACCATATTCTCGTGATTTAAGGTTAATTCCTGTTCATCTAATGTCACGATTTTTTCACCGTCTGCCGCACGACGAACATTGATTGCATTTCCTTCGATTGTTGTATAATCAAAGGCATGCATTGGCTGACCAAGCTCTTTTAAAATATAGTTTGTAATATCAACTACGTTAGAGATGGCATCAATTCCAACAAGCGCTAATCTTCGTTTCATCCAAGCTGGTGACTCTGCAATTTTTACATCATGTACATAATGTGCACTGTATCTTGGACAAAGCTCCGGACAGTCAACGGTTACCTGAAAGCCTTCTAATGTCACATCATCCTCTGTATAGCTTAAATCCGGTGTTTTTAATTCTTTTTCTAATACAGCAGCAATTTCTCTGGAAATACCAAAAATACTCTGACAGTCCGGACGGTTTGCTGTAATGGAAATATCAAAAATCCAATCGTCTAAACCTAAAATAGGTTTTACATCTGCACCAACCTCTGCATCTTCCGGTAATACAAGTAATCCGTTATAACCAGCCCCCGGGTACATATTTTCGCTTACTCCAAGCTCTACACCGGAGCAAAGCATACCAAAGGATTCATAACCTCTTAATTTACCTTTGCCGATTGTCATAACGCCTTCTACTGTCTTATGATCTTTTGCTGTTGCATAAACAGTTGCGCCAACTAAAGCTGTTGGGAATTTTCCACCTTTTACAACATTATCTGCGCCACAGCAAATCTGGAATTCGCCATGCTCACCACAATCCACCTTACATACATGTAAATGTGTATCCGGAATTGGTTCACATTCTAATACATGACCAACTACTACTTTGCTAATGTCTCTTCCTACTTCATATAATTCTTCTACTTCAAATCCACAGGAGAATAATTTTTCTTCCAACTCCTGTGGAGTAATGTCGATATCAACATATTCCTTCAACCAACTTAATGGTGCTAACATATCTCTTTACCATACCTTTCCTATGTTCTAGTCATTTAACTGTTTTAAAACTTTTAAGTCTGATTCAAATAATAATTTAATATTATTAATGCCGTATTTTAACATTGCAGTACGTTCAATACCGATACCAAATGCCAAACCGCTGTATTCATCAGAATCAATACCACAGTTTTCCAGTACCTTTTTGTTTACGATACCTGCACCTAAAATTTCAATCCAGCCTGTTCCTTTACAGAGTTTACAGCCTTTTCCGCCACATTCAAAGCAGCTGCAGTCTACTTCTACGGAAGGCTCTGTAAATGGGAAGTATGAAGGACGAAGACGTGTTTTTGTTCCTTCTCCGTAAATCTTCTTTACGAACTCATCTAACATACCCTGTAAGTCACATAAAGTAATTCCTTTGTCTACTACTAAACCTTCCATCTGGGTAAACATTGGTGAATGCGTCGCATCATCATCGGAACGGAATACCTTACCCGGAGATAAAATCTTAATTGGTGGTTTCTTATTCTCCATCACATGAATCTGTCCTGCAGAAGTCTGGGTTCTTAATAAGAACTCAGGAGATAAATAAAAGGTATCCTGCATATCTCTTGCCGGATGATCCTGTGGTGTAT
>CAYMIS010000196.1:0-1794 GCA_964390485.1 uncultured Roseburia sp. | reverse complement strand
CCCCCTGTATGAGGCAGGTTACCCACGCGTTACTCACCCGTCCGCCACTAAGATGTTAAAAGATTGTTAAGTGCAAGCACTCTCCGCTCACATAACATCTCCGTTCGACTTGCATGTGTTAAGCACGCCGCCAGCGTTCATCCTGAGCCAGGATCAAACTCTCAAATAATAAAAGTTTGTTTCACAAACTTTCGAAATTCGCATCGCGAATTTCCTTAAGCTTGCTTCCTTGGTCTAAGATTAACTCTAGCTAATCACTAACCAACAAGTTGCTTTTGCAACTTGCCGGACTAATCGTTTACGATTTGTCCGTGTTTACTGTTGTTTGGTTCGTTTCATTCAAGAAACTTCTCTGAATCTTCTTAAGATTCCACATCTCTGCGATGTGTGTTTACTCTTTAGAATTTTCAGGGTTGCATTGCTGTTTATTTGTCAAGGTTCAGTTGGTCTTTTCTTTCAGACGCAACTCTGATATCTTATCATGTGCTTTCCTTACTGTCAAGACCTTTTTTATTTTCTTTTTTGTTGCTTTTCACTGTTGTTTCTCGCAACGAATCTTACTATACCATTCTTACTATAAGTTGTCAACAAGTTTTTTGAAAAAATTGTAGATTTTTTTCGTACACTTTAAAACCAATAAAAAAAGCCCGATTTTACGGACTTTTTCCATTATACATTAATACAAATTATATTATTTCAATGAAATTGTTGCTGATTTGTCTCCGCTTTTTACATTAAGCTCTAATGATTCAATCGTTTGCACTTTTTCTTTCGGCATTTCACAAACCAATACCAACTGCAATGTTTCACCGGCTGCAATTGTTCCTTTATAATTTGCCATGTCATTTAGTAACATTGTTGTTAATACATTTTTTGATTCGCCGTTTATCTGAATTTTATAACGGGTACTTTTTCCGATTAAATCCAGTTCAGTTTCTTCCTGTGATAAATTTTTAGCATCAAATTTCACCACAACAAGAGAACTTCCTTCTGTTGCACCCATGGCAAAATACACATTTTCACCATCCTGCGGATAAGAATCCGTAATTTCATGTCCTGCATATGTAATATCCACATCTGCAAGTTCCAAAACATCGCTTACAGCCTGTGCTTTTTCCCCGGCATTCAATGATATATTATCAGTAATAACCTCATCTGACTTTTTCGTTTCTTCTATCTCAGATTCTTCTTCCTTTACCGGTGCAGGCGTAGACGAGAAAATAGCTTCCATTTTAGCTTCCTTATCAAGCGCTTCCTGCATATCCTCTCTGTTCATCAATCCCGAATTACGATTTATGTCATGCTCACGTACTGTTGCTGCAGCATATTCTACTACAAGTTTTCTGGTTGTTTCATCCATATCGGGAATCTGATTTCCGCATCCGGTCAGAAAAGCCAACACTCCACATAATCCGATGCTGCATAATACTGTTCTTTTCATTCTGCGCCAATCCTCTCTTCTGTATCCGCTTTTATTTCTTGCAAAACTGACTCTTCTTTAATGATAACTTCCTGTGTCATTTGCTGCATTAATTCCTGTTCTTTTTCTTCCTCATCTTCTTTCTTTTCCAAATATATATATAAGAAAGAAATTGCAAGAGCTATAATGCCCACCAACAAGAACAGAAGTGCTTTTGCCATTGATTCCAGTTCTCCGAAGTCAAATACAATAAGCTTAATACAAACAAGAACCGCCATAATAAGTCCGAAAATTCTGTACACTTTGTCTTTCAGCCTAAAGCCGATTCCCACGCAAATAACAGATACTATCATTAATAATACACTTTCCATTAC
>CAYMIS010000195.1:0-1858 GCA_964390485.1 uncultured Roseburia sp. | reverse complement strand
ATTATAACCGCTTTTTCAAAAAATTCATAGTCATAATTTACATTTTTTATAAATTTTTTAAATTTTACTTGCAATATATTTTTTCATCTGTTAAAATAAGCATGTTGTGAGCTTATATGTAGATAAGCTTATCCCGCAAATGGGACAGAAAAATGCGAGGAGGTGCGAATCATGGCAAAGTGTGCAGTTTGTGGAAAGGCAGCTCATTATGGTAATAATGTCAGCCATTCTCATAGAAGATCAAATAGAATGTGGAAATCAAACATCAGACGTGTAAATTGCAAAGTTAACGGAACACCTAGAAAGTTATATGTATGTGCTTCCTGTTTGAAATCCGGTAAAGTTGAAAGAGCTTAAGCTTAAATGTAAGAGAACTGTATAAACAGTTCTCTTTTTTTCATTTACAGACCCCCGTCTCCATAAAGATTTGATAAACACTTCTCTTCTATTTCCCTTCAAATAACAGTCTTCGATTGTTTCCTACTTACAACAAAAAATATTATATCCAACCACCAGACAAATTGCGATAAGAATGAAACCCCAGAATTCACTGCCGATAATCAGCATAAACAGCATTCCCATTGCAAAACAAAATAATCCAAAGCCTGCCAATCGTTTCATTCTGTACCAGCCATCCCCGTTCTTATTAATAATTATATGCAAAAAACTCTCTAAAAGTCATAAAATAACCTTTAGAGAGTTTTCCTTTCATATTCGTATCCTGATACACAATATCAAATCCTGCATACAAAGCATCATTTAAGCTTCTTTATTGACAGAATCCATTAAAATATCTTCCATTTCTTTTTCTGCCGCTTCTTTTGCTTCAGCATCAACCACTTTCTCCGCTGCTGTTTCTTTTGAAGAGGTAAATTTATTTACAAAATCCGGAACCATATCAAGAATTTTTGTCACTCCATCCTGATTTTTGACATTAACTAATTTCGTTGTTCCATTCTGGATAACAAGAACAGCACTTGGCATAATTTTTCCGCCCATACCACCGGCACCATTATTCTTCTTTTCCTGACTAAATGCACCGGCTGCCACTCCAAAGGATACATCTACCAAAGGAAGAATGATGGTATCTCCAATGTGAATCGCATCTCCTACTACTGTTTTTGTTGTAATGAAACTATCCATTCCTTTGAACAAGGATTCTACTGTTGTGTGAAAATTATTTTCTGCCATATCTCATTCCTACCTTTCTTCTTAATTCTGGCTCAACCATTTCTTTATAAATGTTCGCATTTCTTTCTCTTTTATCAAACGAATCAGAGACACTACTATGTGTATGATACGCACTCTTCCTGCAATTTTAAAATCACCCTTCACATAAAGCTTGTCTGCTTCAAAATCCGGGTACAGGTGAAACTTGTACTGATATAATATTGGGAACAAGCATATCACACCCAATATTTGTCCCGTATTTGCCGGGTCATCTGTTCCAAAAGTCAAATCCGTATCAATTCTTCGGAATTTGAAGTGATGTAATAAATACTTTATTTCCTTCCAAAGCAATGCGACTGCTTTTTTATTAGTTTCGTCGGATATGACTGCTTTTATGTCAGATATTTTTTCTTTTATATTCTTCAAAAGCTGCAAAAGCTTTGTTAGTTTAAGCTTAAGCTCTGTGAAAAATGTTTTCATCTTCTGTGCCAGTTTATAAAACCAGGACTTCTTAGGTTTCGTGTTCTGTGCTGCCTTCGTCTCTGTTTCATTTTCAGACCGCACATTCTCTTCTGTCACAGAGGCTTCTTTCTGATTTACCCGTTTTTCTTCCAAACGTTCTAACAGTCCGTCACTATAGGTAATTTCCGGCTCTGCATCCTTATGACCGGCTTCTAAAACTTTATTG
>CAYMIS010000194.1:0-1872 GCA_964390485.1 uncultured Roseburia sp. | reverse complement strand
AATTTAGTCAAAAAGCCGAAAGTTCAAAAAACTATTGACAAATCAAGCCAAAAATTATATAATATAATTTGTATGTAAATTGCAATATCATGTTTGGAGGATAGAAAAATGAATCTCATCAAATCCGAAAAGACCGACAAAGGCGTATGGACCTTGCAGTTTTCGGTTGATAAGGATACCTTTGCCAGCGCAGTAAGCGCATCGTTCCGCAAGAACGCAGGCAAGATCACGGTTCCGGGCTTCCGCAAGGGAAAGGCTCCGCGGGCAGTCGTTGAAAAGATGTACGGAAAGGGCTACTTCTACGAGGACGCCTTTAACGCCGTTCTGCCGGATGCCTTTGATGCCGCACTGAAAGAAAGCAAGCTGGATATGGTCGGTCAGCCCGATTTTGACGTGGTATCCGTCAACGATGACGAGGGCGTCATATTTTCCGCAAAGGTTTCGGTAAGACCGGAGGTCAAGATCGAGAACTATTTCGGCATCGAGGCTGAAAAGCAGGTTGCCGAGGTAACTGACGAGGAGATCGAGCAGGAGATCAAAACGCTTCAGGAGCGCAACTCCCGCGAAACCGAGCTGGAGGCTGGCGGAAAGGCAGAGATGGGCGACATTTGCACCATCGACTTTGACGGCTCGATCGACGGCGTACCGTTTGACGGCGGCAAGGGCAGCGATTATCCGCTTAAGCTTGGCTCCGGCAACTTTATCCCCGGCTACGAGGAGCAGGTTGCAGGTCACACCTTGGAGGAAACCTTTGACGTAAACGTTTCCTTCCCGGCAGACTACCATGTAAAGGAGCTGGCTGGTAAGCCGGCAGTCTTTAAGACCACCATTCACAAGATCCAGCACATCGAGCTTCCTGCTTTGGACGACGATTTTGCAAAGGATTTCACCGAATTTGATACGTTTGATGAATACAAGGCAGACGTTCGGGCAAAAATTGCTAAAAGACACGAGGACGAAGCCGATTCTGCCTTTGAGAGCCAGGTGCTGGACGCCCTGATCGAAAAGGTAGAGGCAGAGATCCCGGAGGCAATGTTCGTTGCCGAGACCGAGAACTTCGTGCGCGACTACGACAACCGTCTGCGTATGCAGGGTCTGGATCTTAAGACCTACTTCCAATACACCGGCATGGATCTGGAAAAGCTGCGCGCACAAATGCGTCCGCAGGCAGAAAAGCAGGTTCAACTGCGCTTGGCTCTGGAAAAGATCGCCGAGCTGGAGAACCTCACCGCTACGGAGGAGGACATCGATGGCGAGATCAACCGGATCGCCGAGGCTTATCAAATGAAGGCAGAGGACGTAAAGAAGGCTGTTCCTACCGATTCGATCGCCGAGGACATGAAGGTGAAAAAGGCAATGGAGCTGGTCAAAGAAAAGGCAGTTATCAAAAAGTAAGCTTTATTTATCATCGAACCGGAAACCGACATTCGCTGTTTCCGGTTCAAATTATCTGAAAGAGAGGTTTCAAGCATGCTTGACGCAAGAGATTTTACACGCTCTGCCCTCGTCCCAATGGTCGTGGAGCAAACCAATCGCGGAGAGCGTTCCTATGACATTTTTTCCCGTTTGTTAAACGACCGCATCGTTTTTTTGGCAGACGAGGTAAATGACACCACCGCCTCCCTTGTTGTGGCACAAATGCTCTTTTTAGAGGCACAGGATCCGGACAAAGAAATTTCCTTTTATATCAACTCCCCCGGCGGCTCGGTCAGCGCCGGCATGGCGATCTACGATACCATGCAGTATATCAAGTGCGATGTTTCCACCATTTGCATCGGTATGGCGGCAAGCATGGGGGCATTCCTGCTCTCCTCCGGCACCAAGGGCAAGCGACTGGCACTGCCGCACAGCGAGATCATGATCCACCAGCCC
>CAYMIS010000193.1:0-1885 GCA_964390485.1 uncultured Roseburia sp. | reverse complement strand
ATATTTACATCGTTTCTTAAGAATTCTTCTGACAGGCGGTTTAGCGGTACTGCATTCACATATTTTGCATTAAACACTGCGGCTGCCAGTTCCGGCGTAAGAATACTGTGGGCAAGCAGGCGGTTGGGAGCCTTGGCTCTCAAAATACATCTTCATCACGGTTTCCGGCATAGATTTTTATGTGATGTTCAATCACTTTAAAGCGCGCCGGTATATACTGTAATTCTTTATAGACCTCATCTTTAAGGCTGTGGTAACCATTCGGAAAACGTTCTTTCAGTTCTTCTTCCTCAACATCATGGTCTAATGTTTCCGTCTCGATATCTTTAAGATTGATATCCCGCTTTCCTTTTGTTCTTTTACGACGGACAATGACTTTTTCGAACTGTGGCTCTTCAGGAATTCCATTCTCTACAAGCATCTCAGCTTCGTTCAGTACACACATATTTTCCATGTCAAAAGAGAGTTGTCCTGAAATATGATTCTTTGTCTCAGTACTTTTTCCAAAACGATGCTGTGTAAGAATAGCAATCTGCTCTTTCAAATCTTCAATCTGTCGAATAAGTGCTTCATTCTGCTTTTGTATCGTGTCAGAAGAAGCCTGGATTGATTTGTTTTGATCTGACAGAAGGTCAAAACTTTCCTTCATTTGCAGATATAAAAATACAATGGCATCCTTGGGTAATTTATTCAGTTCGTCCGTTGTAAATGTCTTATTTTCCATAGGTTTATTTTAACATAAACAAAGCTGAAAATCAGCATATTTACTGACTTTTTTACGATTTTTCTGAGATAATTATTTCAAAAAAATAAGATAAATGAGAGTTAATAAATTTCTGGTTTTATCCTGGAAATTACTTTTTTCTGGTCTATGGATAATCCTTCCATAAGCCACCGGTATTGTTGCTCAGTGAGAATTCTTGCCTCCTGTTCATTACGTGGCCATTGTAGCTTTCCATCCGTAAAACGTTTATAACAAAGCAGCCATCCGTCACCTTCATAGAGCAGAGCTTTCATGCGGTCGCATTTGCGTCCGCAAAACAGGAATATACTTCCCGGTTCTGTAGGATCCAGTTCATAGCATCCGCTTACAATTCCAATCAGGCCATCAATTCCGCGTCTTAAATCGGTGTAACCTGTACAAATGTAAATATGAGAAAACCCAGTTGCATTATTAAGCATTCGTCAGGGAACTTATAGCGGCTGATAATAATTGTGGTGATATCTCTGAATTGACACTGATGCAGATATCCCCTTTTTTGATTACGATTTTTGCATTTGACGAATCTGTTGCCTGAACTACGGGGAATTCCTCCTGGACAGACAATTGAGTGGCAGGGGTAATTTCAACAATCTCCGGCTTATTCTTTATAGTGTTTTCCCGAACCATCCGCAGCCAGTAATAATAAGTATGTCGTGAAATTCCATGCTGTTCGCAATAATCATCAACTTTTAAACCGCTGTTACAACGATCCTGAATAATTTTTTCCCATTGTTTTAATCGTATTTGTTTGGTAGCCTCTTTGGCATTCATGTATAATCTCCTCCTCAAAAAAGTTGAATTAGTATAAAAAAGTTTGTAAACTTTGAAAACTTTTTTATACATTATCCCAATCTTTTAGTAGAAAGAGAATATGACGAGTTATTTACCATTTACGTTTTGTATTTTAAGACAACAAAAAAAGAACTACCGAAGTAATTCTTTTTTTGTTTGGATATGTGATTTATTTATCATTGAATGAATCCAAAAAGCTTATGTAAACTGAAATTTTCTGTTCCTTACAAATTGAACTTTAGCGTATACAAACATTTACGAATCTCATTGGTACATCTATTCTTTCAGCTATTTGCTCTAGTGTCATGCCACTATCCAAATGAATATTAT
>CAYMIS010000192.1:0-1951 GCA_964390485.1 uncultured Roseburia sp. | reverse complement strand
ATTGTAGCTATGATACTTTGTTTGCACAATAAACCATAAGTTTAATATGTGCTTTTTTAGTTTATCATCGGCACAGTAAACTTTTCACAATTTCGAGATTATACTTGCAAAAAAAAGCGGACTCTTTTAAAGTCCGCTTCTTAAATACTTTATTTACTTTTTATACTACTCATCTTCTGCTTTTAATTCATCAAACATTGCCTTAACAGAGGGCGCATTTTTCGTAAGTTTCTTAATACTTAATTCATCTGCCTTATTATTTGCCAAACGCAAATTATTTTCAGAAGAGAGTAGCGCTGCTTTTGTCTTCTGTAAATGGTCAATGGTTTTATCAATTTCATCAATCGCAGTTGCAAACTTATCGCTCGCGATTCGATAATTACGCGCAAATCCTTCTTTGAATGCATTCATATTCTCCTCAAAATGAAGAATATCCACTTGCTGATTTCTCACAAGCTGAAGCTCCTGACGATACTGGAGTGAATTCTGCGCCGCATTTCTCAACAATGTAATCATTGGAATAAAAAACTGCGGACGAATAACATACATCTTAGGGTATTTATACGACACATCCACAATACCGTTGTTGTACAGCTCGTTATCAATTTCAAGTAAAGAAACGAGAATTGCGTATTCACAACCTTTTTCATTACGGTCTTTGTCTAATTCTTTAAAAAAGTCTTCATTCTTATGTTTGGTTGCCGTAGTATCAGCCTCATTCTTCATCTCAAACATAATAGATATAAACTCTGTTCCGTCTTCACCGCTTTCGCGATAAATGAAATCACCCTTGCTACCGGTTCTGGCGTCATTATCTTTTTCAAAATATGCATTCGGAAAAGCAGTCATTCGTAATGAATTAAACTGATTCAAACAGTGTTGTTCCAAACTTTCACCAATCATCTTGGTAGACTGACGCGCCTTAAAATCCTTATAGTATTCAATCTGCTCATCCTTCAGTTTGAGTTTATCTTCGTACTGCTCTTTCAACGCTTTTTCATTAAGACGATTTTCGGTCTCGATATTCTTAAGGTCTCCTTTAAGACCGGCAATTTCGGAAGTTTTCTTTGACAATTCCTCATTCTTTTTTTCAACTGCTTCCGCAACCGCAAGTTTCTTCTCGGTTTCGCTGGCTCTTAATTTCGCCTGAAGTTCTGCTATTTCACGATCTTTTGCTGTGAGCAATGCTTCTTTCTCTGCTATATTGGCTGAATATTCTTTTTCTTCCTGCAAGCGAATCAGTTCCAATTCCTGTTCGCGCTTATCCTGCATTTCTTTTTCACGTCTGTCAAGTTCTTTGATAAACTCTTTATCGCGAACCTGATGCACAATCTGATCATAACCGGTTTCGTCAACTTGAAATACTTCGCCGCACTTTGGGCATTTTAATTCCTGCATATTGTAATCCTCCTTATACAATCAATCTACATTATACTTTTCACGCTTGATAATATCATACCACAATTGCTAATATATGTTTATAGCTTTCGCTCATATTTTAAGAAAGGATAGACGTAGCTGATTCTTATAATTTACATTCTCCTACTACGCCAAGGTAGCCGTTACCGGCAGCAGAAATCTACTATCCAGGAGAAGATCATTTCATTCAATTCCTGCCCAATTAAAACAAAGAAAACTTACAAAGAAAGATTTTTACTTGTTTGTTATATTTTAGCAAAAAAGAAGTCCAATACAGGGGACTTATTTTAATAAAATAGTTACTAAAATAAAATAGTTAAATCATCAAAATTAATTGCGTAGAGCATTTTTTTATTCTAGTCACAACTTGTTTGCTATTCTATTTTAGGATTTTTTATCGCCCTACACAATAAACTTTTGGTTGAAAAATAAAAAAGCTCCAAAGCCTTAATCCATAAAGCTTTGAAGCATTTCTTTTTACTGCCGGCGACCGGAATCGAACCGGTACGGGAGGTTAGTCCCGCAGGATTTT
>CAYMIS010000191.1:0-2005 GCA_964390485.1 uncultured Roseburia sp. | reverse complement strand
GTCGAAAGAATAAATGTGAATGGCGTAACCTTGTGATAATACCAATTATGACAGGAGATTTTTTAATAAAATTTTGCAACAGCCCCTTTACTAATTACTTTTTTCTTCTTTTTCTAAAAAATATTATCCACTGTAGGAAAACACTCAAGGGCAAACATCCCCAATACCAGCTTATTCCATCAGCAAAAAACATGATTGATAAAATAAAAGTTGTTATTAATAAACTAATGTATGTGACTGCATCATTTGTATCTAATTTTTTAAGTTCTTTTTCAAACTCTTCTTTTAGTTCCATAATTTCTTTATTTTTCATAGTAGTAACTGTGTCTTTCTGCTGCCTGTAAAAGCTTTCCAGCTTTTACAGGTGCAAACACACTCCCCTCTTTCATTAACAAATGTCTCTAAGTATCATACCGTTCTTCTTTTATGCTAAAAGCTGTCTGATAATCTGAACAATCCAGAATATACCATACAGAATCATTCCAAGGTTTAAAATAACTGTTGTAAAACGTTTTCCCTTTGGAATTACAACTTCCCCCTGACTTAATGTAAATTTCTTACGATTTACAATAAAGAGAATCACACCAGCAAGTACCATTCCGATAATTGCCATTCCATAAATTCCAAGAATCATCATACCAGCTGCATTTTCCATGCTGATTGCCATAATCTCTGCTTCTGTTGCTCCGTTCATTGTAGCTTCCATAATTGCATTATATCCGCTGATATCAAGTACTAACACGCCTGCTACAGAACCAACAAAGTTAATTCCCATATGTAAAAGAACTGTATGCAGCACATTTCTTGTTTTTACATAAATAAATCCGAAGAATGCTCCAAGGAAAAATGCATATACAAACTGATTTAAATTTCCATGGAATAATCCAAACATCAGACCGGATAATACAACTGCTGTACCTTCTCCATATTTTACGGTACGGTCAATTAAAAGCTTACGGAATAAAAGTTCTTCTGCAATTGGTGCACAAACAACAGTAATTAAAATTGTAACCACCGGATGTAACTGTCCAACAAGGTTTACCATTACATTATCTACCTGACTCTGTTTAAAAATGCTGATTACAGAAGTAACTCCAAGTCCTGCAATGTTTGCAACAATAGTACCTGCATAACAGATTAAAAATGCCACAATACCATGACTAAGCTTCATTTTCTTTTTTGCTGCGACATTTTCTGCCGGAATTCTCTGAATCAAATAAACCATAATCGGAATCGCAATGATATACATTGGCATCATTGCACTTAAGAAATACAAATTGTAATCCTCTGCAACCTGCGGCCAAATCATTGCACATAATCCTGAAATTCCAAGCTGTACTGCATAGATAATTAATGTCCCGATAAAATACCGTAACCCCAATTTTGAAAAATGTTTCTTTACATCCTTTAACATATTGTTTTCCATTTTTAACTCATGCTCCTTTCAATTTTGAAAACATTTTGTGGTTTTCATAAAACTGGCTGAATATATCTTTTTCAACCTCTTTACCTTTCCTCTTTTTTGACAACCAAGATTGTCTTTTTGACAACTTTATTTGTCATTCACAAGACATATTATAACCATGACAACTTTTCTTGTCAATACTTTTTTGACAATTTTTCTTGTCATTTTTTTACGCAGAAATAAGAAGTCTACAAAGTATGCTTCCCACACTCTCGCATTTCAAGTTCTGATATAGCACAGCTTTTGTTCCAACGCATTTATGCGTTTGTGCAACAGCTGCGCATCCTGCCATAATTGGTATTATCACAAGGTTGCGCCATTCGCATTTATTCTTTCGACAAACAAAAGTTCAACGAGCGATGTCAAAAACCTTGAAATTCTATTGTCGTTTTCGCTGAAATCGCGATATTTTATGTCTGCTCAAGGTGTTTACAAAAAGCTGCAAAGCGTTCGCATGATGGCGGAAATTTGCATTTCTCAGTTTTCGAGTCTGTGAAACTTTTTCTGTAAATAAAGATTTATAAGGTCTTCTATGATAAA
>CAYMIS010000190.1:0-2035 GCA_964390485.1 uncultured Roseburia sp. | reverse complement strand
TTGACGAAATTCACAGGCTGAATCACACCGTTGAGGAAATATTGTATCCCGCGATGGAAGATTTTTCCCTCGATTTGATTATAGGTAAAGGCCCTTCGGCGCGCACGGTGCAAATTCCCTTAAAAAGGTTCACTTTAATAGGGGCTACGACGAGGGCAGGTATGCTTTCCTCCCCTTTGCGCGACAGATTCGGTGTGATTTGCAGGTTGGAAACTTACACGCGCGATGAACTTGCCGAAATAATTTGCCGTTCCGCCTCCGTTTTGGGTGTGGAAATAGAACGCAAGGGCGCGCTCGAACTTGCCGCTCGCAGTAGGGGAACGCCGCGAATCGCCAACCGCCTTTTAAAACGCGTTCGCGATTTTTCGGCTGTTTTGGGGCATTCGTCGGTCACTTACGCCGACGCACGCGTAGCGCTCGACCGAATGGAAATCGACGCGCTGGGGCTTGACGCAATCGATTTGCGCTTGCTTAATTCGATGATGGATAAATTCGGGGGCGGTCCCGTAGGGCTTGAAACCTTAGCCGCCACGATTAACGAGGATAAAAATACTTTAGAGGACGTTTACGAGCCTTATTTATTGCAACTCGGTTTTATTTCGCGCTCGCCGCGCGGAAGAACGTGCACGGCGAAAGCGTACGAGTATTTGGGTAGAAAAATGCCCGCGAAAAACAAAAATCAAATATCGGTTTTCGATAACGACTAACGCGGTTTTTTTGGTCGCAAAAGTCGGGTTTTGTTTTTTTGAACATTGCGATAATCGACTTATAGAGGGTTTTATTTAATGGATATTTTAAGGACTTCCGATTTTGATTACGAGTTACCCGAGGAACTTATAGCGCAAACTCCCGCCGAACCGCGCGACAGTTCGCGTTTGCTTTGTTACGATAGGGCGGCGGATAAAATCGAGCACCGCAGGTTTTACGATTTGGCGGATTTGCTAAAAAAGGGAGACTTGCTCGTCGTTAACGACACCAAGGTTTACCCCGCGCGCATACATTGTTGCACTGCGCACGGCGGCAAGGTTGAAGTGTTGCTTTTAAAAAGGTTGAACCTAACCGACTGGGAGGTTATAGTTAAGCCCGGGAAAAAAGCGCGCGAGGGCGCCGAACTTAAGGTTTCGGAAGAATTGTCGCTTACGGTGCTTTCAAGTACGCCTACGGGTGAAAGGATAGTGCGCTTTGCGTTCGACGGTGTGTTCGAGGACGTGCTGTCGCGCGTGGGCGAAATGCCGCTTCCGCCTTACATTCACGAAAAACTTGCCGATAAGGATAGGTATCAAACGGTTTATTGCAAGAAGGAAGGTTCAGCCGCCGCACCCACCGCAGGTCTGCATTTTACCCAAGAACTTATTGAAAAATTGCAAGAAAAAGGCGTTGAATTCGCAAGAGTGCAACTCAACGTAGGGCTTGGCACGTTCCGCCCCGTGAAATGCGAAAACGTGTTGGAGCACCATATGCACGTCGAAAGTTACGCGGTGTCGGAAGCCGCGGCTGAGGCGGTTAACCGCGCGAAAGCCGAGGGGCGCAGGGTTATAGCGGTCGGCACGACCGCGGTGCGCACGCTTGAAACGGTTGCCGACGAAAACGGGTTGCTTACCGCGCGCGAGGGAGAAACGGGGATATTTATTTATCCGCCCTATAAGTTTAAGTGCGTCGACGCGATGATAACTAATTTCCATTTGCCGCAAAGCACCTTGCTTATGCTAGTGTCCGCTTATTTGGGGCGCGAAAAAGCGCTTGAAATTTATAAAACCGCGGTGCAAGAAAGATACCGTTTTTTCAGTTTTGGCGACGCTTGCTTTTTTTATTAAAAAAACGAACTGCGCGATAATCGCGCTATAGCCCCGCTTTTGGCATTAAAATTTTTGTATTAAAAATATTTAATCGCATAAAAACGGGCGTTTAAAGGACTAACGTTATGGCTAAATTTTCATACGAAGTAATCAAACAAGATCCAAAATACGGCGCGCGCGCGGGGATATTGCATACCCCGCACGGCGATATAGAAACGCCGATATATATGCCCGTGGGC
>CAYMIS010000189.1:0-2062 GCA_964390485.1 uncultured Roseburia sp. | reverse complement strand
TTATCAGGATTCATTAGAGACAATGAATCATGAAGCAGTGGAGTACATACGAGGGATATCAGTTGTGAAAGTATTTGGGCAGACAGTGCAGTCTTTCACAAAGTTTAATAAAGCCATTAAGGATTATAGTGATAATGCGATGGCATTTACAATGGCATGTCGTACAGGTATGGTGGCGTTTACGGCAGTAATTAACTCACCATTTCTGGTATTAATACCGGCGGCAGTTCTGTCAGGTGTTTTTTCAGATAATATGGTTCATTTTACGGAAAACTTTCTGTTTTATCTGATTTTCACGCCGGCATGTGGTGTTATGTTAAATAAAATTATGTATATGAGCAACTATAAGATGCAGGCACAGGAATCTATGCGCAGAATCGATATGATTTTAAATGCAGAGCAGCAGAGTGAAACAGAGAAACCGAAGCAGAAAACGGGTAATGAGATTATTTTTGAGAATGTAACCTTTTCTTATGAAAATGCTCTGAATCCAGCAGTTAAAAATCTTAGTTTTGTGGTAAAGGAAGGTACAACAACAGCATTGGTGGGACCTTCAGGTTGTGGAAAAAGTACAACTGCTAGCCTGATACCACGTTTTTATGATGTGACAGAAGGAAAGATAAAAATTGGTGGTGTGGATGTTAGAGAATTGTCTCAGGCAGATTTAATGAAAAACGTTGCCTTTGTGTTCCAGAATCCGAAGCTCTTTAAAGAGTCTTTATTAGACAACATCTGTGCAGGGCGGCGGGATGCCACCAGAGAAGAAGCATTACATGCCGCACATCTGGCGCAATGTGATGATATTTTGGCAAAATTCCCAGAAGGAATTGATACGGTGGTAGGAAGCAAAGGAGTGTATCTTTCCGGTGGAGAAGCGCAGCGAATTGCAATTGCAAGAGCAATTTTAAAAGATGCTCCGATTATTGTATTAGATGAGGCGACAGCATTTGCTGACCCGGAGAATGAAGTACAGATTCAGAAAGCACTGACCGAATTGACAGAAGGAAAGACGGTAATTATGATTGCGCATCGATTGTCAACGATTCAGGGGGTAGACCAGATTCTTGTAATGAAGGATGGAGAACTTGCGGAGCAGGGAAACCATACAGCATTACTGGAGAAAGATGGAATTTATGCACATATGTGGAAGGATTATATTAAGACAACAAAATGGCATATTGGAAACGAGGTGATAACATGCTAAAAAAAATGTTTGCTTTAAGTGATAAGGGTGCAAAAAGCTTGAGAGGCGGTATTATAGCGGCAGCATTTTATAATTTGTGTCTGATGATTCCGGTAGGGTTGTTAATGATGCTGGTAGAGGATATGCTTTTTTCTATCGAAAGTGGAGAGCCGGTAATACAGAAGAGTATCGTGTTTTATCTGATTGGAGCGGTAGTGTTGTTTGCACTGATTTTTGCGGCACAATGGGTTCAGTATAACAAGACTTATACTACTGCTTATGAAGAAAGCGCAAATCGAAGAATTGTTTTGGCGGAAAAAATGAGAAAACTGCCTTTATCCTTCTTTGGAAAGAAAGATATTGCAGATCTGACTACAACAATTATGGGAGATTGCACTGCATTAGAGAGAACATTTTCCAATGCAATACCAATGCTGTTTGGAACAATCGTGACCTTTATTTTAATATCAATCGGGTTAATTGTGACCGATTATCGTATGGGACTATGCATTCTCTTACCTGTCCCGGTAGCAACCCTGGTGCTTTTTCTGGCAAGAAAAGCACAGCAGAAAGCAGAGACGGAGAACGTGCAGGCAAGAAGAATTGCTTATGATGGTGTGCAGGAGTATTTGGATACGATTCAGGAATTAAAATCTGCATCAAGGGAAGAGGAATACTTAAAAGGCTTGGAAGAAAAATTGACTCAGGTAGTTAAGTGTTCTTTCAGAAACGAACTTATCCCAGGTTCAGTTCTTGCAGCGGCTCAGTTTGTAGTACGTTTTGGTTTGGTTGCAGTGCTTTTTGTAGGTGGATATTTTGTTGCAGAGGGGACATTAACGATTCCTATGTTTCTCTTTTTCCTGATTGTAGCAGGAAGAA
>CAYMIS010000188.1:0-2116 GCA_964390485.1 uncultured Roseburia sp. | reverse complement strand
CCTCCTTCATAAGGGATGAGGTTCTTAAATATTCTAATACTTCTTTCTCATGTAACTGGTTATATGGCGGGTCCATGAAAATAATGTCAAACTGATATTTCCCCTCCATACTGCGCAGTGCTGTAATAACATCACTCTGAATCAATTTTGTTTCTTTATCAAATTTTGTGAAACGGATATTGTCCTCAATACATGCTGCCGCTTTTTTATTATTCTCTACGAATACTGCATAACGGGCACCACGGCTGACTGCTTCTAATCCAATCTGTCCGCTTCCGGCGAACAAATCAAGAAAGTAAGCTCCCGGCACATCATTTTGCATTACATTAAATAATGTCTCTTTGATTCGATCTGTTGTTGGTCTTGTATCTAATCCCTCCACTGTTCTTAATGGAAGGCTTCTTGCTGTTCCTGCAATAATTCTCATATATGCTTTTCGCCTTTCTTGTCTATACACTCATGCAATTCTTGCAATCCGGCTCCTAAGAACTTAAGAATCGTCTTATGAGTTTCATTTATAACTCTACACTCTATTTTCTATCTGCTCGCAAAGCAGCTCTAATGCCCGCTTTGCAGCCAATTGGCGCACCTGTATTCTATCACCTTCAAATACATGATGCTCTGCCACTGCCACTCCTTTAAAATAACATCCAATGTAGACAGTTCCCACAGGACAGTCCTCGGTGCCTCCATCTGGTCCTGCAACTCCTGTCACTGACAGGGCAGCATCTGTCTCTGCCGTTCTTGCTGCTGATTCTGCCATATCTAATGCAGTTTCTCTGCTTACTACACCATAAGAATCAATTGTCTCCGGTTTGACATGAATCAGCTTAATCTTTGCCGCATTGGAATAGGTCACATATCCTTCCTGAAAATATTCGGAAATTCCCGGTACATTAATCAGGGTAGAAGCAATCATTCCTCCGGTGGCTGATTCTGCGGTGGTTAGTGTTATACCATATTTTTTCAAAAGCTTATAAACACGATACTCTACTGTCTCACTCATCTTGTTCTCCATTCATGTTATCCCACTATATTATCAGAACACGTATTATTTTTGTTCTTTTAACACATCTTTATTCTTTGCAACATAATCAACTAAAGAAATAATGGTAAGTGCTAAAGATATGTAGGTAAGCACTACACCTAAAATCTGGAATATCTGATTTGGAATATTTAAAATTAATACAATTACCATAAGCATCTGGAAAGTTGTTTTAAATTTGCCCCAGTAGCTTGCTGCGATTACAATTCCGTTATCGGATGCAATCAGACGGAAACCACTGATAATAAATTCTCTGGCAATGATAATTACTACAATCCATGCAGCCAGCTGTCCTGTCTGAATCAGACAAATCATGGCTGAGCACACTAATAGCTTATCTGCCAATGGGTCCATAAATTTTCCAAAATTTGTAACAAGATTGTATTTTCTTGCAATTTTACCATCTAAAAGGTCTGTTAAACTGGCTACAATAAAAATTGCCACTGCAACATAGTTACTGTATGGCACTACATCCGGAACTAACATAAAAAACACAAAAAATGGAATTAAAATCACACGAAAAATAGTAAGCTTATTTGGTAAATTCATTTGCATCATATTAACCTCTTTTCTCTTTTTTTGCTAAGCATAGCTTCTTGGAAAAAACTGTTTCTAACAGATTTCTCCAATTAAATCATATTCATAAGCACCGGTCACTTTTACTTTTACAATGTCACCGGTCATTAATGTCTCATCTGTATTGATAAAAATATAGCCATCTACATCCGGGGCATCTCGATAGGTTCTTCCAACATAAGCATTGCCGCCATCCACCTGACCTTCAATAAAGACATAAAGCTCTCTACCCTTCATCTCTTCATTTTTATCAAAAATAACCTCTTCCTGAAGCTCCATGACATCTGCCTGCCAGTCTTTTTTCAATTCCTCATCCACCTGATTGTCGAAGGATGCTGCCGGGGTTCCTTCCTCCGGCGAATAAGTAAAGGCACCAAGACGGTCAAACTCCATGTCATTGATAAACTGCATCAGTTCTTCATGCATTTCCTCTGTTTCTCCAGGAAAACCACAAATTAAAGTAGTTCGAAGCGTAATATCCGGGATACGTTCTCT
>CAYMIS010000187.1:0-2463 GCA_964390485.1 uncultured Roseburia sp. | reverse complement strand
AGTTCGAGCAGATGGAATTAGAATTCTTCTGTGAACCGGGTACAGACCTTGAATGGTTCCAGTACTGGAGAGGTTTCTGCCGCGACTGGTTATTAAGCCTTGGTATCAAGGAAGAAGAAATGAGATTACGTGACCATTCTCCGGAAGAACTTTGTTTCTACAGTAAGGGAACAACAGACATCGAGTTCTTATTCCCATTTGGATGGGGTGAATTATGGGGAATCGCAGACAGAACAGACTACGATTTGACACAGCACCAGAATACATCCGGACAGGATCTTACATACTTTGATGATGAAAAGAATGAAAGATATGTGCCATATGTTATCGAGCCATCCTTAGGAGCTGACCGTGTAGTATTAGCATTCTTATGTGCAGCATATGACGAAGAAAACATCGGAACAGAAGAAAAACCGGATATGAGAACAGTTCTTCATTTCCATCCGGCACTTGCTCCTGTTAAAATCGGTGTACTTCCATTATCCAAGAAATTAAACGAAGGTGCAGAAAAAGTATTTGCACAGCTTTCTAAGAAATACAACTGTGAATTCGATGACAGAGGAAATATCGGAAAACGTTACAGAAGACAGGATGAAATCGGAACTCCTTTCTGTGTAACCTTCGATTTCGAATCTGAAAACGACGGTGCAGTAACTGTTCGTGACCGTGATACCATGGAACAGGAAAGAATCAAAATTGAAGAATTAGACGCATATTTTGCAAAGAAATTTGAATTTTAGGGACGTAGCCTAAATTTCGAAATTCGGGGACGTAGCCTAAATTTCGAAATCTGGGGACGCAGCCTAAATTTCAAAATCCAGGGACGCAGCCTAAATTTCGAAATTTAGGCTGCGTCCCTGGATTTCAATTCTATTTAATCATTGAACATTTCGTTATAAATCCAATTATTTATAAAATTTAATAAGTGTATCTGAGAAAAGGGGGAAGTGGATGAGTAGAATCGCACGCAGAGAATCAGTTACAGGGGTGTATCATATTGTTTTTAAAGGGGTAAATCATGAAAAAGTTTTTGAATCGGATAAAGAAAAGCATAAGATACGCTTTATTATGCAGGAAAAAATAAAGGAATATCCATTGGAGATATATGCATACTGCATTATGCCTACACATATCCATGTTATGATTCGGGGAAAACTAGAGGATATTTCAAAGTTTATCACCAGATGCGAAATAGTATATGCAATGCAGTACAATGAAAAGAAGCGAAGAAATGGGCATTTGTTTCAGAACCGTTTTTTTAGTGAAGCGATTGAGGAAGAAAAATACTTTTGGAATTGTATAAATTATATACACAATAATCCTGTTAAGGCAGGAATTGTAGATGCACCTGAAAAATATAATTGGTCAAGCTATGTTGAATATATAGATGAAACAGAGTTGATTACAGAAAAAACATTAAAAATGGTACATAAAAGGTTTCGAACAATAGAGGATTTTGAAAAGTTTAGCCAGAAAAATGAGCAATCTTCGTGGTTTGTAGGGACTGAGGAAGAGGTGAAAATGCAAAAGAGTGCACTTATATTAAAGAAACTGTCTGAATTGAATAATCTTTCTGCGTTTAAAAATCGAAATGGAAAAATACGATATAGCGCGGCGACCAAACAAATGAGTAAAGAACTCAGAGTTACACAAAAAGAGATAATGAATGAACTTGAAAAAAGTGAAATTTAGGGACGTAGCTTAAATTTTAAAATTTAGGCTACGTCCCTGAATTTCAAAATTAGAGTTTAAGTAGTAAAAGATACATTTTTTCAAATAGACTGATAAAAGTTTCACAATCTGAAACAGGATTTCGGATTGTGAAATGTGCCCAAAAAATCGAGAAAATTCCCCAAAAAACTTGTTGCCTTTTGGTAAAAGTGTGATAGAATATGTATGTGCGTTTAGGGACGACATTGTTTAGAGTATATGGAAACACTAGGGGATTCCATATCAGGAGTAAAATTTAGGAGGAATTACAAAATGGCAAACAAATGGGTCTATTTGTTTAGTGAAGGTGACGCTACAATGCGTAATCTTCTCGGTGGTAAAGGTGCAAACCTTGCTGAAATGACAAAAATTATCGGTGCTGACGTAGTACCACAGGGATTTACAATTACAACAGAAGCTTGTACTCAGTATTATGAAGATGGTCGTCAGATTAATGATGAGATTCAGGCACAGATTAATGAATACATCGTTAAGATGGAAGAAATCACAGGAAAGAAATTCGGAGACAAAGAGAATCCATTACTTGTTTCTGTTCGTTCTGGTGCGAGAGCATCTATGCCTGGTATGATGGATACAATCCTTAACTTAGGTCTTAACGAAGAAGTAGTTAATACAATGGCTACAAAATCTGGTAACCCACGTTGGGCTTGGGACTGCTACAGACGTTTCATCCAGATGTACTCTGACGTAGTTATGGAAGTTGGTAAAAAATACTTCGAAGAACTTATCGAT
>CAYMIS010000186.1:0-2757 GCA_964390485.1 uncultured Roseburia sp. | reverse complement strand
GTGTAAGATATTTTGTAAAAAATGTAAGAATATAATTACAATTTTAAAAATTTTGTTTTGTTAATTTTTAAACATCCCTAAGTTTCACATATTTTGCAGCACTTCGTCTGCTATTATCATCAATAGCCGCATAGTGTTTTCTGGTTGTATTAACATCTTTATGTCCAAGAACATCGGCCACCAGATAAATATCTCCGGATTCCCGGTAAAGATTTGTACCATAAGTACTTCTAAGCTTATGAGGTGTAATATTTTTTAAGGTGGTAACGAGCTTGGAATATTTTTTGACAAGATTCTCTACTGCACGTACAGTGATTCTTTTATTTTGAAGGGAGAGGAAGAGGGCGTTAATGCTGCCGTCTTCTGCAGTAATTTTCTGACGTTCTACCATATATTCCATTAAGGCATTACGGACTTCTTCGCCAAAATATACAATTACCTCTGCGCCACCTTTTCTATGGATTTTGATTCCGTTATTCTTAAAATCAACATCATCCATGTCTAAACCGACACATTCTGAAACTCGGATGCCTGTGCCAAGCAATAATGTCATCATTGCCAAATCTCGTGTTTTGGTTTTTTCATGAAATTTCTTCTGGCGTTCAGTCAGGCTGTCTCCGGATTCTACTTCATCTAACAAAATAGCAACTTCATCAACATCCAGTCGAACAATATTTTTCTCGTGAATTTTAGGCATGTCTACTTTGATAACAGGATCTTCTTTAATAAGTTCATTTTTATAAAAATAGCGATAAAAGGTTCGCAAGGATGCAAGCTTTCTTTTTAGTCCTCGCTCATCATTTGTATACTCCACACCATCTTTTACATAGTATTTCAAATAGGAAAGATATTCCTCGATATCCATAGGGGTAAGTTCCTCTAACATTTTAAGAGGAAAATTGCGGATTTCCATCTTTTGATAAGTGGGATTAACCTCATGAATATATTCAAAAAAGCATCCTAGATCGTAGGCGTAAGCAATTCTTGTTCTGGAAGCCGTTGTTGGTTCAATACCAATAAAAAAGCTTTTACAAAAGGATGGAAGTTGTTCCAGCCGTTTGCGGAGTTTAATTTCATTTTTTTTATTTACATCTTCGAAATACGCTTTTTCTTTCATTTCTTAGATTCCTCTTTTTTCTTGGATGAAACCCTAACGTGTTCATGTCGTTTGGGCCAGCCCGGAATATTTCCGTCTAATATGGCGGTAAACATACGTTTTTTAGCACCTGGATGGTCTAAGTTGATTTGATGCACAAGTTCTTTGGCATATTCCCGCTTTGTAATGCCATCCACTGGACAGGGATTTTTTACGACAGGAAGTTGATATTTGTTTTGAAAACCCTTTACATCAACCTCTGGAACAAACATCATTGGCCGGATTACGGTTAAACACATCCGATCTAGAAAAGTTACTGGCGAGAAAGAGTGAAAACGTCCCTCAAAAATCATGGAAAGAATCATTGTCTCGATAATATCATCCATGTGGTGGGCATAGGCAACTTTGTTACATCCCAACTCCTTAACGGCATCATTCAGTGACCCTTTACGCATCTTTGCGCACAGAGAGCAGGGAGAAGCCTCTTTACGCTCATTAAAAATAATATTGCCAATATCAGTTTTTACAATGTGATATTCTACCTCCAGTTCCTCACACAAAGCCTTTATTGGTGTCAAATCGAAACCCTCAAATCCGAGGTCTACAGTAACAGCTATCAGGTCAAAATGTGCCGGATAAAAGCGCTGAAGATGCTTTAAAGCATATAGGAGAGTGAGAGAGTCTTTTCCACCCGAAATTCCAACCGCAATTTTATCACCTTCCTGAATCATCTGATAAGTGTCCACTGCCTTGCGTGTATAGCTTAAAAGTCGCTGTAATTCCATGAAAATAATTCCTTTCAGTAAAAAATAGTGTCATTTCCTTGCGGAAAGTTTTATAATAGGAATCAGCCGCATAAAGCAAGCTGCATTCCTGGCAATCTTGTTTTGTGTTAAAAAATTAACAAACAGGAGAGTATTACTTATGAAATTTGTGATTCAAAGAGTACAATCTGCATCCTGCAGTGTTGAAGAAAACATAACCGGTGTCATCCAGAAAGGTTTCCTTGTTCTGATAGGTGTTGCAAATACTGATACAACGGAAATTGCGGATAAAATGATTAAAAAGCTTATTGGTCTTAGAATTTTTGAAGATTCTGAAGGAAAAACAAATCTGTCTTTAAAGGATGTAAAGGGCGAATTATTATTGATTTCGCAGTTTACCCTGTATGCAGATTGTAAAAAAGGAAATCGTCCTTCCTTTATCAATGCAGGAAAACCTGACATGGCAAAGGAATTGTATGAATACATCATTGAAAAATGCAAAGCAGAAATTCCCGTGGTAGAAAAAGGAATTTTTGGTGCCGATATGAAAATATCCCTTTTAAATGATGGACCATTTACGATTGTTCTTGATTCCCATGAAATCTGTTAATATAAGACTATTATAAGGTGCAATTCCCTGGTAAAAGCCGCAAACACATGTGAAATACACAGTATATGTCTATTATAGCATGTTATGTAGTGATTTGCAACAAACTATTCGTTAAACTTGTGTTTTGCGAACAGTTTATCGTATCACGCACGACACTATTTAATATATTGGTCAAAAAATATACCCGCTCTTAAGAAAATGTGATAAATCATTTCCCCAAGGCAGGTATATTGTAAGCGATTAATAAAACGGTGCCTAGAAAAATAATGGAGACTGGTATATAATAC
>CAYMIS010000185.1:0-2864 GCA_964390485.1 uncultured Roseburia sp. | reverse complement strand
CACTTCTGTTCCAGCATATTTAGAATAAATAACCTTCTGTCCTTCTTTTACCTGCTGCTCTGGCTTCTGATCCGTATTTAATTTCCTTTGCCATAATTGATTTACCTCTTTCTTTTCTACTTTACAAATTTGCGAAAGACTTTAGATTAAGCCTTTCCTGTTCCATGGCACCTATCCTGCCATGAATATCTTTATTCTACTACTGCTAAGATGTCATTCTGTCTTACGATGATATATTCCTGGCCATCTAATTTCACTTCTGTTCCAGCATATTTAGAATAAATAACCTTCTGTCCTTCTTTTACCTGCATGGTAACTTCTTTACCGTCTACGATTCCACCTGGGCCAACAGCAATTACTTCTGCTTCCTGTGGTTTCTCCTGTGCACTGCTTGTAAGAATGATTCCAGATTTTGTAGTTTCTTCTGCTTCACACTGTTTTAAAACTACTCTGTCGCTTAAAGGTACTAATTTCATGTTAATTCCTCCTATTTCCATATATATCATATAATTTCTTTTGTTGTTATTAGCACTCTTTTCTTTCGAGTGCTAAACCGATAGTCATATAATATGTTTTTGCCTTTAAATCCGCAACTAAATATATTCCCATTTATGGATATATATTCTAGTTTTCCCTCTATTTTTCTCTTCTTTTCTCGTTTTTTTATATTTTCGGCATTTTTGCTTTATTTCATACTTTTTTTAGAAAATCAAGATTCCATTTATTATTTATTTAGGAACCAAACAAATATACCTTATTTCTGCGTCTGAATTCCTGTGCTTTCAATTTTTTCAAGAACTTTTAAGCTCATATTATTTTTCACTTTTTCATTTCCGGTTTTCCAGAGAAGCTTAATTGCTTTCGAAAACAGCTGCTGTGTTTCCGCCGGTAATTCCTTTTTTGCCTTTAAAAGGTCTGAAATGGTTTTCCATTTAATTTTCGCAAAATCATCCACTGTTTGAATATTTACTTCCTCTAGCAAACGAAATACTGCATTTACGAGTTCTTCCCGCTGCTGCCGGTTTAAGTGACGTAACCAGCTTTTCATCGTCTCATCCCAGAATATGCTTTGTGGTGCAATGGCATCACCATAAAGAAATTTCGTTCCTAAAACCTCCCAGGACATCGCATCATGCTGACCAATGCCATTATTGGAGCTTTTCACTACTTCATATTCCTCTTCATGCTCTAATAGCATTCCCACAATACTCGATTCCGGCAGAATTGTCTTAATCTTTGGCAGCATTTCCTGATATTCCACGCTTTCTACCATCTCTCTGTTAAAGCCGGGACCATCATTGCTGTATACCTGAAGGATTTTACGCTTTATGGAAGGTTTGCATTTGACAGAAGCATATACAGCCAGATTACCACCCTTGGAATGACCGCCAACCCGCACAACTCTCTGACCGATTCCTACCATATGATTCAGATAATCAACTGCCTTCAACTGTCCCGGTGTTTCTGACAAAAATCCCATATTAAAATTCTCTCTCCAGCCAACAATAGAGTCATCGGTACCGCTAAATGCCACGTAAAAGCTTTTATCACTTAAGGTCACGCAAAGAACTGCAAACTGAGACTGTTCCTCTACACTAATATCATTTACATAGCCGGAAAGCATCGCGTCTTTAAAACGTTCTGTTTTTGCCATTTTCTTTAAGACAAACATTGCCGTTTTCGTCATGGATATTTTTTTCATAATCTGTTCCGGGTCATGGGTTTCAAAAAAAATCCGGGCAGCCTCTTTCACGCTGATTTTCTCTTTGCTGTCCGGTCCCGGAACAATCCCTTTAAAATCAACATAAACCAGCTGGGATAAGATAAGATTGTCTACTTCGTTAAAGGCTGACTGCTCTAACGATAAGTCCCCACGCCACTCAAGATAATCCATTAAATTTGCCATACCGCATCCTCCTTCTCACTACGAAATCAATCCATAATGGAGCAAACCCTTCTCTATTCCGTCTGCGTTAATTTCTGTTGTTACATATTCTGCCGCTTCTTTGGCATCCCTTGTTCCATTTCCCATTGCAATTCCATGGGCTACAAACTGCAGCATTTCCACATCATTGGCACTATCCCCAAAGGCATAGGTATTTTCCATTGGTATGTCAAAAATTTCACACACCTTCTGTATCCCGGTTGCCTTAGAATGACCTGCCGGATTAATTTCTACAAGATTCTCTCTTACATGCACAATGATATCAAAATCCTCACCCATATCTTCAATAAAAGTCTTCACATCCGCTGTCCCTATATCTGCACTCATTTTATTGATAAAAATTTCTGAAATATCATCACTTATTTCTTTTAATTCATCCCCCAGTTCGTTTCGCAGATAAATCACATATGGGTCCTCTAAAAAATCCTCCGGATTTACATAAATATGCTCCGGTCCCTCTAATACAGCCGGCATATTATGCTTTTTTAAGGTATGAAGGGCATGCGCCACCTGCGCCTCACTTAAGATTACCTCAAATACCTTCTCTTTATGAAAATCAATATGTGTACCACAGGATGCAATTACTCCATCAAAGCCAATATCCAAAAGATGCTTGCTGCGGATATTCGAACGACTTCTTCCACTGCAGATAAAAGCATAATGACCATTTTCTCGCAGCTTTCGAATTGCAGTTCCTGTACTTTTAGGAATCTGCATTTTTTCATCCCATAATGTTCCATCAATATCAAAAAATACTGCTTTTTTCATCTGTTTTCTCCTGTTTTTCTATCTGGCCTTTTCTTTGTGAAATTATATCACAGGAAAATACTCCCTGCAATCTGGCAGGTTCATCAAAAATATCCCTGTCTGCCATTTATAAAAAGCATTCAGGGATATTTTTCACCATATTATATTATTT
>CAYMIS010000184.1:0-2958 GCA_964390485.1 uncultured Roseburia sp. | reverse complement strand
GTTCTATCTCTAACAATGATGCTTTACAGTTTGTTAAGTCTATAGCAGGTAAGAAGATTACTCTTCCTTCAGGAGAGAAAATCTATCCTACTACTAACGTAGACCGTAACTAGATAAACAATCAGGAGTATTTATCCAATATTTCTAGGTATATAAAGATTAATGTTACTAGTGATTCCCCTAGAACTATAGATGACTGGTTCACCTATGAACCTACTGAATTATAGAAGTAGAAGAAAAAACCTAGTTCCACTAATCCAGCTGTAACTCCTTCTGGTAAAAGCTCAACTGAAGAAACAGTAGAAACTCCTGAAGGTCAAGCCTCTATATCTAGTGCTGGTACTGTATCTATAGAGGGTGATAAAGAGCTATCAGAAGCAGAGGAAGAAGCTATACTAGCTGCTGTTCCTAAAGGAGTTGATGCAGGTAATATAGATAAAAAGCCAACTGGTTCGGTTATTGAAGGAGCGTTTGGTTCAGCTGTATCTGATATAGACGAAATGCCTGATACTTCTAGAAGAAGGAGGAGAAGAAAGCCTAAGGAGAGTGCTCCTGTTAAAGACGAGGTAGATGAATATATAGATAAGTTGAATCAACTAGAAGACTTGCAGAAAGAGGCTGCTGCTATTCATGAGTAGGATGCGGCTACCGCTAAAGAAGAAAACGAAAAAAGGATAAAATCTCAATCTTATGATGAGCTTAGACATTCTTATAATTCGTTGAAAAGGACAGCTGCTGCCCACAGAGATGCTGGAAGGGTTGCCTTGGCAGAAGAAATGGCAGCTCTAGCTGCTAAGTATGAAGAAGAGATGAGTATAAGAGTGGCTAGAGGAGATAAAGACGCTCCTCCATTTATGCTAGTTCCCTTGAATTCTCCTCAAGAGCAATTAGCGTCTACAGAGGAGGTGGAAAGAAATCTCGAAAAAATAGCAACTATGTTCCCTAAGCTAGCTAGAGAAGGCAGGATAGTTTTAGTTAAAGGTTTACTTAATGTAGTAGACAGAAACGGAAATCCAAGACAAGCTTATGGTATGTTTAGGAACGGTGTATTGTATATTAGTGATTAGAGTCCTAAGGGAACAGCTTTCCACGAAGCTTTCCACTATATAGCTGACACTTTACTAACTGACTCTGAGTGGGAGACTATGTTTGATGAGGCTTCTAAGCTATGGGGTAATCTTCCTGAGATAGGGCTAGAAGAGAATCTTGCTGAGGCTTTTAGAGAGTTCATGAATGAGAGGGAAGACCATTCCGTTAAAGGAAGACTAAAGAATATATTCCAAAAACTCAAGCACATAATTCTCTCTATATCAGGTAAGGAGAATTACCTAGATAATCTATTCTGGAGTATATATAGAAACAAGATGCAAAATAGAAATGATAATATTGTTGAAGATACATTTAAACAAGAACTATTAGAATACAAGACAAAGAAGTTAAAATACTCAAATCTAGACCAGGAAACTAAAGATTATCTAGCTGCTAGGAAGTTCTCTGAGGAGAATTATGAAAAGCTATCTATAGAGCAAAAAGAAATTCTCCTACAGTGTATGTAATTAAATAAAAAGTTGAAAAAAAATAAGGGGTAGTACAAATTAATGTACTACCCCTTATTTCGTTACACACATTTCGTTTTATTGTAGGTTATCATAATATCTTTCCATTATCTCTGGGTCTAAAGTTTTCTTAATGTTTCTGTACCACAAAGTTAATGGAGACCTCATGAATGACCTGTAGGCAGAGCTATGTCCTTTATAGTCACCACTCTGTATTTCGTCTGTCCATTCTACTGGGTTTAAGATTGTTCCTAAGTCTACAATATCTTGGATAACAGAGGAAGCTGCTACGGGACTCTTAATAATGTTTACTAATTCCTTAGGCATTTGTAAACCTATAGTAAGAGCTCCAAGCTCGGTTCTTTCTCTTATCAAGAATGCTCTTAATGCTTTCTCTACCCATGCTCTATCTTTATCTTTAGCTTTAGTACTTAATGCCCAGCAAAGTAGATTTACGCAAGCTAATTGAGATACTTCAGCTATAGCTCTCTTTATATTAGCTTTCTGAAAGTCATCTAGTTCATCCCATATTTGAGTGAGATTTTTCTCTCCATTCTTTAACTCTTGCCTAAGTCCCCATATGAACTTTGCAGTAGTTCTATAATAGCCTTCAAATCTCTCTCCACTATCCTGGTTAACAGTCATGACACCAAATCTATACCTAAACTGGCTTGGTATCCAGTCTCTGTACTACATAACGAATCTACCCCATAGCATTCTTCTTACAGCTGGGCTATCTTCATCGTTATATACACCGAATAGATGTCTGTTAAGATTACCAACCTTTCTTTCAAATGCTCCTATGTCTGCTCTGCTAAAAGCACTTCCATCCTACTTAGTTACACCGTCTTTAATGACTAACTTATTTCCATATTCTGGATGTTCTTTATTTATTGGAACTACCGTTAAAGCATCCCATAAGGAGATAGGATTTCCATTTTTATCTTTTAGTTTGAATCTTTTAGCCATAGCTATAGCTGTTCTATTATATAGCCAAAAGTCACCAGCATCCTAGCCTAAAAATTGTATTCTTGGTCCGAAGACCCTCCCAAGGATAGTCTTATTCAAGAAGTCCCTATTCTTCTGATTTTTTCTAAAGTCCTACCTTACGTTGAACATTTCATCAAATAAGGCTAACTTGCTATGTATAACCCTCTAACCAATATCTCCAACGTATTCTCCCATAGAAGCAAAGAAATCCTTGTCAGCTGAAGCCAGCTCTCTAGCATTAAAGTATTGTCCAGCCGCTGCTTCTATATTCTACATAGCTGCGCCTGTTCCAAGGTTAGCCATGTGAGCGAGCTCATTAAAACCTAACTGTATAGCGCTTCCTAGTTTTAACAGAATTCCAGCAGCTTTGTTTACGTCTACTCCTCCTATTTCTCCGTTATCTACTAAATAT
>CAYMIS010000183.1:0-3065 GCA_964390485.1 uncultured Roseburia sp. | reverse complement strand
TATTCTTAATATACTCGATCATCACTTCCGTTGTTGTTCCGGCATCCAGATATACGAAATCTCCCGGCTCAATTAATTCTGCTGCATATTTTGCAATTTTAATCTTCGCTTCCCGATTCATTTCCTTTCGGTTCATAACATCATCATCTCTTGTGCTGTAAGCACTTGTTTTTAAGATTGCTCCGCCATGTACCTTGGTCAATTGTCCATTTGCATCCAGTGTATTTAAGTCTCGTCTTATAGTAGATTCCGATGCATCCAATTCTGTCATCAACTGTTGTACCGTTACGCTTCCTGTACGTTCCAGTATCGATAAAATTTTAGCAAAACGTTCCTCTGTCAGCATTTGCGCTCCTCCATTTCATTATTCCTTATAAAATGAAAAATCTTTTATCCATATTTCTATTTTACTTTTCATTTTCCGTCACAAACATTCAAATTCATTCATCCCTATAATTGGATTATAGTTTTATATTCCGTCAAAGTCAATCACATTCCATCACTTTCGGTCACAAAATTACGCATTAAAAATTGTTGATTATGCACAAAAAAGAAGCTCGTCTGCCAGCTTCTCATGCGAACACACAGTCACACAGTGACATCTTCCCTATAACGCAAAAAGCACCACAGCCTTGGTTTAGACTGTGATGCATTCTTCCTTCAGGATATTTATCTATACATTTTCCTATTAAAAGAAATCACGTTATATTCCTCTTTTAAAATTTTCAATGGCTTCCTTAACGTCCTCTGCCGATATCTCTACAACTTCGGCATTTTTGGTCTTAAAACGTCCCACCATTTCATCTTCATCAAATGGAAGCTTTGCCAGATAACAGCCCAGCGACATTAAAATTGCGCTATGGGTTACCACTAATACATCCTCCGTTTCTTTTGACAATATATAAGCTAAAGCGTCTAAGGTTCTTCCTAAAACATCGTTATAACATTCGCCTCCCGGTGTTTTTGCATAGCGTCTGTGAGTATTCCAATGATAGTATTTCTCTCCATACTCTGCTTCAATTATATCCCAGTTTAAGCCTTCCCACTCACCTAAATCCATCTCTCTTAAACCGTCAAGCTCTTCACACTCTAGTCCAAGTGAGTTTGCCACTTCCTGTGCAGTTTCTGTTGCCCGTAGCTGTGGCGAGGTATAAACTTTCACTGCCGGAAGTTTTTCTGCAACCAGCTTGTCTGCCAGTTCTTTTGCTTGTTTTTTGCCGTTTTCATTCAATGGAATGTCCGTTTTTCCCTGAATTTTCTTCTTTACATTCCATTCTGTCTCTCCGTGGCGTACAAAGTATAATTTCATCCTTACCTCACATACACATCTGCTTTTTGTCAGTATTTGTCCAACTTTTTTAATTTGTCGGATAACATTTCTGCTATAACTTTATTATAAATAATTACTGCCCTTCCGTAAATGTATTTTTCTATAATATTCCTTCTATTCACCTTATATAATAACACGGAAAAGTAACTACCCCTTCCTTGATTAGTTACTTTCCCTCTTCTAAAAAGAATTTTTATCCTACCTTCTGCTCAAATTTTAAGAAGCTTTCCTCACCATACCACTCTTTTAACTGATAACAGATTTCTTTCTTTTTTTCCTCAATAAATTCCTCTGTATATGCTGTAATATATCGTAATATATTGTCATCATACTTCTGCTGTTCTTTTTTATTCGAAAGAATTAGCTGATAATGTTCAAAATGTATCTGCATCTTTTTTTCCAGTTCATGATAAAGTTCTGCTGCTTCTTCATATTTCTGCGCACCTAAACAGGTACCTATCATGTATTTGTACATATCCCTTGTAAAACCTCGACAAGAACTTAGCATGTCTGGGTTCGCAGAAAATGCATCCATTATTTTAATTACCCATTTTCCAAAGGATATTGCTTCCTCATAAGGTAATCTCCACTGAAAATCTTCCATTGCGTACACGAATTCTTTGTTAATAGCACGGCAGAAATTCATTAAGTTTTTCCGAAGAACCACTTTTTCTTCTTCTACACCTTTTTCAAATACCGCAAGCTGTGCCAGAATACTCTCTTGTAAACGATTATTTGTAACACTTGGTAATGTGTTAATATGTTCTCTCGCACTCACGTAATCTTCTTCGTGAATGTATATCCATGCCATTGCAAAATGCGCCCGCTCAATTAATGCAGAATCGGAACTAAAACGAATAATCTGTAAACCATATTTTATCGCATTATTTTTGATAGATGACCACGCCTTCCCACATACTTCTGATGTCTTAGTATACCTGCTCAGATTCGCTGCACTTTCCACATAAAGGCATAAAACATCATAATTTGCTGGTGCATTAAGAACCTCTTCCTGAAGATAATTACATATTTCTAACGCACTCTCTGCTTTTCTCGTGCCGTCATTCATTTCGTCCATCTTATTTTTAATCTCTAAAACATGCAAACTATCATAGGAATGACTATCTAAACCAAACAGTGTATCTGTAGAAACTGATAATGTTCTTGCCAGAGGAACAACCATAGAAATATCCGGCATACCATTTTCTGATTCCCATCTGCTGACTGCCTGAGCGGTAACACCTAGCTGAGAGGCCAGTTCTTCCTGTGTTATTCCAATTTTCTTACGTGCTGCTTTAATATTTGCTCCAATTGATATATTCATTATCATATCCTTCTTTCTTCTATTCGGTACCGTAAGGTTACTATAGCAGATAAAAAATTAAATTACTAACAATTTGCACTTTAGTAAAAATCAATCAAAGCTTGATTCCTGCTAACACAAGAAAACCCCTTATTACAGACTCTGCTTCAAAAACAATATTGTAACAAGATTTTTTCACTACACACCTCTTTAATAGATTTTTGTAGAACAAAAGTGTGCTTCGCACACTCCGCGTTTCAGTTTCTGATATAGCACAGCTTTTGTTCCGCGCGCGTAGCTGCGCATCCTGCCGGAGGCTTTAAATTCATAGGAATTTGCGAAAATTCCTATGAATTTAAAAAAGAGACAACGCCTTCTGATGTGACCCCAAAAAGTTAGACTTTTATTGCGTAACAGATTTTAATGTCTGTT
>CAYMIS010000182.1:0-3209 GCA_964390485.1 uncultured Roseburia sp. | reverse complement strand
ACAGACATTAAAATCTGTTACGCAATAAAAGTCTAACTTTTTGGGGTCACATCATTTTCCCAGTCCTTTTTTGCAGGAATTTTTAAAGTTCCTCTGTACTCTCAGGTTCATAAATAAAATTTGCACGATAAATTTCACTTTTCAGTTTCGAACGATTATCTATCACAACAATTGATAAAACATTATTTCCTTCCGGTATCTCAATTGGCTCTAGATATACCGCTGAAGCTTCCGTTGGATCTGTTCCGTCCCAGGTATAGTAAGCAGTACAATCCTCCTGAATCTCAATTGTTACATAGCTTACTTCTTCAAAGGTACCACCATCCGGCAGTACCTCCGGATATGCCGGTGGTTTTGCTACTACTTTGTATTCTGCCTCAACCACATCACTCAGGACACCTTTTTCGTTACAACAGACAGCCTTTATTAAATACATGCCGGAAGCATCCAGATTAATACCTTCCTCCGGATAAAGCATGCCATTTGTTACAGATGGCTCTGTTCCATCCATTGTGTAATAAATCTCATCATCCTCAATAGATAACACAGTCACTGTAAGATAAGAATCATACTCTCCTGCATCCGGATAAAATACCGGTTCTTCCACAAGATAATCCTCAAATAATGCTAAAATTTCTTCGTTCGTAATATTTGAGGCAAGCTCATTAATTTTTTCATATTCTTCACGTACTGCATAAATATTAACCAGTCTCGCATATGCATCCTTATTCAGCGAATCAAGATTAATAACCTCTATCAGCAGTACCATTGCAGAATCATAATCCTTCTCCTGCATCAGAATATCTGCCATTGCAAGACGCGCTGTTAAATCCTGCGGCTTTATTACAAGTGCATTTTTGTAATAATTCATGGCATTTTCCAGATTTAAGTCTGCCATTTCCTGCTTTGCCATTTCCATTTGATACTCATAAGAATTGCTGTTTTTGTGATTAATATAAAGCTTCATCGAAATTCCGGCAATTATTAACACCAGCAAAAGGCAAAGAACAATCACCAAGGGTATTTTGTTATTTTTCACTTTAGGCAAAACATTTTTCTCTTCTTTGGGTTGTTCTGCCCTTTTTCTTTTATTTTCGCTTTCTGATGCCTGCGTAGATTCTCTTTCTGCTAAAATAGAGCGCAGATATTCATCTTCTAAATCTGAATATCCGCTTACCATTTGTACTTCATGTCCACAAATCGAACAGAACAGGCACCCCTCTTTTAAATCAGCCCCACATCTTGTACACTTCATATGAAAACCTTTCTGTCTCTCTTAATCCAAATATTCCCATTTCAGAAAAATATATTCCATTCTTATCATTTTTCTCATGGTGTATCTGGGGATTTTCGGTTCTATTTTGCTTCAATGGCCTCTACACAGTTATTCATTAACATTGCAATCGTCATTGGACCTACACCACCCGGAACCGGAGTAATTGCAGTAGTATGAGGTGCAACCTCATCATATTTTACATCTCCGCAAAGCTTATTATTTTCATCTCTATGGATACCTACATCAATAACAACTGCTCCCTCTTTTACATAATCAGCTGTAATAAACTGTGGTTTTCCAATGGCAACGATTAAAATATCTGCCTGTTTACAGACTTCTTTTAAATCTTTTGTTTTAGAATGGGCAATTGTTACAGTAGCATTTTCACGAAGCATTAACAATGCCATTGGTTTTCCGACAATGTTGCTGCGTCCGATTACTACACAATTTTTACCGGCAATTTCAATATTGCTGCGCTTTAATAACTGGATAATTCCGGCTGGTGTACAGGAAACAAATCCTTTTCCACCAGTCACGAGATTTCCTACATTCTGTGGATGAAAACCATCGACATCTTTTTCTGGCGCGATGGTCTGAATAATCTTATCTGCATCGATGTGTTTTGGTACTGGAAGCTGGACAAGAATACCATTTACTGCCTTATCCTGATTCAGTTTCTCAATTAATTCTAATAATTCTGTTTCAGTTGTTTCCTCTGGAAGTTCATAGGAAAGGGATTCAATCCCAATGTATTCACAACCTTTTTTCTTGTTATTTACATATACACTGGAGGCTGGATCCTTTCCAACCTGAATCACTGCTAATGCTCCTGTTTTTCCCGCTGCATTTAATGCAGTTACTTTGTCCCTTAATTCGTCTTTGATTTCCTGTGAAATTCTTTTTCCGTCAATTATCTGTGCCATTTTACTATCCATACCTTTCCTACATCCTGCAAATTTATATTACATTTTCGATAAACCTTAGAATAATCCGGTAATTACACCGTTATCATTTACATCAATACCATAAGCAGCAGGGGTTTTCCCTAAGCCCGGCATTGTCATAATTGCTCCTGTTACTGCAACCACAAAGCCTGCACCGGCAGAAACATATACTTCCCGGACATTTACAGTAAAGCCCTCCGGACGGCCTAATTTTGTCTGGTCATCAGAAAGTGAATACTGTGTCTTTGCCATGCAGACAGGGAAATCTGACATTCCAAGTTCTGCAATACGTTTTAATTCACGCTTTGCAGCTGGTGAATAAGTAACGCCATCTGCACCATAAATTTCTTTTACTACTGTTTCAATTTTCTCCTCAAGGCTAAGTGAATCTTCGTATAAAAGTTTGAAATTGCTTTCTTTCTTCTCTAAGGTCTCTAATACTTTATTTGCAAGGGCAACTCCGCCTTCGCCACCTTTTTCCCAAACTTCAGATAGAGCAAATTCGCAATCTCTGTCATGACAGAATTTCTCCACAAAATCTGTTTCTGCCTTTGTATCTGTCACAAAAGAATTTAAGGTAACAACAACCGGAACATTGTATTTCTGTAAGTTTTCGATATGTTTCTCAAGATTTACAATACCCTTCTTTAATGCCTCTAAATTCTCTTCGTTTAAGTCTGCCTTTGCTACGCCGCCATTATATTTTAATGCACGAATAGTTGCTACTAATACAACTGCATCCGGTTTTAATCCGGCTTTACGGCATTTAATATCGAAGAATTTCTCTGCTCCTAAATCTGCACCAAAGCCGGCTTCTGTGATAACATAGTCCGCTAATTTTAATGCTGTCTTTGTAGCACGGACACTGTTACAGCCGTGGGCAATATTAGCAAATGGACCACCGTGAACTAATGCCGGTGTATGCTCTAAAGTCTGAATTAAGTTTGGTTTTAATGCATCCTTTAATAAAGCTGCCATTGCTCCTGTTG
>CAYMIS010000181.1:0-3426 GCA_964390485.1 uncultured Roseburia sp. | reverse complement strand
TTTGTCTTTAAGATTCAAGCTAATATGAATAAAGCACATCGTGACCGTATTGCATTTATGCGTATCTGTTCCGGTAAATTTGAAGCCGGTATGGAAGTGACCCATGTGCAGGGCGGAAATAAAAAAATCAAATTGTCTCAGCCACAGCAGATGATGGCTCAGGAGCGTCATATTGTAGAAGAGGCATATGCAGGAGATATTATTGGTGTCTTTGACCCGGGTATTTTCTCCATTGGAGATACCATTACAACAGCAAAGCCATTCCGGTTTGAAGGAATCCCAACCTTCGCACCGGAGCATTTTGCAAGAGTGCGTCAGGTAGATACCATGAAACGTAAGCAGTTTATGAAGGGAATGCAGCAGATTGCCCAGGAAGGTGCTATCCAGATTTTCCAGGAATACAATATGGGAATGGAAGAAGTAATCGTTGGGGTAGTAGGTGTGTTGCAGTTTGATGTATTAAAATATCGTTTAGAAAACGAATACAACGTAGAAATCCGTATGGAAAATCTTCCATATGAACATATCCGCTGGATTGAAAATGAAGATGTTAATATGGATAAGATTGTGGGAACTTCCGATATGAAGAAGATTCAGGATTTGAAAGGCCGACCATTGTTGTTATTTGTAAATGCATGGAGCGTCGGTATGGTACTAGACAGAAATGAAGGCCTGGTATTGAGTGAATTTGGACGAGAGTAACGACGAGAGCAAGTGAGCAGAGTAGAACCAAAATGTGCTTGCACAATTTTGGTTCTATTGTGCGAACGCGAGGAGATGAGTATGAATCATTTTTTGATTCATACTCATAGACGTTGCGCGAAGAATTCGCGCAGCTTTCGTTGTTACTAAGATGTTTTTGATGAACGCGAGGAAAGGAGATATTATGGCAGTAGTAACAATTACAAATGATAATTTTGAAGAAGAAGTTCTTGCATGTAAGATTCCGGTTATTATTGATTTCTGGGCAGACTGGTGTGGACCTTGCAAAATGCAGGCGCCAATTTTTGAAGCCCTGGCGGAAGAACTGGATGGAAAAGTAAAGTTTGGCAAGGTAAATGTAGATGAAGAAGCGGCATTAGCTTTAAAATATCAGGTAATGAGCATTCCAACAATGGTTGTAATGAACTATGGCATTTTCCAGAAAAGGGCAGCAGGTTTGCAGGATAGAGAGGCAATTTTAGAGATGATGAAACTGGAAGAGTAATCATTTTATAAAATCTTAATTTGTTCTAATGAAAAAGGTATGATATGCTTTTTAAGAAAGCTGTATCATACCTTTTTTGACAGTGCAACTGCTGTCAATCTTGTTGGCAAAAGCCGGTTTTAGGCAGAAATCCTGCCAGATTTCCAAATTTGTTTGTGTTATAGGTGTATGAAAAAAGAAGAATGGGTTTTGCGAGATTTATATGTAAATATGTTTCTGGCTTTTAATTTTACAATTTATAATATAAGATGTACTGTTTATTGGACAATAAAAGTGGATAATAATACATAACAGAGTTGTGAATAAAAATAAGCATTGACAATTCAGAAGAATTATAATACTATTAGAACAGAAAACGAACACCCGTTCTTGAATGTGTGTTCGGTATGGAGGAGAAAAGAATGGCAAGAGAAGACAAATTGAAAGCATTAGATGCTGCGATTTCGCAGATTGAGAAACAGTATGGTAAAGGTTCTGTTATGAAATTGGGTGACAGATCTGCCCAGATGAGTGTAGAGACAATTCCAACAGGTTCCTTAAGCTTAGACGTGGCATTAGGACTTGGTGGTCTTCCAAAGGGAAGAATTATAGAGATTTACGGACCGGAATCCAGTGGTAAGACAACCGTTGCATTGCATGCAGTTGCAGAAGTACAGAAGAGAGGCGGTATCGCAGGATTTATTGATGCAGAGCATGCGCTTGACCCGGTATATGCGAAGAATATTGGTGTAGATATTGATAATTTATATATTTCCCAGCCGGACTGTGGAGAGCAGGCTCTTGAGATTACAGAGACTATGGTGCGTTCCGGTGCGGTGGATATTGTTATCGTGGACTCTGTTGCAGCATTAGTGCCAAAGGCAGAGATTGACGGTGATATGGGAGATTCCCATGTGGGCTTGCAGGCACGTTTGATGAGCCAGGCACTTCGTAAATTAACAGCAGTTATCAGTAAATCTAATTGTGTTGTTATTTTTATTAACCAGTTGCGTGAGAAAGTTGGTGTTATGTTTGGTAATCCTGAGACTACCACCGGTGGCCGTGCACTGAAGTTTTATTCTTCCGTTCGTATGGATGTAAGACGTATTGAATCCTTAAAGCAGGGAGGAGAAGTCATTGGTAACCGCACCCGCGTTAAGGTTGTGAAGAATAAAGTGGCACCGCCTTTCAGAGAGGCAGAATTTGATATTATGTTTGGTAAGGGTATTTCGAAAGAGGGAGATATTCTTGACCTTGCAGCAGATAAGGGTGTTGTTAATAAATCTGGTGCATGGTATGCCTATAATGGAGAGAAGATTGGTCAGGGACGTGAGAATGCCAAGACTTATTTGAAGGAGAATCCATTAATCTGTGAAGAGATTGAAGTAAAAGTCAGAGATTTATTTAAATTAGATGGAGCAGAAGAAGCAGAAGAGACAGATAAGAATGCACCGGAAGTACTTGAAGCAGAGGAATAAAATATGGAGCTTGAAATTGAAGAGATAGTTTACTTAGAGAAGGGCAGAGCAAGAATTTGCTTCAATAATGGAACACAGCTTGTATTGTATCGTGGCGAAATACGCCAGTTGTCTTTGAAGCAGGGGGCCCGTATCTCTGAAGCGCAATATCAATATATTCTGACAGATATTATTGGGAAAAGAGTGAAAAAACGAGCATTATATCTTTTGCAGAAGCAGGACAGAACAGAAAAGCAGCTTTATGATAAATTAAAGCAGAGTGAATATCCGGAGGAATGCATTGAAAATGCGATTCAGTATGTAAAGGATTATCATTACATAGATGATGAGCGTTTTGCGAAAACATATATCCGGTATCATCAGGCGAAGAAGAGCGAGCAGCGTTTGAAGATGGATTTGTTATCTAAGGGTGTGGCCAAAACAACTATTGAGTATGCATTAGATGAGGAATTTGAAGCAGACGAGCGACAGATGATTTCACAGCTGTTAGATAAGAAAGGATTTGATGGCAGAAATACGGATATTTCCTCCAGAAGAAGAATTTACCAGTTTTTATTAAGACGTGGATTTAAGAGCAGTGATATTCTTGCAGTGATGGAACACTACAGCAGTTAAGAATAGCAGAGAATGTCCCAATATATTATTATTTTATAGACAATCATGTACATAAGCCAGTCTGCCAAAGCAGGCTGGTTTTTGTACAATATGTTGTATTCTTTTTTTTAAGAAGTGCAATATTATGCATAATGTACAGCAATTTAC
>CAYMIS010000180.1:0-3469 GCA_964390485.1 uncultured Roseburia sp. | reverse complement strand
AGGGAAAAGTAGAATCCCTAAATGCGGCAATTTCAGCATCCCTTTTGATGTATGAGACAAACCGTCAGCGCAGACGCGGCTAGTGTGGACGAAGCTTTAAGGAATTAGCGCAAAGGAAACGATGAAATGCAAAGAGAAAGAATAAGACAAAATTCAGAGGGTTGGAAATATGAGAATCTGGTTTAAAATGATAAAGGGGACGCATTTGTTGAAGGATACGACAATCACGGATGAATCAGCAGAGACCCGTACCCATAAAATTTTTCAGGCAATTGAAGATGTATGCTATGAGTTTGACCTTGGAAAGCCTATCTGGCTGGAGGCGAATATTGCAGAATTTAAGCGTCATGCGAAAACAAGGTTTACAAAAGACTGCTTTGTAGAGACGATTGAATTTGATTTTTTAGAAATGCAGGTAATCGAAGAGGATTAATGACAATAAAGTATAAACTTTGTAAAGAAATTCTTCTGGATAAGAAAGAAATTGGCAGGAAATATTGTGGATAATCTGGTTTGTGAAGGGGGAAATGCTGTGGAAGGTGACATTAGAAGAAGAGAGATTATTGAATTGCTGCAAAAAAAGAAGGCTCCGGTTTCGGGAACGGAACTGGCGAAAACCTTTGGCGTCAGCCGCCAGGTAATTGTGCAGGATATTGCACTGCTTCGGGCAGTGAATAAAAATATTTTAAGTACCAATAAAGGTTATGTGCTTTATGTGCCGGAGACCGGGAAGGAAAAGGCGAAACGAAGCTTTGCAGTGTCACATTCCGATGAACAGATGCAGGAGGAACTTTATACATTTGTTGATTATGGCGGAAAAGTGCTAGATGTAGTTGTAGAGCATGATATTTATGGGCAGATTACGGTGGATTTGATTTTAAAAAATCGTCTGGATGTGGATGATTTTATAGAGCGGATTCAACATAGTAAAAGTCAGCCCCTTAGTCTTTTGACCGGTGGAAAACACTGGCATACGGTGGAAGCAGATTCAGAGCATGTACTGGATGTAATAGAAGAGAAACTAAGAGCCAGAGGATTTATAAGGTAATACAGCGAGAGGATATTAGGGCAATATAAAGGGATGGACATATGGAAAAAGTGAAAGAATTTTTGAAAAAGAAAAATGTTGAGATTACAGTAAAACGTTATCTGATAGATGCATTAGGCGCGATGGCACAGGGCTTATTTGCCTCATTATTAATTGGAACCATCATTGGAACCTTAGGAACACAGCTTGGAATCGAGCTTTTAGTAAAAGTGGGAAATTATGCAAAAGCAGCAGTGGGACCGGCAATGGCAATTGCGATAGGCTATGCATTGCAGGCACCACCATTAGTATTGTTTTCACTGGCAGCCGTAGGAGTGGCTTCTAACGAATTAGGCGGTGCAGGAGGTCCTTTGGCAGTGCTTGTAATTACTGTCTTTGCTGCGGAGTTTGGAAAGCTTGTTTCAAAGGAGACAAAGATAGATATTATTGTGACACCTTTTGTGACAATTTTTACCGGAGTTGTACTTTCTGTATTCTGGGCACCGGCAATTGGTAAAGCAGCCAGTGCAGTAGGAAATACAATTATGTGGGCAACGGAACTGCATCCATTTTTTATGGGAATATTAGTATCTGTAATTGTTGGAATTGCATTAACCCTTCCTATCAGCAGTGCTGCAATTTGTGCAGCCTTAGGACTTACCGGACTTGCGGGAGGAGCAGCTTTAGCAGGCTGTTGCGCCCAGATGGTAGGTTTTGCAGTTTTAAGCTTTAGGGAGAATAAGTGGGGTGGTCTTTTCGCTCAGGGACTTGGGACTTCCATGCTTCAGATGGGAAATATTGTAAAGAATCCGATTATCTGGCTGCCGGCTATTTTAACTTCTGCCATTACAGGTCCAATTGCTACCTGTGTATTTAAACTTCAAATGAATGGAGCAGCAGTATCCTCAGGAATGGGAACCTGTGGTCTGGTGGGGCAGATAGGAGTTTATACCGGATGGCTTGCAGACATTGAAGCAGGAGTAAAAAACAGCATTACAGTAATGGACTGGCTGGGATTAATGCTGATATGCTTTATTTTACCTGGAGTTCTGACCTGGCTTTTTGGACTTTTTTTCCGAAAAATCGGAGGAATCAAAGAGGGAGATTTAAAACTGGACTTATAGTAATTTAAAGCCGGAATGATAGAATAATTTGAAGCCGGAATAATAGAAAGAGGTTTTCTCTAAAGGGAAAATGTGTTATAATTTTATCAAAGAAGAATACTTCCCCGGGAAACCAATGTTTCTCGGGGTGTATAATGTCACTGGATATCATGAGATTTGATAATTACAGGACGACGATATGTGCAGTGCGCATGAAAAAGGAATTTGGAGGGATTTTATGGAATCATTCACGCTTAGTGAGGGTCTCGACAGCTGGAATACCATAATATTTTTGTATAGATCTGCATTAAAGGAAGTGAATACTAAGGTTGAAATTCTCAATGATGAATTTCAACAGGTACATCAATACAATCCAATTGAATATGTGAAGTCCCGAATTAAGTCACCAGAAAGTATTGTTAAGAAGTTAAAACGGAATGGATATGATACTTCGATTGAAAACATGGTAAATCATTTGAATGATATTGCAGGAATTCGAGTCGTATGTTCCTTTACATCCGATATTTATACACTGGCAGAGATGATTGGAAAGCAGAATGACCTGACGGTTGTTTCCGTTAAGGATTATATTAAGCATCCGAAAGAAAGTGGATATAAGAGCTATCATATGCTTGTAACCGTTCCGATTTTTATGTCAGACCGTGTGGTGGATATTAAGGTAGAGATTCAGATTCGAACGATGGCAATGGATTTTTGGGCAAGCTTAGAGCATAAGATTTATTACAAATTTGAGGGTAATGCACCGGAATATATTAGTCGTGATTTAAGAGAATGTTCCGGAATTGTTTCAATGTTAGATGCAAAGATGCTTCAGTTGAATGAGGCAATTCTTGAGGCGAAGGCGGCACAGGAGGAGACATAGGTGCAATATAACTATGATTTTGAGATAGCAGCTTTATTATTGCAGATTATCATATTAATGCATTTTTTATTTATCAGGCAGTTTCCTACAGAAAGAAGCAGGATTTTCAGGCTTCTTCTTGTGGCGTGCATTGTTGAGAGCGGAGCAAATATTTTATCTTCGATAGGATTGGCAAACACAGAATTCGTCACACAAAGTGTGAACGAATTACTTGCGTTTGTCTTTTTTATATTTGAGGGATTAGTTTCTTTTCTGATATTTTGTTATGTGATGGCATTGTGTGAGTTTGATAAGAAACGTCGGAAGATATTAAATTATTTTGGGTTGCTCCCCTTTGTGCTGTTTGAAATTGCTGTGGTGCTGACACCCTTTATCGGATTTTTCTATTATATGGCAGATAACCAGTATTATCAGGGATTTGGCTCAGATTTTGGATATTATTATATTATTTATTAT
>CAYMIS010000179.1:0-3569 GCA_964390485.1 uncultured Roseburia sp. | reverse complement strand
AAACAATAAGAAATGGGGAGGTAGTTGAAGGTACCGTTATCGATGTTAAACCGGATGAAATCGTTTTAAATATCGGATATAAGTCAGATGGAATCATCACACGCAGTGAATATACTAACGAACCAAATGTTGACTTGACAACTGTTGTATCTGTTGGTGATACAATGGAAGCAAAAGTTTTAAAAGTGAACGACGGCGAAGGACAGGTTGTTCTTACTTACAAACGCCTTGCAGCTGAAAAAGGAAGCAAGAGATTAGAAGAAGCTTTCGAAAGCAAAGAAGTGCTTACAGCAAAAGTTTCTCAGGTATTAGATGGAGGATTATGTGTTGTTGTTGATGAAACAAGAGTATTCATCCCAGCAAGCTTAGTATCCGACAGCTATGAGAAAGATTTATCTAAATACAAAGACCAGGAGATTCAGTTCGTTATCAGCGAGTTTAATCCAAAACGCAGAAGAATCATTGGTGACAGAAAACAGCTTCTTGTTGAGAAGAAGATGGAACAGCAGAAAGAATTATTTGCAAAGATTAAAGTTGGCGATGTAGTAGAAGGAACTGTTAAGAACGTAACAGATTTCGGTGCATTCATCGATTTAGGCGGAGCAGATGGTTTACTTCATATTTCAGAAATGTCTTGGGGAAGAGTAGAAAGCCCTAAGAAAGTATTTAACGTTGGTGATACTGTAAAAGTATTTATCAAAGATATCAACGAGACAAAGATTGCTCTTAGCATGAAATTCCCAGCAGATAATCCATGGAATGGTGCTGCAGAGAAATATGCAGTTGGTAACGTTGTAAAAGGAACAGTTGCAAGAATGACAGACTTTGGTGCATTCGTAGAATTAGCACCAGGTGTTGATGCATTACTTCATGTTTCACAGATTTCTAAAGATCATGTTGAGAAACCAGCTGATGTATTAAAGGTTGGTCAGGAAATCGAAGCTAAGGTTGTAGATTTCAACGAAGAAGAAAAGAAAATCAGCTTATCTGTAAAAGCTTTATTCGTAACAGAAGAAGAGGATGCAGATGTTGCAGACGTTGATGTTGAAGCTGTAGCAAGCGAAGAAGAATAAAAGTTTGTGTAAGATACGCAAAATTAAATAGGCTTACATTTATGTAAGCCTATTTTTACAATATTACATCTAGGAAATATGTACTATAAAATCAGAAAGCAGGGTGAGCATATGTTAAACGATTATGAAAAATTTAAAAAAGATGTGCTGTCACTGACATCTATTGATTTAAACTGCTATAAGGAAAAACAGATGCGAAGAAGAATTGATACACTGATTACTAAGAACAGTATCAGTTCTTACGATGATTATGTTGCATTAATTAAAAAAGATAAGCAGAAGTTTGAAGAATTTGTCAATTTCCTTACCATTAATGTATCAGAGTTTTATCGTAATCCAGACCAGTGGGAAATCTTAGAAAAAGAAGTATTTCCACAGTTGATTAAAAAGTTTGGAAATAATTTGAAAATCTGGAGTGCAGCCTGCTCTACTGGAGATGAACCATATTCGTTAGTAATGGCATTGTCCAGATTGATTCCATTGAACAATATCAAGATTATTGCAACAGATATTGATAAGCAGGTACTCGATACTGCACGAATGGGATTATACAAAGATAAAAGTATTGCTGCAGTTCCGGCTGATTTGAAGAAAAAATATTTTACCCAGATAGGAAGCTCTTATCAGATTTCAGATGAAATCAAGAAAAGAGTGGAATTTAAAGAACATAATCTTTTGAAAGACCCATATCCGACCGGTTGTCATCTGATTGTTTGCCGTAATGTAGTTATTTACTTTACGGAGGAAGCAAAGGATGAGATTTACCAGAAATTCCATAAATCATTAGTGTCTGGTGGTGCACTGTTTATCGGCAGTACGGAGCAGATTATGAACTATAAGGAATTGGGTTATCAGAGAAATAAATCTTTCTTCTTTGAGAAAATTTAATAATACGAAATGGGGAAGCTGCTGCATTTTGCGGCAGCTTCCTTTTATATTGATTATGTGAGTAGCGAGTGCTTGCAGGAAAAAATGACAAGTACCGCGATAATTTGAGAAACTCGCAAAGCCTGTTTCTCAAAATTTACCGGAAACTGCTGCAAAATACGTATGTTTGCTCTATTTTTTCTGTTTTTTCATAAGAGTAAGAATATGGTCAATATACCTGCGCTGAATGTTCTCTGAGTTAATAAAATCTGCTGTAAGTTCAAAGTAAGTTTTTTTATCTTTTAAATTAATTTTAAAAACCGGTTCGGATATAGTTTCATATTGAGGAAGAAAAAGGGAATCCTTTCTGCTGTAGCAGGTTGCTGCGGTAGCCTGTTTTCTATGTTCTTTTTCCACGTAGGAAGAAATGCTTTTATGAATTGCAGTATCTTCGGTAGGGAGATAGTAGTACTCTTTGTAGTTTTCGTGGAAGAATTTAAGTTCGCCATCAAAAAGTTTAACGTTAAGTTTGGATTCAGAACCATTGCAAATCAGATAAAAGTCCTCATAGCCATAGGAAACTCGTTTTGGAACAGCAATATTATTTTTGAGAGTGAAGATAAGCTCTTTTCCGGGAATGCCATCTACTGATTTGAACTCATTGCTGGAAAGGTTTGTAATGGCATAACCACCTTCGAAAAGCTTTGGATAGCTTAAGACAGAGAGCAAATCAATCATACCTAATACATCCTCATAATTGTGCTGTTTTAAAAAGAGCATTGCCTGATTGTCTGTTTTTTTCTGATATTCCTTATAAACATTAATTAATTCGCCCCCATCAAACATGTCCTCCCGCTGTAAACCAAGAAAAGCTTCTAAGGATTTCTGCTTATAATTCGGCAGTTTTAGCAGGAATTTGTAAGAGGAAATAATTTTAAAAATATCAACATATGTTTTGCTGGAAAAAGGCTCGTCTATGGAATAAGATTCACATTTAGCTTTCAGATAAGGAATGTCAAAGCCGATTCCATTAAATGAAATAATGGTGGGATATTTTTCTAAAAGGGAGAAAAAAGCGGAAAGTATCTGGGTTTCTTCTTCTTTTTTTTCGGCAAAAAACTGGGTGATAATGATGTCACTGCCTTCCCGATGGGCACATCCAATCATATACAGCTGTGTATATGCCGGTGAAAAACCTGTGGTTTCAATATCAAAGAAGATAGCGTCTTCCGTGAAAGTGTGGTTTATCAGTTCATCCTTGAAATTGTATTTTTTTCTATTTGTCCAAATCTGCATAAAAGTATTGTACCCTTTCTATACATCTAAAAATGATTCTGTAAGAAACATTTTAACATATAATGTTACAAAATAGCAGAAATACATTTCCTTCTGATAAAATTATCTGAATAAGACAAAAAAATGAAGGTGACAGGAAGAATTGTTAAGGAATTGTCAAAAGGTTCTTGAAAAAATGCAAAATATTTATGCAATATTATAGTGATTGTGTTATAATTTTAATGATAATATTCTAGGTAAAAAGTATGGAATATAATACTAAATAAGAGAAAGTGGGGCACGAAAATGGGTTTAAAAACATTTAAAGGTGGCGTCCATCCTTATGAAGGAAAG
>CAYMIS010000178.1:0-3579 GCA_964390485.1 uncultured Roseburia sp. | reverse complement strand
CATTGGTGAGTCCGTAGAAGATGATTTAGTAAATGAGATATTTAGTAAGTTCTAAATATCTCATTTACTAAATCATCTTCTACGGACTCACCAATGATATTCCCCAGTTCTTCATATGCATTCATCAAATCAATGGAATAAAAATCCTCCGGCATTCCATCTTCAATACTCTGCTTTACTAACTGTAAGCTATTATGAGCTTCCTGTAAAGAATTTTTATGACGAATATTTGTGATATAAATCTCATCATTAAAGGTAACCTCTCCTGCAAAGAACATTTCCTTAATGGTTTCCTCTAATTCTTCAATTCCCGTCTGTTCTTTTGCAGAAATAGAAATCATCTTCTTTTCCAGATGTTCTTTTATCATTTCCATGGTTGTTACCGGATTTAAGTCTGACTTATTTAAAAGAACAATTGCATTTCTATCCTTTAACAGCTCCATAATTTCATAATCGTTTTCATCTAAAGCAGTTGAAGTATCTACCACATAAATAATAAGATCTGCATCATTTAAATATTTCTTTGCCTTATCTACACCGATTTTTTCTACCACATCCTCCGTATCACGAATTCCTGCAGTATCAATAATATTTAAAAGAATTCCGTTTAAGTTAATCTGCTCTTCTAATACATCTCTGGTCGTGCCGGCAATATCTGTAACAATTGCCCGCTCCTCCCCTACTAAAGTATTTAAAAGAGAAGATTTACCGGCATTTGGTTTTCCTACAATTACGGTAGAAATTCCTTCCTTTAACATTTTTCCATTATCACTGTTTGCTAATAACTTCTTTATTTTAATGGCTGTCTCTTCTGCAATTGCAAATAGCTGCTCCGGGTATCCCTCTAAGCTGATATGCTCCGGGTCATCTAAGGCACTTTCAATAAATGCTATTTCATGCAGAACAACACCACGAATTTCCTTAATTTTCTTTGAAACAGAACCAGATAACTGACTCAGAGAGCTTTTTAATGCAAACTCATTCTTAGAATGAATCACATCAATAACGGATTCCGCCTGTGAGAGGTCAATTCTTCCATTCAAAAATGCCCGTTTTGTAAACTCTCCCGGTTCTGCCGGCCTTGCTCCGTATTTAATAACCGTTTCTAATACCTTCTTCATGACATAGACACCGCCATGACAATCAATCTCAACAGTGTCTTCTTTTGTATAACTTCTCGGTCCCTTCATTAATAGAACCATAACTTCGTCTATCAGTTCATCACCATCATGGATATGTCCATAATGGATGGTATGTGTTGGCATTTCGGATAACTTTTTTTGATTCTTCATCTGAAAAATCTGTTCGGTAATCGAAACTGCTTCATCACCGCTAATACGGATAATTCCAATACCTGAACTACTCATTGCAGTTGCAATTGCAGCAATTGTATCTGTTTTCATATATAATTCCTTTCCGGACACTCCATTTTTAGTGTATTTTCCAACTAATCTATTTACTTATCTTTAAATCCTATACTCACAAAAATGGGCATCCAAAAAGGATACCCATTTATTTTTTCATTCAAAATCAGCTTCCTGATTCTTTTCCCAAAGATTAATATCTCTTTAACTTAACCACTACATGTCTGTATGGTTCTTCACCTTCACTCTGGGTTGTAACAAATCTGTCATTCTGTAATGCAGAATGAATGACTCTTCTTTCGAATGGATTCATTGGCTCTAAAGAAACAGGACGTTTGGTTCTCTTTACTTTATAAGCAATGTTTCTTGCAAGATTTTCTAAAGTTTCTTTTCTTCTCTTGCGGTAATCTTCTGTATCAATTTTAACCTTAACATATTCTTCTGAATTCTTATTCACTGCAAGGTTTGTTAAATACTGAAGAGAATCAAGAGTCTGTCCTCTTTTTCCAATCAGAACTCCCATATCAGGACCTTTTAATTCAACATCAATATTATTGCTGTTTTCCTGCTTTGTAATAATAATTTCCACTTCTAAATTCATTGCATCAAAAACTTTATTTAAAAAGCCTTTGATATTGTCGTCTACCGTACATTTTTTACGAACCTTGATGACTGCATCTTTTCTTGCAATTCCTAAAAATCCGGCACTTCCTTTTTCTACTACTTCGTACTCAATCTGGTCACTTGTAGCTCCTAATTTAATGAGTGCTTCTGTAACAGCATCATCTACTGTTTTGGCTGATACCTGAATAAAGTCCATACTAACCTCCCAAATTTATAAAGATTTCTTATCTTTTATTATTTCTTTCATTAAATTCGCGCACCATATTGGCTTTTGCTGCCATACTTCCAGCCTTTGCATTCTGTTTTGCTGCAGCTGCTTTTTCTAACATAAGCTCTTTTTCAGCAGATGTCATTGTCTGCTTCTTCTCTTCCATTCTTCTGGTGTTCATTCTTGCAGCGTTTGAAATCTGATTTTCAGCAATACCCATTTTCTCGCGTTTCTTTTTCGCTTTTTCCTGGTTCTTCTTAATAATATCTTCCAGGTTCATTTTTTCGAAGTGCTTATTCAATGCAAACTGCTGAACAAATCTTACTAACGCACTGGCAATCCAGTAAAGACCAAGACCAACAGGAACAGTAAAACAGATAACTAAAGAGAAAATTGGCATTGTCTTTGTCATCATTTTCATCTGCTGTGCCATTGCATCATTACTGTCATTTGTGTTTGCTGTTGAATTAGATGTCATTAACTTATTGTTCAGAATCTGTGTCAAATAAGAAACAACCGGAACCATTAATGCTGCAATTACTAATAAGTAATTGTGCTCAGCAAAATTTGCCTTAATCATTTCCCATGGTGTATCTGAAATATTATAACATAAAAATGTATTTACATGAGATACAGATTCATGTACAGATGAAATTACCTCTGTTAAATTAGGAAAAGCATCTGCTAATGCATCCCAACCGTTTCCATTCATCTTATAAACAACGTCTACAATGTAATTAGAAAGTGCTGATGTATCTGATAATGTAAAATCAGCTGCCGGCTGCGTTAAAATTTTCAAATCAGTTACCAATTTCGCCATGGTATCCTGATAACCTTCCGTAGCCATAATTCCTTCTACTAAAGAGGTTGTATTACCATTCACTGGAGTTACAAATAAATTCTTAACAGATGTAACATATGCCGGTACATTCATAAACACACGATATAATGCAAAGAAAATCGGCATCTGAATTAACATCTGCAAACAGCTTCCCATCATAGAAACTCCGTATTTCTCATAAACAGCCTGAGTTTCTTCCTGCATTGCCATCATGGAAGCCTGGTCCTTTTTGCCCTGATATTTCTTATTAATTGCCTGAAGTTCCGGCTGCATCTTCTGAGATAACTTCGAGAACTTCTGCTGCTTATAGGTTAATGGCATCATAAATGAATAAATAATGATTGTAAAAATAATGGTTGCTAAACCAACGTTTTCAATGCCAATCTGAGCCATTAAAGTATAGATTCCACTCATTAACCAACCAAGTAATTTCGCGATTGGTCCAAGAATAGAACCATTATATGCGGTTAATAACATATTTTCCACTTAAAATACCTCCACTATGGAACTGGATCATATCCACCTTTTGAAAAAGGATTACA
>CAYMIS010000177.1:0-3614 GCA_964390485.1 uncultured Roseburia sp. | reverse complement strand
CCACCAAGTTCTGCTAATGCATTAGATGCTACTAAGTCAGGAATATTGTCATTTGCTAACATATATACGTCTGCAGATGCTTCAACGTCTGTTACAACTGTTGTTTTTGCATCACCTTCTGCACAAACACCATATTCAAATGTGATATCCCAGTTTGGATGTGCTGCATTGAATGCTTCACACTGAGCTGATAACCAGCCTGTATCCTGGTCTTCCTGTGGGCTCCATACTGTAATTGTTCCGCTCCAAGCTTCTTCTTCAGCAGCTGCTGCGTCACCTGCTTCTGTAGCTGGTGCAGCTTCTTCTGTGCTTGCTGCAGCTTCTGTGTTTGCAGCTTCTGTGTTTGCAGCTTCTGTGTTTGCTTTTTCTGTGTTTCCGCCATTTTCAGCTGCCGGTTCGCTTCCGCAGCCTACCATAGTAGCTGTCATTGCAGCAACGAGTAATAAGGATAATGCTTTCTTTTTCATCGTAATTCCTCTCCTTCTTTAATAAAAAGATTTATATAAAATGCACTATGCATTTCATACCACAATTAGTTTCTCTAGCGACGGTAAACCGTTGCCAATGTGCGAATCCAGGTTCTTCGTTCTTCACTCAAAGTATCCTTTCCAATTCGCCAGCGCCAGTTTCTTCCAACGGTGCTTGGCGCGTTCATTCGCGCTTCATTTCCAAGTTTCATCAAATCCTGCATCTGAATGACTGCAACATCTGCTATACTTGCATAAGCTGCCCGGATAAGCGCATCTGGAATATCTTCTTTGTACCTAATATTCAAGTATTCATACAAGTACGCCAGTTCAAAATCTGACTTATCCCTGAAATATCCAACAATTGTTTCGTTGTCATGGGTTCCGGCATATACCACCATATTTCCATCTGAATAATTATGTGGAAGATTATCATTTGCTGTATCGTCATCAAATGCAAACATTAAAATCTTAATTCCCGGCCATCCGGTTTTTTTCATTAATTTCTTAACCCCTGCAACCTGCGTCTTTGGTCCAAAATCTTCAACAATTATATGGGTATCTCCTACCGCTTTTTCCATGATATCGGTAAGTTTTTTCCCCGGTCCCTTTGTCCATTTACCATTTCTACCATCCGGTGCATCTACAGCTACAGAATAGTAGCGGACAATTCCGGTAAAATAATTAAGTCTTATGACATCAAACAACTTTGCATTCTGTTCCATTCTCTGCTGCCACCATAAAAAATCATCCGCTTCCATACGGTTCCAGTCATAAATTGGATATCCCCATTTCTGACCTTCCTCTGTAAAGGCATCCGGTGCAGCACCTGCCACAATCTTTGGCGAACCATCCTCTTCTAACAAGAAACATTCTCTCCTTGCCCAGACATCAACACTGTCTAATGCAATGTATAAAGGCATATCACCAATAATCTGTATTCCTCTGTTGTTTGCGTAGTCCTTCAATGCTGTCCACTGTTTAAAGAATTCATACTGACAAAATTTGCAAAACATAATTTCATTATGTAAAATCTTACGATATTCCATCATCGCTTCCGGTTCTCTGTCCCGCAGTGCTTTATCCCAGCTCTGCCATTCTCTGTCACCGAAATGTCTCTTTAATGCATTGTAAAAGGAATAATCATCCAGCCACCAGTCTGCTTCCTTACAAAAAAGAACAAATTCTTCTTTTTCAAGAGAAAATCTCATATATGCCATCTGAAGCACCTTAAAACGGTTCACATATATCATGGCATAATCGATATCTGCCTCATCGCTTCCCCAGTTAAAGCTTCGTATCTCTGTCTCTGCCAATAAACCTTCTTTTACCAAATCATCTAAATCTATCAGATATGGATTGCCGGCAAAAGCTGAATATGACTGATAAGGACTATCACCAAAACTTGTTGGTCCAATCGGCAACACCTGCCAATATCTCTGCTTTAAATCTACAAGCAAATCCACAAACTGAAATGCGGCATCTCCAAGGGTTCCGATTCCATACGAGGATGGCAAGCTTGATATCGCCAGCAAAATCCCTGCGCCTCTGGTCAGTTCTTTTGCCTCCAATTTTTCTTCCTCCAAATACATTTTTTGGAACATCTTCCAAATTTTCGTTATTTATTTCGCAATTTTTCGTATCTGTGATAATTTTAGTCCATGAAAACGTTTTTGTCAATGAAATTGCAAGTTTTAATATCGTTTTTGCCGTTTTTCACGTTTTTTTTGGAAGTTTTTTGTTAAAAATGACAATTAAAACGAATCTTTTTTTCGAAACTTTTTCCTTTGTTTATTTGTGAAAGCTTGTAAATGGTAAGTTTCTCCGTTATACTAGAAGAAAAGTGTCGCCTCACGACACTCCCGAAAACGCTTCGCGTTTTCATCCGACGTACATCACGTACGAGCAATTTCTAAATATATTAAAAAAGAAAAGAGGTATTGTTTTGGCTACCATTAAAGATATAGCAAACCGCCTTGGCGTATCTGTCAGTACAGTGTCCAAGGGTTTGAATGGCGCAAGTGATATTAGTGAAGATTTACGACAGATGGTATTAGATACTGCTGTTGAAATGGGATATGCAACAAAACGTTCAAAGAAAGTAGAAAACCGCAAGCTTGCTGTTTTCGTTGAAAATATGGACTATGAGGCAAGTAACCAGTTCGGTTATGAAATTGTCTTAGGCTTTAAGCAGAATGCCTTCCGTCACAACTGGGATGTTACCGTTATTCCTGTCACCCCTGCTTTCCAATTGGCAGAGAAGTACGATACATATATGTTAAAGAATGGGTTCTGCGGTGCTTTTTTAATTGGCTTTGCCCTGCATGATGAATGGATGAAGCAGTTAGAAACCACCACCATGCCAACCGTTCTTTTTGATAACTACATTAAAAAGAATCCAAATGTTGCTTATATAGGAACCGATAACTACGAAGGCATTGATACCGCAATTGACCATCTTTATACCCTAGGTCATAAACGTATTGCCTTTTTAAACGGTTCTCTTCATTCCATGGTTTCCGAAGAGCGTCAGGATGCTTACTATACCAGTATGCGCGCCCACGGTCTTGAAATCGCAGAAGAACTGACCGCCTATGGCTACTATGTTGCAGATAGTGCAAAATACCATGTTCCAACCTTCTTAGGTGCCGGAGCAACCGCAATTATCTGTGGTAATGATTTAATTGCCTCCGGTGTTATTGCCGAATGTAAGCTTCGTGGTTTCCGGGTTCCAGAGGATATCAGCGTTGTGGGGTTTGATGATATTCCGCTTTCTTCTATGTTAGAACCACCCCTTACTACTATTCGTCAGGAGCGCTCTGAACTTGGAAAATGCGCTTATGTTATTTTAAATTCCTTAGTGCATCATATTCCAATCTGCCGCACCCAGATTCGCGCTGCATTAGTTGTCCGGGAATCTACAGCCAGATATGAGGCACCTATTAAGAAAAAAGAAAATCTTCTATAAAACATTTTTGAGGCTGTCGCAAAAACATATTATAAATATTTTTGCAACAGCCTCTTTTGGAGTTTATTTTCTATCAAATAAAAAATGCCCGAAACATCGTAAAATAGAATGTCTCGAACACTTATTAATGCCGGCGACCGGAATCGAACCGGTACTGTGTCACCACAACAGGATTTTAA
>CAYMIS010000176.1:0-3634 GCA_964390485.1 uncultured Roseburia sp. | reverse complement strand
AAATAATAGTAAAAAAAATAATAGATAAAAAATAATAAACAATAGCTGGCAAAACGGCTTTCATGAATTTTTTCGTAAAGTAGAAATGGTTCATGGGAGCTGTTTTCAATTTATAGGAATTTTTATTTTCCTTTGCTAATTCAAACAATAATGATTATACTAGAGTGTACAGCATATTTTTATACGGATAGAGGAGAAATGAAAAGATGGAATACTGGGATATTTATGATGCAAATAAGCAGAAAACCGGGCGTACAATGAAACGTAATGACTGGATTTTACAGGATGGAGAATATCATTTGTCTGTTCTTGGTGTCGTAGCAAGACCGGATGGCCGCTTTTTAATTACAAAGAGAGTTATGACAAAGGCATGGGCTCCGGGCTGGTGGGAAGTTTCCGGTGGTGCAGCTTTAGCAGGGGAAGAGTCAGAAGATGCGGTAAAACGTGAAGTTTTAGAGGAAACAGGAATTGATGTATCCAATGCAGAAGGCGGTTACATGTTCTCTTATCACAGAGAGAATCCGGGAAAAGGAGATAATTATTTTGTAGATATTTATCGTTTTGTTATGGATTTTGATGAGAAAGATATAAAGATTCAGACAGAGGAAGCGTTAGACTTTAAGATTGCTACCCATGAGGAGATTAAAGAACTGGCAGCACAGGGAATCTTTTTACATTATGACAGTATCAAACAGGTATTTGAAATGTAAAAAAAGATACAGAGAAAGAAGTGGTTTGCAGATATCTATCAGGAATTTGCAAACTTCTTTTTTAAGAAATAAATGATAAAAATTATCAAAAAAGAAACATATTTTGAAATGCATTTGAATATTTTTTTTGAAAATACTATAATAGTTAAAATACCTATTCATAGGAGGGACGCTGATGAAAAAACACAAATTTTGGGCATGGGCAATGATTGTCTGCCTCTTTATGACAATGTACACAGGGTATAAGCACAAATAAATGGAGGGTGATTCTTATGTTGAATTTAATCAAGAAAATCGATGCAAAAAAAGCAGGAATTTTTGCGGCAGGAGTATTATTTGGAACAGCAGGAGTAAAGGTTTTGGCAAGTAAGGATGCGAAAAAAGTATATACAAACTGTACAGCTGCATTTTTACGTGCAAAGGACTGTGTAATGAAGACAGCAACTACGATTCAGGAAAATGCGGAAGATATTTATGCAGAAGCACAGCAGATAAATGAAGACAGAGCTGTGAAGGAAGCGGAACTCGAAAAAGAAGATACTGCTGAGGAAGAAGTGGAATAAACATTGAAATTTACAATTAAGCATGAAATCAGAGGACGGATTCGCATTCATGTAAAACAAAACAGAATGACCTGCCGTGAGGCTGATATTTTGCAATATTATCTTAGCAGCCAGAAGCTTGTGACTTCTGCAAAGGTTTATCATAACGTGCAGGATGTTGCCATTTGTTATGTTGGAGAACGTGCAGAGATTTTAGAAATTCTGCAGAATTTCCGGTATGACAGGGTAGAAACACCAGAAGTCTATTTGCAGAATTCCGGCAGGGAACTGAATGAAAGATATAAAGAAAAGTTAATAGGAAAAGTGATTTTTCACTTTGGAAGGAAATATATCCTTCCCTATCCGATTCGTTCCGCAATGATACTGGCAAAGGCAACAAAGTATATCTGGCATGGGGTAAAGACTCTGGCGAAAGGGAAAATTGAAGTTCCTGTTCTGGATGCAACAGCAATCGGAATTTCTATATTGCGCAGAGATTTGCCGACAGCAGGTTCAGTGATGTTTTTGCTGGGAATCGGAGAACTTTTGGAGGAATGGACCCATAAGAAGTCAGTGGATGACCTTGCTAGAAGTATGTCCTTAAATATTAGTAAGGTATGGCTTTGCTGTGATGGGAAAGAAATCCTTGTTCCGACTTCGAAGGTCAATGTGGGAGATGAAGTGCTTGTCCATATGGGAAATGTAATACCATTTGATGGTATTGTTACAGATGGGGAGGCAATGGTTAATCAGGCATCTTTAACCGGGGAATCCCTTCCTGTTCTGAAGAATTACGGAAAGACTGTTTATGCAGGAACTGTAATTGAAGAAGGAGAATTACGGATTCAGGTAAAAGAAGCCGGAGGTGGCAGCCGTTTTGAAAAGATTGTTACGATGATTGAAGAATCAGAGAAACTGAAATCTTCTCTAGAAGGAAAAGCGGCACATTTAGCAGATAAGCTTGTTCCATATACCCTTGCAGGCTCGGCATTGACCTGGCTTTTGACAAGAAATACAACGAAGGCTTTATCGGTGCTGATGGTGGATTTCTCCTGTGCATTAAAGCTTGCAATGCCAATTTCCGTACTTTCTGCGATTCGGGAAGCAAGCCTTTATCATGTGACGGTGAAGGGGGGAAAATATTTAGAAGCAATGGCAGAAGCAGATACGATTGTTTTTGATAAAACAGGAACGTTGACAAAGGCATGTCCAACAGTGGCAGATGTGATATCTTTTAATGGAGATACACCGGAAGAACTGCTTCGTATTGCTGCATGTTTAGAAGAACATTTTCCACATTCTCTGGCGAATGCCGTTGTAGAGGCTGCTATTGCAAGGAATTTGGAGCATGAAGAACTTCATACAAAAGTGGAATATATTGTGGCACATGGTATTTCTTCTACATTAGACGGAAAGAGAGTTGTGATTGGAAGTGCCCATTTTGTCTTTGAGGATGAGGGCTGTAAAATACCAGCCGGTATGGAAGCCGAATTTGAAGCATTACCGGCAGAATATTCCCACTTATATCTTGCAATTGAAAATGAACTTGCGGCTGTAATCTGCATTGAAGACCCTCTACGGGAAGAAGCAGAAGCGGTTGTGAATTCTTTGAAACGTGCAGGTATTAAGAAAGTTGTCATGATGACAGGTGACAGCGAGCGGACAGCCTGTGCAATTGCAAAGAAAGTCGGTGTGGATGAATATTATTCTGAGGTACTGCCGGAGGATAAAGCCAAGTTCGTGGAGAAAGAAAAAGCAACGGGCAGAAAAGTCATTATGATTGGTGATGGAATCAATGATTCACCGGCACTTTCTGCAGCGGATGTAGGAATTGCCATCAGTGATGGTGCAGAAATTGCAAGAGAGATAGCAGATGTTACTATTGGAGCCGATGATTTATATCAGATTGTAACCTTAAAAGCTATCAGTAATGCATTAGTAAAAAGAATTAGCAGGAATTACCATTCGATTGTTGGAATTAATACAGTGCTGATTGTTTTAGGTGTAGCAGGTATCCTGCCACCAACAACCTCAGCCTTATTACACAACACATCCACTCTGGTAATCAGCCTTAAGAGTATGCAGAATCTGCTCGAATAAAAAGAACATTGCATTTTTTTCAAAAATACAAATTATAGGTATTGTATTTCGAGGGACTGTTGCAAAATTATTCACCAATCCTCCTGTCATAATTGGTATTATCAGAAACTTAGAGCATTCACATTTATTCTTTTGTAAAGAAAAGTTCGGCGAGTGTTGGATAAAACCTTAGAAATTCTTTGCCGTTTTCGCTGAATAACGTTTTGTGTCTGCTCACGCGTTTTTCAAGAGTGTGTGAAGAAAAGTCTGTAAATACTGACCTTCTATGATAATGATTGGGCT
>CAYMIS010000175.1:0-3720 GCA_964390485.1 uncultured Roseburia sp. | reverse complement strand
TCATAACACAATCATTTTATAATTTCCACTACTAAAAAAGTATATTCTTTTTTAGTAGTGGAAATTATAAAATGATTGTGTTATGATAGTCCGTAAATTAGTTTAGTAGAGTGCGAAAGCCATAAGGAGATGTAACAATGGAAAATACTGTTGACAAGACAATTATTACTGTAGTTGGAAAAGATACTGTTGGTATTATTGCGAAGGTATGTACTTATCTTTCTGAGCATAAAATCAATGTATTAGATATTTCCCAGACAATCGTATCAGGATATTTTAATATGATGATGATTGTAGATATGAATCAGGCAACAAGAGCTTTTGGTGAATGCCAGAAGGATTTGGATGCAATCGGTGAGGAAATTGGTGTTTCCATTAAATGCCAGAGAGCAGAAATTTTTGATATGATGCACAGAATTTAAAGCAAATCAGATAATGGGAGAAAGCCGTAATGATTAATATCTTTGAAGTAAATGAAACAAATAACATGGTGGAACATGAGAATCTGGATGTTCGTACCATTACAATCGGTATCAGTCTGTTAGAATGTATTGATTCTGATTTACAGAAATTAAATGAAAAAATCTACAACCGCATTACAACTGTTGCCAAGGATTTGGCACGGGTTGGTAGTGAGATTGAATCGGAATTTGGTATTCCAATTGTAAATAAACGTATTTCTGTAACACCAATTGCTTTAGTTGGTGGTGCAGCATGTAAAACACCGGAGGATTTTGCAACAATTGCAGATACCTTAGACCGCGCAGCAGAAGCCGTTGGAGCGAACTTAATTGGTGGTTACTCCGCATTGGTAAGTAAGGGAATGACAACAGCAGATGAGATGCTGATTCGTTCTATTCCAATGGCATTATGCAGAACCCAGAGAGTGTGTAGTTCTGTAAATCTTGCTTCTACCAAAACAGGTATCAACATGGATGCCGTTCGATTGATGGGAGAAATTCTTCTTCAGGTAGCGGAGCAGTCAAAGGACAGAGATTCTGTAGATTGTATGAAGTTAGTAGTGTTCTGTAACGCACCGGATGATAACCCATTTATGGCAGGTGCTTTCCACGGAGTAACAGAAGCGGATGCTGTTATCAATGTCGGTGTTAGCGGTCCGGGTGTTGTGAAAACTGCATTAGAAAAGGTTCGTGGTGAGAACTTTGAAGTTCTTTGTGAAACAATTAAAAAGACAGCCTTTAAGGTTACCCGTGTAGGACAGCTGGTAGCACAGGAAGCATCCAAACGTCTTGGGATTCCATTTGGTATCATTGACTTATCCTTAGCACCAACTCCTGCTATTGGGGATAGTGTAGCAGATATTCTTTGTGAAATTGGTTTAGAGTATGCCGGAGCTCCGGGAACAACAGCAGCCCTTGCAATGTTAAATGACCAGGTGAAAAAAGGCGGTGTTATGGCATCCTCTTATGTTGGCGGCTTAAGTGGAGCCTTTATTCCGGTCAGTGAAGACCAGGGAATGATTGATTCTGTATTAGCAGGTGCAATCACACTGGAGAAATTAGAAGCAATGACCTGTGTATGTTCTGTAGGTCTTGATATGATTGCGATTCCGGGTGATACACCGGCAACCACAATTTCCGGTATGATTGCAGATGAGATGGCACTTGGTATGGTAAATCAGAAGACAACAGCGGCACGTTTAATTCCTGTAATTGGAAAAGGAGTTGGCGATACAGTAGAATTTGGAGGATTATTTGGTTATGCGCCAATTATGCCGGTAAATAAATATTCCTGTGCAGATTTTATTAATCGTGAGGGAAGAATTCCGGCTCCAATTCATAGCTTTAAGAATTAATAGGTACGTGTTAGTAATGTTACATGGAAGCTATAAGACTTTGAAACAATAAATAAACAGATTTTTTTTCGGGATAGTGGGAATTTGGTCACAAAATCATTTGATTTTACAGTAAATATAAGTATTACTAATAAAATTAAGTAAATAAATTCATGTGGCTAATAGAACATATCCATTGTAAAAATATAATACGGATGTTAGAATAGGTTCGAACGAAGTACAAGAAGTATTTTGTTCGAACCTTTTGCTTTACGAGGAAGGCATAAGCTCCTTCATGAATCCGAGCAACATCCAAAGAGAGTTTCTCATGATTCGGTTTTAAAGCAGAGATGTATATTATTTTAAGGAAACTTTGAAAAACTTGTCACAAGGAAATGGAGGACATATTCATGAAAATGATGTCATTAAAAGAAGAACTTGCCGGAAATTCTTATCCTGGACGTGGAATCGTCATTGGTAAATCCGCAGATGGAAAACATGCTGTAACAGCTTATTTCATTATGGGAAGAAGTGAAAACAGCCGCAACCGCGTATTTGTAGAAGATGGAGAGGGAATCCGCACACAGGCATTTGACCCATCCAAATTAAGTGACCCAAGTTTAATTATATATGCACCGGTTCGTGTACTTGGAAACAAGACAATCGTAACTAACGGTGACCAGACAGATACAATTTATGAGTTAATGGACAAACAGCAGACCTTTGAACAGGCACTTCGTACAAGAGAGTTTGAACCGGATGCTCCAAACTATACTCCTAGAATTTCAGGAATTATGCATATTGAAAATGGTAATTACAATTATGCAATGTCAATTTTAAAGAGCAACAATGGTAATCCGGATGCCTGCAATCGTTACACATTTGCATATGAAAATCCGGTAGCCGGTGAAGCACACTTCATTCATACATATATGGGTGACGGCAATCCATTACCAAGCTTTGAAGGGGAACCAAAATTAGTTGGTGTAGATGCAGATATTGATACTTTCACAAATATGGTATGGGAAAACTTAAATGAAGAAAATAAGGTTTCTCTTTTTGTAAGATACATTGATATTGAAACAGGAAAATATGAAACACGTATCGTGAATAAAAACCAGTAGAATAATGAAGAATGCAGGTTATTTTAACCTGCAAATCCATATCTGATAGAAAATTAACAAATGGTAAGGAGAATATCATGAACGAATTAGAATTAAAATATGGTTGTAACCCAAATCAGAAACCATCCAGAATTTATATGGAAAACGGCGAACTTCCAATCAAAGTTTTAAATGGTAAGCCGGGATATATCAACTTTTTAGATGCATTCAACGGCTGGCAGTTAGTAAATGAGTTGAAGAAAGCAACAGGTCTTCCGGCAGCTACATCCTTCAAGCATGTATCTCCGGCAGGAGCGGCAGTAGGTCTTCCATTAACAGAGGTAGAGCGCAAGATTTACTGGGTAGACGATATGGATGTGGAGTTTACACCACTTGCAAATGCATATATCAGAGCAAGAGGTGCAGACAGAATGTCTTCCTTTGGAGACTTTATTTCTCTTTCTGATGTCTGCGATAAAGAAACAGCATTAGTTATTAAAAGAGAAGTTTCTGACGGTGTTATCGCTCCTGGATATACAGATGAAGCATTAGCTATTTTAAAAGAAAAGAAAAAAGGTAACTACAACGTTATCGAAATCGACCCAAATTACGTTCCTGCGCCAATTGAACGTAAGGAAGTATTTGGTATTACTTTTGAACAGGGAAGAAATGAATTAGTAATTGACGAAAACTTCTTCAACAACCTTGTAACAGAAAATAAAGAAATTCCGGAATCAGCAAAAATCGACCTTACAATTGCTATGATTACATTAAAATATACACAGTCAAACTCTGTATGTTATGCAAAAGGCGGACAGGCAA
>CAYMIS010000174.1:0-3729 GCA_964390485.1 uncultured Roseburia sp. | reverse complement strand
GGCTGGAATTGTAAAATATAAAAAACGTAAAGCAACTGCCCAGAAAAAGTTAGAAAATGAGCGGGAAAATCTTGTCCGTGTCAATGATATTCTGGCAGAGTTGGAGCGTCAGGTTGGACCTTTAGAGAAACAGGCAGAGAAAGCCCGCGTTTATTTAAAGAAAAAAGAAGAATTAAAGACCTATGATGTGAATATGTTCCTATTAGAAATGGATCGTATCGAGACACAGCTTGGTGAAGTAAAAGAAAAATATAATATTGCCAATGGGGAATATCAGGAAGCGAAAGAGTCCTACGAAAGTATAAAGACAGAATATGAAAAAATGGAGCAGGATATGACGGATATGGATGAGACCATTAATTCTATTCGTGAAAGCTTAAATTCTGCTACCGTAATGAAAGGTAAATTAGAAGGCCAGATTAATGTCTTAAATGAACAGATTCGTTCCGCAGAACTGACAGATGAGCATATGCAGAGCCGTCTTGATTCCTTAGATAAAGAGAGAGAAGAACGTCTTGCCAGCAAAAGCACCTATGATGAAGAAAAAGCAGAACTGGATGCGAAAATGCAGGAGATTCTCACAAAGAAACAGGAAGCAAAAGAACAGCTGGATGCTTTACAGGCTGAGATTTCCCGTTGCACGGAAGGAATTGAAAAGGGCAAAAACGAGGTGATTGAGCTTTTAAATAATAAAGCTTCTATCAAAGCAAGACAGCAGCGCTATGACACCATGGCAGAGCAGGTGAATATCCGTAAAGCCCAGTTAAACCAGCGTCTTCTTGCAAGAAAAACAGAAGAAGCAGATTTAGATTCTGTACTTGCCGGTTATCAGAAGGAATTAGAAACGGTAAATGCCCAGATTCAGGAATTAAAGCAGAATGCCCAGAAATTAGAGCAGCAGGGACGGGAATGGAAACAGAAGTCTATAGAGACAAAACAGGCACTGGAAGAGAAAATTACCCGTTTCCATAAACAGCAGTCCCGTTTAGAATCCTTAAAAAATATTGCAGAGCGTTATGATGGTTATGGAAACAGTATCCGTAAGGTTATGGAGCAGAAGGCAGAAAATAAAGGATTGCTGGGGGTTGTTTCTGATTTGATTCAGGTAGAAAAGAAATATGAAACAGCAATTGAAACAGCTCTTGGCGGAAATATCCAGAATATTGTAACCGAGGATGAAGCAACAGCGAAAAAGATGATTTCTTACTTAAAAGAAAACCGTCTTGGCCGCGCCACCTTCCTTCCCCTTACCAGTGTGGATGGAAAAGGCAATTTTAAAAATATGGATGCTTTAAAAGAGCCGGGAGTTATCGGGCTTGCAAATAAACTGGTAAAAACAGAAGAAAAATACGAAGGTGTTACAGCTTATTTATTAGGAAGAGTAATCGTAACAGAAAATATTGATTATGCAATTGCTCTGGCAAAGAAAAATCATTATTCCCTTCATATTGTTACTTTGGAAGGGGAATATTTAAGTCCGGGTGGTTCCATGACCGGTGGTGCCTTCCGTAACTCAAGCAATCTTTTAGCAAGAAATCGTGAGATTGAAGAGTTAGAAGCATCGGTAAGCAGTCTGGAAGAACAGATAAAAGAACATAGAAGCCGTCTAGATGAAATAAAGACAGCTCAGTCTTTATTAGTGGATGATATGGAAGCGAATAAAGCCAGTCTGCAGGAGCAGTATATTTTACAGAATACTGCGAAAATGAATGTAGAGCGGGCAACAGAACAGAAAAATGAAAGTGAAAATGTTTTTGCTGGCTTAAAACTGGAAAGCATTGAAATCGAGAAGCAGTTAAAAGAAATTAGTGACAATAAAGAAAAAATTAATGCTGAAATTGAGTACGCAAAGCAGCGTGAAGCTCAGATTGAAGAAGAAAACAAGAATTACCAGCAGATTTTAGATGCAAATGCATCAAAAGAAGAAGCGGCATTAAAGATTGTTTCAGAAATTCAGTTAGAGGAAGCAAGCATTAGACAGAAGGCAGAGTTCGTATTAGAAAATATGGAACGTATCAATGGTGAAATTAAGAAATACGAAGAAGAGCGCCAGAATGTGCTGTCTGAAGCGAAGGATGCAAAAGCAGATGCGGAGAAAAAACGTCGTGATATTGAAGAAATACAAAAGACGATTTTGGCTTCCGATGATAATCATACAAAGCAGGAGCAGGAATTAAAAGAGCATATCAGCAAAAAAGAAGAAATGTCTGCTATCTACAAGGGCTTTTTCCAGAAGCAGGAGGATATTTCTAAACGGATATCTGATTTGGATAAAGAAATTTTCCGTCTGAACAGCCAGCGTGAGAAATTAGAAGAAGCAAATGAGTACCAGACCAATTATATGTGGGAAGAGTACGAGCTGACGCTGCATGCAGCAATGGAACTGAAAAATGAAGAGTATGATAATCTTTCTGAATTGAAAAAGCTTGTTTCCGGCATTAAAGATGATATCCGTAAGTTAGGAGATGTCAATGTAAATGCCATTGAGGATTACAAGGAAATTTCAGAACGTTATGAGTTCTTAAAGGGGCAGCATGATGATTTAGTAGAAGCAGAAAAGACCCTGATTGAAATTATTGAAGAACTGGATACCGGAATGCGTAAACAGTTCTTAGAGAAGTTTGCTGAGATTCAGAGAGAATTTGATAAAGTATTCAAAGAACTTTTTGGTGGCGGAAAAGGTACATTGGAATTAGTGGAGGATGAGGATATCTTAGAATGCGGTATTCGAATTATTGCCCAGCCGCCAGGAAAGAAACTGCAGAATATGATGCAGATGTCCGGTGGAGAAAAGTCCCTGACGGCAATTTCATTGTTGTTTGCAATTCAGAACTTAAAACCATCGCCGTTCTGTCTGTTAGACGAGATTGAAGCGGCATTGGATGATTCCAACGTAGGAAGATTTGCAAAATACTTACATAAGCTGACAAAGAATACACAGTTTATTGTAATTACCCATAGACGAGGAACAATGGCAGCAGCAGATCGTCTCTATGGTATTACCATGCAGGAAAAAGGTGTGTCTACATTAGTATCGGTAAATCTGATAGAAGAAGATTTAGATAAGTAGTGTAAAGTCTAAAGGTGAAAACTTTGTATTTAGAGAATGTGCAGCTATGCAGGAGGAAAGGAGCAGTTAGAAATGAGCGAAGAAAAGAAGGGCTTTTGGAGCAGGTTAGTTTCCGGTCTTAGTAAAACAAGAGCAAATATTGTTGCAGGAATTGACTCTATTTTTTCTGGATTTTCCAATATCGATGATGAGTTTTATGAGGAAATTGAAGAAATTCTGATTATGGGCGATATTGGGGTAAATGCAACAGAAGAAATTATCGAAAAGCTTAAGAAAAAAGTAAAAGAAAACCATATTAAAGAGCCGGCAGAATGCAAGGAACTTTTGATAAGCAGTATTAAAGAGCAGATGAATGTGGGAGAGACCGCATATCGTTTTGAAAAAGAAAAATCCGTGGTACTTGTTATCGGTGTCAATGGGGTAGGAAAAACAACTTCCGTGGGAAAATTGGCAGGTAAATTAAAGGACGAAGGCAAGCGTGTTGTGATTGCGGCAGCAGATACCTTCCGTGCAGCAGCCGGAAACCAGCTTTTAGAGTGGGCAAACCGGGCAGGCGTTGAAATGATTGGCGGACAGGATGGAGCAGACCCGGCAGCCGTTGTCTATGATGCAGTTGCAGCAGCAAAGGCAAGGAACGCAGATGTGTTACTTTGTGATAC
>CAYMIS010000173.1:0-3815 GCA_964390485.1 uncultured Roseburia sp. | reverse complement strand
AACCATATATCTGTATCCATAATGGTCAAGAAAGGACTTCATTGCACCTGTCGCAAAGTTGCTTTGCAATATGATAGGTAGAGCCCTTGTGACTCTGTCCATGTATAACAGTAATTTTCATTGGTTTACTCCTTTGACTTGTTTCATGTTTCTTTTCTATTTATTAATAATATAATCTTTAACCAACTTCTTATGATATAGCACCATAATTACAATTGGCAAAAGGAGACTTCCGCAATAAATCACAACAAGAATTGGTGAATCACCTACAATTAATCCGCCTACAACTCCCAGAACTATATCCATTCCATAGAGCATCCACATCATTCCGTGTTTTTTATTCCAAGCTTTAACATCTCTAACATTTTCTACCACCGGAGGATTTTCCCCTGAATAAAAAGCCACGGGCTTTTTACTTTTAATCTGAACAAGCCCAATTCCGAACATGAACATGGCACATATTCCCATTACAATGCAATATATCATAATATTTCCTCTGTAGAATGCAATTTTAGTTTTCATTTAACTGATTTAACATTTTGATGGTATCATATCTTTCACCACAAACAGTACAAATCCAATCACAATTACTTTTCTTTGCTTTTTTATTTTTCCATAGCATCTCACAATCAAAATCTGAATTTATTAATTACTTTCTATATTAGCATTTATTTCTTTTACTATCTCTACGACAACAATTTCACCGTTTACCAACATTTCACAAATTGAGTGTTGATTGCCCGTATCTACGCTATTTTCCCAATAAATTTCCGCAAGCCTGAGATTTTCTTCTCTGCTCAATTGCCCTTTAAAGCACTTTGTAGCATCTCCCATAAAGCAGTTGCCTTTAACATCTAATTTTACGATATGATATGTAGGTCTACCGATTTCAGAAAAAAACTTCCCCCAGTTTTCTGCTTCTTCAAAAGATTTAGATACATATAAGCATCCCATTCTTGAAGGATACTGTGGATATTTTTTCTGTCTGACTTCCTCTAATGCTAATTCTCTTAATGCAACTGAGGTATGATGTTCTAATTTTTCCGCATCATACTTATCAGGATTAGCATAAATATCGTTCACTATATCTATTTTATCATATACTCTTTGATATACCCCACTATGATGTTCTTCATCGAATATAATCCGTTGTCCGACATACATAGGTCTATCTGTCACCACATGATATACAAACACTTTATACCCCTCCATTAATTTCAAATTTATCTCTCAGTTAAACACACCGGCTTACTGAAAGTTTCAAGTGTTTGGCAAATTACAATTTGTAACAATTATTACATAATACAAACAAATCATCATTTAAAAGGGATAAATAGTTTCTTTTTTATTCTTTCGCAAGGACGCTTCCGCTTAGATTCTGCATGATAAGCTCTACAAGCCTCACAATCCCCATGTCGCTCACAATTTTTCTTTTTACATGGGCAATTATTATTTACCATCATAACCTCCTACAAGTTCAAATCTTCTGTTGTTTTCAATCTCGCCGTAAGACTGAAATTTTCATGCGTTTTACGAAACCAGGATTCATTATACCTCTACAACTTGAAATTATTTTGCACATTTATTATATGCTTAAACTTGCCGCTATTTGGATTCTGCTTTGGCACTTCCTCTGACAACATAATGGTAACATGTACTATATTTTGAGTTGCCAAGAATTTCACCAAACATGCTTTTGCATCTTTAAATGCCGCGTCTTTACTTACGCCATCCTTTTCTTCAATACGAAGTTCCAGTCTATTTCCCGGATACACAAGCACTTGAAAACGTCGTAGACTATGTACTTCTTTCAATACTGCATAAAAAGATAATGGTGCAATCTTTATCTCTTTTCCTTCCTGAGTAAATGTTGTAACATCGTCCGTTCTTCCTTCAAGTTCGAGCCAAGGAGCCGTATTACCACAACCACAAGGCTCGTGATGCATAATTACCCTATCAGTCACCTCATAACGGATATAAGGCTGTGTATAATTATAAAGATTTGTCAGGTAAATCTTGTCAGACTGCACACCGTCCGGCACAGGATTTCCATTTGCATCTACTGGCTCCACAATCAGCCAGTCATTATTCACATGGAAATGTTGCTTCCTGCATTCACACGCAACAGTTCCACCCTCTGTACAGGAATACGAAGTCTGCACATAACAATGAAAGGTTTCGGCAAGCCTATTCCTTAAGCTGTCCGATAAATATTCTCCACCGGTCATGATAATCACTGGTGAAATCTGTAATCTTCCTTCCTTTGCTTCATCAATCAAAAGCTCCAAATTAGATGGATATCCTCCTAACATATCCGGTTGAAATTCATTTAATTGTTGCACAATTTCTGCAACAGGATACAAGGCACTGGATACTGCAAGCTGCTTCTTTTTCCAAGGCATACTTCTTAATCTAGAACGGATACTGCTATTTCCTAAGTAGAAACCTTTATCAGCAAAAACTCCAATACTCTTTCCGCCTCTTTTTATAAACGCAACTAAATCCTCTTTTCTTGCATAACTGCGGCGAGCAGAAATTCCACCCATCACATTGTTTGCCGTGTTATCATATATAGAAACCAATGGATTTCCTGTAGAACCGGACGTGGTAAACACTAAATACTTCTTCTTTAGTTTACGGCCAATGTTGTCTGTATCCTCCATAAATTTCTCTACTTCTTCTAACGTTAACTCCTTGTCGCAAACCCAGTCGTTCCAGTTTTCCATTAGATTTTTCTTATCTGTCTGTGGCAAATCTGTCAAACTAAAAGACTGAGGTACATTCTGATAAAGTTTCCTGTAGTAAGGACTGTTCTTTCTTGCATATTCCACGATTTCTTCCAATCTCTTTTTTTGAATTTCCTGCTGCTTCTCCGCACTCATCTTTTCATAATCCTTACAAAGCTTCATCGCCTTAAAAATTCCTATTTTCTTCATATTTCCTCCCTATCAAACAATGCCTACAAAATACTTTTCGTAACCTTTACCACTACATAATTTCACTAAGCTTCTTGACAGAACAACCCTTGCTTTCATAATAGTTAAGCATCTCAGGCAGCTTCTTTTTGTCGTAACTGGTGATACAGTCAGACAGTACATGAACGGCGTATCCGTTTTTTGCCATATTGAAGCAGGTAGATTTAATGCAAGCTGTGGCATCTGCTCCGGCAATGAAAAATTCCGCTATACCATGCTCCTGAATGAAGTTGGTAAAATCTTCACTTGTCAATGCATTGCTTTTTGTCTTGGTAAAAATATGGTTGGAAACGACTTTCATCTCCGGCACTAACTCTGCGCCACGTGTGCCGGATTTAAAAGTTCTCGTTCCTGCGGACAAATTGTTATGCTGAATATAAACAACATACAGTTCATTGCCATCAGCCCAGTCAATCGCCTGATTAACACGTTCAACAATTTCTCTATAATTCTTTGTGATGTCATTTTGAAGGTCGATCACGACCAATGCGCTATTTTTCATACTTCTTTTCCTCCTCATACTGTTGTGTTTGTTTCCATATTTGAGGCACATAGTGCCATTACTATACAATAAAAAGAAAATGCGGAAATCCTAAAAACTCTGTGTTCCACAATTTAGGCATTGCCTCCATCATCGGAAATGGCATTCTTTTATTTCCTCCAAGGTTTCTTTCCGTTTGTCCATCCCTTTTCCTTCCAATAATTGGCATCTGCTTCATTAAAACCGTTTCTCTGCGCCATTGACATAATGCTGAAAAGCACTCTTATCTTTATGGTCGGTTTTACTTTTCCTTCACGTGATAAAATCTTTTTTGCAATCGAATCTGTCTTCTTTTCAAT
>CAYMIS010000172.1:0-4021 GCA_964390485.1 uncultured Roseburia sp. | reverse complement strand
GGATAAATCCAAATCCTTTACAGTTTGTATATAGTAAGTATTTTCACATTCATTTTTACATATTTCAAATAACTTCTGCGTATTGGAACTCGATTTACCACCAATTACTATCATGGTATCTACTTCCTTTGCGATGCGTCTCGCTTCTGTCTGACGCTCTTCTGTCGCATTACAGATAGTATTTAAAACAATTATATCATAACCTTTTTCCTTGACAATTTCAACTAATTCTTGAAATTTATTGTAATTAAATGTCGTTTGTGACACAATACACACTTTTTTCGAACTATTTAATTGGAAAGCTTTCGCTTCCTCTATAGTCCCAATCACTGTCGTATTTTCCTTAGTAGACCAGCCCATAATGCCTTCCACTTCCGGATGGGATTCATTACCAATGATTATCACGTGATGTCCATCCTTACTGTGCTGCTCCACAAGGCGATGGATTTTTAAAACAAAAGGACAGGTTGCATCAACAATTTCAAACCCAAGAGCTTCGATTTCGTCGTAAATTCTCTTCGCAACACCATGAGAACGTATAATTACAGTTCCCTTTTTCTTGTCTTTTAAATCCTCAATTCCATTAATAACAGTAACACCCTTATTTTCCAAATCCTGCACAACTTCTTCGTTATGAATAATTGGACCATAGGTATATATCGGACCTTCTGCTTTTTCAATCTGCTGGTATACAGTTTCCACTGCCCGCTTCACTCCAAAGCAGAATCCTGCACTTTTTGCTAAAATTACATTCATTCTCTCATTCCTATCAATACATCACTTATTTATTATCGGCTTTTTTTCGTTAAGCATTAGTCTTTTCTCTGAAAATTTTATTAATTTCATCTACAACTTCATCAATTCCCATATAAGAGCTGTCTACTAAGATTGCATCCTCTGCCTGTTTTAAAGGAGATGTCTCACGATTCATATCCCGATAATCTCTGTCGATAATATCTTTTTCGATTTCATCCAGATTACATTCTACACCCTTTGCCAGTAATTCATCATAACGTCTTTTTGCCCGGGTTGCAGAGCTTGCTGTCAGATAAATCTTGACCTGCGCATCCGGAAGTACACAGGTTCCAATGTCTCTTCCATCCATAATCACATCTGTTTTGGCAGCCAGTTCTCTCTGAAGTTCTACTAATTTGGTACGGACAACCGGATATACACTGGTTGCAGATGCCATATTCCCTACTTCTTCTGTACGGATAAAGGCATTTACATTTTCGCCATTTAAAATTACCTGCTGTTCATTGTTTTCATAAACAATTGTTACATTCACATCTGGACATGCTGCCGCAATTGCTTCTTCATTCTCCGCAGAAATCTGATTCTGCAAAAAATAGTAAGCCATTGCACGATACATAGCCCCTGTATCTACATAAATAAATCCTAACTGCTTTGCTAATTTCTTTGCGATTGTACTTTTTCCGGCTCCTGCCGGTCCATCAATTGCGATATTATAACTCATATTATTCCTCCATTTTTGTTCCGTTATTTACTTTTATTACTGTATGCTTGCACCTGCTAAATAGCCGGTAGACCAGGCAATCTGCAAGTTAAATCCACCGGTTAAAGCGTCTAAATCCAACACTTCCCCACAGATATACAAATTCTTTGTAATTTTGGATTCCATCGTAGAAGGATTCACTTCTCCGACTTTAATTCCGCCCTTTGTAATAATTGCCTCATTAAAATCACGCAATCCATTTAATGTCATTGGAAAGGCTTTTATCAGCTTTACAAACTGCATACGCTCTTCCTTTGTGATTTCATTGACCTTTTTATCCGGGTCAATGGAGGACAATTCTAATATGACCGGTATCATTTTTGCCGGAAACAGTTTTCCGATGGAATTTTTGAACTGCTTATTCTTTGCTTCCTCAAAGTCCTTTAATACACGCTTGTCTAACTGTTCCCCAGACAAGGCTGGCTTCAAGTCAATTTCCAGACGCAGCGGCTCTTTTACATATTTTGATGAAATCATGGCACTTGCTGTTAAAATCAGCGGTCCACTGACACCAAAATGGGTAAAGAGCATTTCACCAAATTCATCATATAAAAGCTTCTTATCTTTATAAATGCGAACGGCTACATTCTTGAGCGCCAGTCCCTGCATCTCTTTTACATATTCTTCTTTCGTATCAAATGGTACAAGGGATGGACGTAATTCTGTAATCTTATGTCCCATCTCTTCTGCAAAACGGTATCCGTCTCCGGTTGAGCCGGTGGCTTTATAGGAAAACCCGCCCGTTGCAAGAATAACATTATCTGCTATGACACGTTCTTTATTTTTTAGCACAACTCCGCGGACAATATTCCGAGGTGTCTTTTTATTTGCCTTTTCCTCTTCTGTTTCCGGTGTGTATGCATCATATAAGATACTATCCACCTCCGTATTCAGTCTGACCTCTACTTTCTTCTCACGAAGCACCCGATTTAATGCAGCAATTACATCCGAAGAATGGTCTGACACCGGAAAAATCCGGTTTCCCCGCTCGTTTTTTACAGCCAGCCCTGCTTTTTCAAAGAAGTCTATCACCATCTGATTATCATATGCATAAAAGGCACTGTATAAAAATTTCGCATTTGTCATAACACTGGAAAATAGTACCTCCATATCACTGGAATTTGTAATGTTGCATCTTCCTTTTCCTGTTATATAAAGCTTTTTGCCAAGCTTTTCATTCTTCTCTAATAAAATTACCTGATGACCACTTTCTGCCGCTGCAATTGCAGCAAACATTCCGGCAGGTCCACCACCAATAACAACTACTTTACTCATGGAATTTTGAATCTCCTACATTTCCATAACGCATTTTTATGGAATCATTGATATAATTTATTTCATCATTTTCATATACCTGATACTCGTCCCAGATATCTTCTAACATTTCTAAGGTCTTAGCTACTTTCGACTGTTTTCTCATACAAAGTGCAACGATTAATGCGTTAATTACACTAAGAGGTGCCACTAGTGAATCTACAATCGATGCCATATCACTGTCTGCAATCAGATTACAGGAAGAATATAAATTCATCGGAGAATGCACACTGTCTGTCAGTGTAATTACCTTTGCACTGCGGTTATTGGCAAATTCCATTGCTTTTAACGTACGCATGGAATATCTTGGAAAACTAATTCCGATAATTACATCATCCTTTCCAATCCGCACCATCTGCTCAAATATTTCGCTGGAACTGCTGGTCTGTATCAGATGCACATTTTCAAACATCAGATTAAAATAGAATGCCAAAAAGGAAGCTAATGGTGCACAGCTTCGAATTCCTATCACATAAATATGTTTTGCATTTAATATTGTGTCTACTGCTAATTCAAAGGCATTCTGGTCTATTTTTTCCAATGTGGAATGAATTTTTTCTGCATCGGATTTAAGTACTGATTCTAAAATCTTAGACTGGCTGATTCTGCCATAGGTCACTTCCATCCGCTGAATGGAATTTAATTTATTACGCACCAGTTCCTCTAATGCATTCTGAAACTCAGGATATCCTTTATATCCAAGATTCATTGCAAAACGCACAACAGTAGATTCACTGACTCCTACCGCTTCCCCAAGCTTAGAAGCAGTTAGAAACACTGCTTTATCATAATTATCTGTTATGTATGTTGCAAGTCGCTTCTGCCCCTTGCTAAGTCTGCTGTATGACTCGTTAATACGATTGCTTAAATCATTTGAGTTCTTCATGATACTGCTCCACTATATCCTTTTGAAATTGCATTTCTGCACTTTAAATGATATATTCCTTTTCTTGATACGGATACTAGTTTCCTATTTTAAATCCATTCTACATTATATCAAAGTTATCATCTTTTGCAAGAAAAAAGGAGCGGAATTGCTTGAATTCCACTCCTTAATCTAACTACTCACTATTAAACTGGATAAGCTCCGTTCTTTGTATCTGCAACTGTTGCATCTACTTTTTTCTGCTGAGCTTCACGATATTTGAAGAAGTCAGTAGCAACCTGTGGGAATAATGCGTAGGTTAATAC
>CAYMIS010000171.1:0-4055 GCA_964390485.1 uncultured Roseburia sp. | reverse complement strand
AGCACGCCGCCAGCGTTCATCCTGAGCCAGGATCAAACTCTCATGTTTAAAAGTTGATTCTTAGCACCAGTCTAAACTGGCTAAATATCCGTTGCAATTTTCATTGCTGTTTATAAAGGATTTGTTCTCTGAATTTTCTTTGAACGAGTTCCTTTTGAACTCGATGAACTTTTGTTCATTTTTCTCAATAGAATTTTCAGGGTTGCATTACTGTTTATTTGTCAATGTTCTGTGTTTTCTTTGTTACCTCTTCATCAGACGCAACTCTGATAGAATATCATATGTTGTCATCTTTTGTCAAGCACTTTTTGAAAAACTTTTTTATTTCCATTTTGAAAATAAAGAAGATAAATCTGTTTTTCTGTCGCTTTGTTTGTTTCCCTCAGCGACGAAGACTATCTTACCACTCCGTTTTTTATATGTCAACAGGAAATTGTATCTTTTTTTATATCTTTTTTAATTGCTCAAAAATGCCTATTTTTCGCCTTTTATCTAGTGTGCAATACCTTTCAAAAGCATGAATTGTAGGAATTGTCAAACATTTATTTTATATTACTTCATATTGTTTAGTAAGACGATTCCTGTTTTTGAATCATTAAAACTTTCAAATAAACACCGTGTCTTTCTTCTACAATTTTCAAGCCAAATCTTCCGGATTACTCAGTCCTACTGCCTTAGCCATCGTTTTTTTGAATGACTCCATATGGCTAAAAATAAAATTCTCAACAGATGCCTTCCATATACTACAAACACTATGGAAGAAAAATACTATCTTTTATTTCCCCTCTATCTTATCCGTTATAATCTGTCTCATCTCATCCTTCTCACGCCCAATTGCAAAGGCAAGCTCTGTATAAAGATTGTTCTCTGCAAGTTTGAAAAAATATTCGTCAACTGAGGTATTCTTTTTACCTTGTGCTGTTCTTTTTTCTTTTCTATGATACATATTCTTTATAATACTAATCAACACTTGCAGGTCACAGCTCTGAATTGCTTCCTTATATTTTTGCTCGCGCTGCTTGTCATCAGATATCCAGGCTTCTTCCACCTCAGGAATCTGCTCGATAATTTTCCACGCTTCCTCTTCCGTAACTACTTTTCGTAATCCGGTGTCTGCTTTATCAACCGGCACATACAGTCTTGAATTCATTTCACTGATCGGATTCAAATAAAAATACAACCTGTCCTTGTTCGCTGAGGATATATCCAGACGACCAATATCTTCTATTTTACATATTCCATTATTTGCCTTTACAACATAGTCACCAATCTCAAACATGTTATCCCTGCCCTTCAACTTTTCAACATAGCATTTTTTCGCAATTTAACTGTTACAAATATTATTTTAACACTTTTTACGTTCTCTTCGTAAGTAAAATCTATGTTCATCCTTTGTTTTTGGCAGTTTTCGCCGAATGGGAACTTTCTTTCTTTGAGCAAAATCACAATATAAACTCTTCGAAAATTTCAAAAAAATTAAATTAATCCTTTTTTATGTATAATATTGTATTTTTTGTAGAATATTGGTAAATTATGTTGACATTTAACACAATTCATCGTATTGTTATGATTGAGAAGTGGTAAATATCACCTAAGTATTTTGTAAGAGGGGTAATTTTATATGCAATCTGTTAGTTTTAAGATTAATGCCATCGAAAATGGATGGTTTGAAGCTGAATTCTGTACTTTTTCTAAGAGAACTGCCGTTTCGGCTTCTGATAAATGGGGTAATGATGTTGCAGGACATCTGATTCAATTCGTAAATAAACTTATTTCAGGTAAAATATCATCTGGCTATGTTTCTTTCGACGAAGCACCAGGTAGCTATATACTTTTTATTGATAATTCCAGCGATACTACGCTTTTATACATTCTCTACTCTCAAAAAGAAACCTGTCACTGGAAAGAACTTCATACGCATGGTGCAATGGATTTTTCTGATTTTATTGAAATAATTCCTGTGAAAGAGGTTTTGTTCTTTGCTGAAGTTGATTTACATCATCTGGCTGAAAGTATCTATAAGGAATTTGATTTTTACACAGATAAGAAACATATGGCTTTATATGAAGAAAATTGGACTACTTTCCCGTCAAAGGAATTTAATAAATTAGAAGCTTTGATACAGGAAGATACCTATTCCAATTCGGCATTTATTACTGCATAGACCACAAAACCCGAAAGCAAACACTTTCGGGTTTTTGTTTTCTGTTATGAGTTTAGGAATTGTAATATTTCTGATTTTGATTTTAAACCAACAGAGGTGGCGACCGGCTGTCCAGCCTTAAAAATGATTAAGGTCGGTATAGACATAACTCTATAGCGAATCGCTATCTGATCTGCTTCATCTGTATTTAGTTTACAGATTTTTATATTGTCCACATTCTCTGCAATCTCATCTATAATCGGTCCAAGCATTTTACATGGACCACACCAAGGTGCCCAGAAATCAACCAAAACCGGTTTTTCTGACTGTAACACTTCTTTTTCAAAGCTATCGTTATTTACATGAATTACTGCCATATGCTTCCAACCTTTCTCAAATAGTATTAATTAATATAGCTTGATTTTACTGTTTCTATTCCTATTGTGCAATCACGACGTCGCCCAAACAGTAACTTGTTTTTCCTTCCCTATATTTCATGCTGATTTATATTACTTATCTTGTTAATTATTTGAAATCATATCCTCAATAAATATTCCATATCCTTTTTGTGGGTCATCAACAAGAACATGGGTCACTGCACCTATTATCTTTCCATCCTGAATCATGCACGCTCCCGACATTCCTTGAACAATTCCTCCTGTCAACTCTAGCAGGCGTTCGTCTGTCACCCGAAACGAAATCTGTCGATTCTTGTTTTCTTCATTATACGCAAGCTTTATCAATTCGATATCATACAAATCAGACGTTCCTTCCACATTACAATATATTTGTGCTTTTCCCGTTGTTATCTCGTGCTTTAACGCAACGGGCAATGGTGCAATCTGTTCTTCACCCTGTCGAAAGTCTTCTGTCACCGCACCATAGATTCCTTCTCCGGTATTCTTGGTTATTACACCCGTTACCTTATCCGGTTCATACTCTATAATACCGGTCAGTTCTCCCGGCGTTCCACGCTCTCCCTTCTGAATTGCAACAATCTGAGTCTGATAGAGCAAGCCATTTCCGAGCTTCAAAAGCTCTCCGGTGTCCATATCATTAATACCATGTCCCAAAGCACCAAACTGGTTGTTCTGGTCAAGATATGTCATAGTCCCAATTCCTTGAGCACTGTCTCTTAACCACGCCCCCATTTTATAGGTTCCCTGTTCATCACATTCCGGTGTGATTTTTACCTGAATAACGTCCTCTTTTCGCGAAACCTGAAACACAATATCTTTCCCTTCACTTTGCTCTACATATTCCTTAATCTGTTTTTTGCCTGTAACGGCAACGCCGTCCATTGCAGTCAGATAATCGCCTTCCTGCAGCTTATACATAGAAGGTGACACTTTTTCTCCAGATGTACTTTCGAACTCTCCCGTATCAATTACCAATACTCCTTGCGTTTTTACATAGATACCTATAGGCTCCCCGATTGGAGTAAGCATGGTATCTTCTATCACTTCAATATCAATGTTTTTCAATGGTACTAATCCAAAAAGCTTGAGCTCCATCTCATAAGAATCATGGCTTTGACCTGCTACAAGGGTAACGGGCTGGTTAAAAGCTATTACTTGGGAAGAATCTGTCAAAATGGTTCCTGATGCAGGAATTCCAAAATTTATCTCTTCACTCGTTCCTGCCTTAATTCTTATGGTATCGGGAATGCTTTGTTTATAGTAACTATAGGCTGCCCAACAGAACATTCCAATTGCAAAACCAAGAAATATATACAAAAAGACTCGATATTTTTGAATTCTCTTTTCCATCTTAATCACCACACTTTCCGATCATTCTTTCTCACATTTTGTAGTATATGGATTTTTCAAAAAAATACAGATACATTTATTGATAAAATCAATTTCCAGTTTGAAGAATATTTTATTGTTGTCTGTTTTTATTTGTGGTAATA
>CAYMIS010000170.1:0-4065 GCA_964390485.1 uncultured Roseburia sp. | reverse complement strand
AACATGGAACTTGTGTTAGACCGTAAGCTTTCGGAAAAGAGAGTATTTCCGGCCATTGACATTGTAAAATCCGGTACGAGACGTGAAGATTTACTGTTAGATGCAGAAGAGCAGGAAGCAGTAGATATTATGCGTAAAGCCTATAATGGTATGCGTTCGGACGAAGCGGTGGAAAATATTTTAAATATGTTTGCAAGAACAAGAACCAATAAAGACTATATTGCGATGGTAAAAAAGAATCGCATTATATAATTTATAAGTGACGGAAATCTTTTTAAAGGCAGATTTTAAGAAATTTTGTGAAAAACGGCACAAAAATGGCACTTTTTACAAAAAAGCCTTGATTTACGATATATGCTATGCTATACTGAATAAGCTGTTTATCGGGATAAAAAATCTGCCAGCAGATTTTGGACAGTGGGAGAGGCTCTTTCTATAAAGGGCTGAGAACGTGTATATTCTTTGCAATAAGTGCCATATGCGGATCGGGTATACGGGTACAGATGATATGCAGAAAGTATCTGAAGTCAGATATGCGGTATCACCAAAGAATATGAGACATGCGTAACTTTAAAACGATAAGAATAAAAGAGGTGAAAATCATGAGAGAAGGAATCCATCCAGATTATACTGAATCAAATGTTACATGTAACTGTGGTAACACATTTGTTACAAGATCTACAAAAGGTGATATCCACGTAGAAATTTGTTCTAAGTGTCATCCATTCTACACAGGACAGCAGAAGACTGCTAGAACTGATGGACGTATTGATAAGTTCAATAAGAAATATGGTATGAATCAGTAATCAAATGTAGCTGCAGATAAGGTTGAGGTTTTAGAATCTCAACCTTTTTTTGGAGTAAGAGGTAATGATTGAATCTAATGTATTTAAAGCAATAGAGTTTTATTGTTCCTGAATAAAAATAAGCTTCGGAGTGTGACAGATATGAGGTATTCCGGCATTGGTGGACAGGCAGTTATGGAAGGCGTAATGATGAAAAATCAGGAAAAATATGCCGTAGCAGTCAGAAAGCCTGACCATGAAATAATCGTAGAGGTTTCAGAATATACTGGAATCATTCAGAATAAGAAAATAAGAAATATGCCGCTTTTACGGGGTGTATTCAGCTTTATAGAGTCGTTGGTATTGGGAATGAAAACCCTGACCTTTTCCGCATCCTTTTTTGAGGAAGAGGAAGACGATAAAAAGAAAAAAGAGAGCTTATCTAAGGAAGAATTAGAAAAGCTTGAGAAAAAGGAAAAAAAGCAGGAAGATGCCATGATGGGAGGAACAATGGTAATATCTGTTCTTTTGGCAGTTGGTATTTTTATGATTCTTCCTTATTACATATCCACGTTTTTTAAACAGTTTATTCCATCGGTATGGGCGATTGCGCTGTTAGAAGGAGTTATCCGTCTGGTAATTTTTATTGGATATGTAGCTTTGATTTCTTTAATGAAAGATATCCGCAGAGTTTATATGTATCATGGTGCAGAGCATAAATGCATTAACTGCATTGAACATGGATTAGACCTTACAGTGGAAAATGTGAGGAAAAGTTCGAAACAGCATAAGCGCTGTGGAACCAGCTTTTTACTGATTGTAATGTTAATCAGCATTTTGTTTTTTATGTTTATCCGTGTGGATTCAGCAGTATTAAAAGTAGTTCTTCGTTTATTACTGATTCCGGTAATTTCCGGGGTATCCTATGAATTTATCCGAATTGCGGGAAGAAGTGATAATCCGTTGGTGAATCTGTTAAGCAAGCCGGGCTTATGGCTGCAGAACATCACAACCAAAGAACCGGATGACGAAATGATTGAGGTTGCAATTGCTTCCGTAGAGGCAGTTTTTGACTGGAAATCTTATGTAGAAGAAATTCGTCAGAATGAGAGAAATGAGGAAACAGTATGACTTATCGTGAGTTAATAAGTCTGGGTGAAAAAGTATTAGAAATGGCAGGCATTGTGGATGTGAAAACAGATGCATGGCTGTTATTAGAAATGGTTTGTAAAATCGACCGTAATTTTTATTATATGCATATGAACGAGGATATTTCCGAGGAAGAACTGAGGGAGTATGAAATTGCCATAAAGAAGCGGGCAGAGCATATTCCATTGCAGTATATTATTGGAGAAACAGAGTTTATGGGATTGAAATTCAAGGTCAATTCCAGTGTACTTGTTCCAAGACAGGATACAGAAACCCTTGTGGAGGAAGCGTTAAAGGTTGTTAGTCCGGGAATGAAGGTACTTGATATGTGTACGGGTTCCGGCTGCATCATAGTAAGCATTCTGCATAATGTTTCAAAAGTAGAGGGGTATGCAGTAGATATTTCCAAACAGGCATTAAATGTGGCGAAGGAAAATGCGAAGCTGAACGAAGTTTCTGTTTTATTCGAACGTAGCGATTTGTTTGACAATGTAACGGGAACCTTTGATGTGATTGTATCCAATCCGCCATATATCCCGACAGAGGAGATAGAAAAACTGATGCCGGAGGTAAAAGCCTTTGAACCAATGGAAGCCTTAGACGGAAAAGAAGATGGTTTATATTTTTACCGCAAGATTGTGGAAAAATGTGGTGATTACTTAAATCCGGGCGGACATATTCTTTTTGAAATCGGTCATGACCAGGGAGAAGCAGTTTCTACTTTATTGAAGGAAGCTGGTTTTGCCATGGTAAAAGTGATTAAGGATTTATCCGGAAATGACCGTGTTGTTACAGGTGTGTTATAGGAGGTAATAAGATGTTTGATAGATTAGAGGATTTGATTATCCGTTATGAGGAATTAATGAGTGAGTTAAGTGAGCCGGATGTGGCAAATAATCCGGAGCGTTTCCGTAAACTGATGAAGGAGCAGAGTGACCTGCTTCCAATCGTTGAGGCTTACAAGGAATACAAACAGTGCAAGCAGAATATAGAGGATTCCCTTGCAATGTTAGAGGAAGAATCTGACGAAGAAATGCGTGAACTGGCAAAAGAAGAGCTTAACGATGCAAAGGACCGTGTAGAAGAGCTTGAAAATGAATTAAAAATTTTACTTCTTCCAAAGGACCCTAACGATGACAAAAACGTTATGGTGGAAATCCGTGCAGGTGCAGGTGGAGACGAAGCGGCTCTTTTCGCTGCTGAAATTTACCGTATGTATCAGCATTATGCAGAAAGCAAAAACTGGAAAACAGAGCTTATGGAAGTGGATGATACCGGAATCGGTGGTATGAAGAGTGTTACCTTTATGATTACCGGACAGGGTGCTTATTCTGTGATGAAATATGAATCCGGTGTACATCGTGTACAGCGTGTACCGGAAACAGAATCCGGCGGACGTATCCATACCTCCACTATCAGTGTGGCTGTTATGCCGGAAGCTGAGGATGTAGAAGTTGAAATCGATGAAAAAGATATCCGTATTGACGTTATGCGTGCTTCCGGTAACGGTGGTCAGTGTGTCAACACCACAGACTCTGCGGTGCGTTTAACCCACTATCCAACCGGAATCGTGGTATACAGCCAGACAGAGAAATCCCAGTTACAGAATAAAGCAAAAGCCTTCGCTTTATTACGTGCGAAACTCTACGATATCGAATGCCAGAAGGCTCACGATGCAGAAGCTGAGCTTCGTAAGAGCCAGATTGGTACCGGTGACCGTTCTGAAAAAATCAGAACCTACAACTTCCCACAGGGACGTGTAACAGACCACCGCATCAACCTGACATTGTATAAATTAGATAAGATTATGAATGGTGATATTCAGGAGATTATTGATGCTTGTATCGCAGCGGACCAGACTGCGAAATTGGCGAAGATGAATGAGAACTAGGTCAGTTAGTGCAAGTTGCATTTGAAAAGTGAAAAGTTAAGTTGTTGTAAATAGATGCTCTATATCAGTTTAAATTGCTGATATGGGGCATTTTTTTTGTGGAGTTGAATTGGTGGGAAAGGGCTATCACAACATCAAAAAATATCATTGCATAAATATTAGGGAGATTTTACAATGAGTTATATAAATTTGAATTTGGCGAGGAGAATATGCGATGAAAGTCTATGATATTTCTCAAGA
>CAYMIS010000169.1:0-4080 GCA_964390485.1 uncultured Roseburia sp. | reverse complement strand
TAAGACATCGCCCTTTCACGGCGGTAACACGGGTTCGATTCCCGTTGGAGTCATTACAGTTATACTGTAACAATAAAATATGGCGACATAGCCAAGTGGTAAGGCACGGGTCTGCAACACCCTTATCATCGGTTCAAATCCGATTGTCGCCTCTGAAAACTCTCAAAGAAGTATCTTTTGAGAGTTTTTTCTTTGTAGAAAGTATTGTAAATAAAAAACTTGACGAACAAAAAAGCTTTTGATAAAATCTTTCATGTAAATGTCAGTCATAAAAAGATTCGAATGACATATAATATAGTAGAAACAGAAAAAGAAAGGCTCTGACAGAGTTCCGGAATCTATTTGAAAAAGAATACGGCGACATAGCCAAGTGGTAAGGCACGGGTCTGCAACACCCTTATCATCGGTTCAAATCCGATTGTCGCCTTTTGAAAATAAAAAGAATGCGAGGTTTATACTTCGCATTCTTTTTATTTTAGAAATTCTTATGAATTAAACTTTTATCCTACCAGAGAAATAAAATATATTACTGCTGGAAATTGTTTGTCTGCTGTTCAGGTTGAAGCTGCTGGGTAACTGGACCATCCTGAACAGGTGCCTGAGTATTCATAGGCTGAACTGGCTGATTTACAATAACACTTTCCCGGACAATACCATATGCCCAGTCAGCAAATTTAGAAGCAAGCGGAATGTTTGCATCTTTTCCTTTCACAGTATTCATAATACCGATGATACAGAATGCAAGAATCGCAAGAGCTAAAACGGAATTAACAATTGTAATGATTGTTCCCCATGCTGTTCCAAGAATTGGAATGTTATAAATGAAATCAAAAACATTTATAACGCGACTAACTAAACTTGATACAAAGCATAAACAGATTGCCTGAATCATCTGACGTGTTGCCCATTCATTCTTTTCTACAAGAAGCACGACACCGGCTAATAAAAATAGCAGAGTGGTCTGTCCTAAAAACGCAAGAATAAATGCGCTTACTGTGTAAAACGATAGTTTTAACCCTAAATTACCTTTTTCCATGACTAAATCCTCCTTAAATATACACTTTAGTAATTTTACAAAATAAAGTATAAAAGTATTGCTATTATATTGTCAAATAAAAATTTAACTTTATTAGGAAAGAGTATCTCTTGGGAGTAATGTGATTTTTGCAGAAGATAGTTAGTAAATTCTTAATAATTCTAAAGAATTTCTTTGGTACATTGACAGTCTGAAAAAACAATGAGACAATAACACAGGTTTTAAAATATCCTTTTATGAATAGACTAGTAGAAAACTATTTGTGGCAGGTAAAAAGCAAAAAGGCTGCCGATAATTATATTAGAAGTAATTAGGGCAGAGAAAGGCAGAAGTATGGAATTGATAGAAATTTTAAAAGCAATATTATTTGGAATTGTGGAAGGTATTACAGAATGGCTTCCTATCAGCAGTACAGGACATATGATTCTGTTGAATGAGGTTGTTTCACTAAATGTATCCGAAGAATTTTACAGCATGTTTGAGGTTGTGATTCAGTTAGGAGCAATCTTTGCAGTAGTAATTCTTTTTTGGAGCCAAATATGGCCTTTTGGTAAAAAGACAAACAAAGAGCCTTTAGCCACAAAGGGAGCAGGAGCATGGGTGAAAACAGATATCTTTAAATTATGGTTCCATATTCTTGTATCCTGCGTGCCGGCAGCAATTATTGGTGTGTTGTTTGATGAGCAGTTGGAAGCGTGGTTTTATAATTATCAGACAGTGGCGATTATGCTGATATTGTTTGGTATCGCTTTTATACTGATTGAGAACCAGCATAAGGGAAAAGAAGCAAAAGTAAATACATTACAGGCGTTAGATTATCGTCTGGCATTCTGGATTGGAATGTTTCAGCTGATAGCAGCTATTTTTCCGGGAACTTCCCGTTCCGGGGCAACGATTGTAGGAGCACTATTACTGGGAGTATCAAGAACAGTAGCCGCAGAATATACATTTTTCCTTGCAATTCCGGTTATGTTTGGTGCAAGCCTTTTAAAAGGAGCAAAATTCCTTTTAAATAACAGCATGACAATGGCAGAAGGTGTAATTCTTTTAGTAGGTATGGCAGTTGCTTTTGCAGTGTCATTATTTGTAATTAAGTTCTTAATGGGATATATCAAAAAGCATGACTTTAAAGTCTTTGGATGGTATCGTATTGTGTTAGGTGCACTGGTACTTGCCTGTGGTATTTTGGGAGTAATATAGGAAAAGAGGAACAAATGAGAAAGAGAGAAAAGCTTTCTGTGTCAGAAATGACACTGATAGCGTTGATGACTGCTCTGATATGCATTGCTGCACCTTTTACAGTACCAATTGGAGCAATTCCGATATCACTTACAACACTGGTGCTGTATTTTGAGACATATATTTTTGGTTGGAAGAAAGGCGGTATTTCCTGTATACTGTATCTTCTGATTGGATTAGTAGGAATTCCGGTATTTTCCGGATTTTCAGGAGGTGTTGGAAAGTTATTCGGACCCACAGGTGGATATCTTATCGGGTACATTTTTCTGGTGTGGATAACCGGATGGTTTACAGAATGCTTTTCCGGGAAAAAAACAGGATACTTGCTTGGGATGGTTCTTGGAACGATTGCCTGTTATATAGTGGGAACCCTGTGGTTTGTATATGTGACTAATTCCGACATTCCTGCAGCTGTTACAGCCTGCATCCTGCCATTTATTCCAGCAGATTTGATAAAGATGGCTGTGTCAGCTGTGGTTGCACCGGTGGTGCGGGGAAGGCTTGTGAAGGCAGGGTATCTGAACGTTGAAAAATAACATGACGAGGATAAAAGAATGGACTGGTATTAGCAGTGTGGATTTTTCATATGAAGTTTAAAGAAAAATAAAAAAATCCCTGACATTTTATGTGAACTCAGGAAATGAAGTCACATTAGAATGTCAGGGATTTTTTATTTTATGGAAAGTTCATTATTTCTTATTTCATAATCACTTTCACAAATTTCTTTTTACCACGTTTTACAACAACGCCATCACCTTTAAAGAAGTCTGCGTTGTAGGTAGTTTTGATGTCTGTTACTTTTTCATCAGCAACTGTAACACCACCCTGTTCTACGGCACGGCGGGCATCGGAACGGGTTTTGTCAAGACCTGCACGAACTAAGACAGCCATAATGTCCATATCTCTTTCTGCGAAGTCTTCTGCTGTTAATTCCACTGTTGGCATATTTGCAGAGTCACCGCCACCGGCAAATAATGCATGGGAAGCTTCTTTTGCTTTTTCAGCTTCTTCTTCGCCATGAACTAATTTTGTTAATTCATATGCAAGGATTTCTTTTGCCTGGTTAAGCTGTGCACCTTCCCAGGAATCCATAGCTTCGATTTCTTCTAATGGAAGGAAGGTCAGCATACGGATACATTTTAATACGTCAGCATCTGCCACATTTCTCCAGTACTGGAAGAAGTCGAATGGAGAAGTTTTGTTTGGGTCGAGCCATACAGCACCGGACTGAGTTTTACCCATTTTCTTTCCTTCTGAGTTAAGAAGAAGTGTAATGGTCATAGCATGTGCATCTTTTCCTAATTTACGGCGGATAAGTTCGGTACCGCCAAGCATATTACTCCACTGGTCGTCACCACCAAATTCAAGGTTACAGTCGTAATCCTGGAATAATTTGTAGAAATCGTAGCTCTGCATAATCATGTAGTTAAACTCTAAGAAGCTTAATCCCTTTTCCATACGCTGCTTGTAGCATTCTGCTGTTAACATACGGTTTACAGAGAAGTGTGGACCAACTTCGCGTAATACGTCAATGTAATTTAAGCCCATAAGCCAGTCAGCGTTGTTTACAAGAAGTGCCTTGTCATCAGAAAAATCGATAAAGCGGCTCATCTGTTTCTTGAAGCATTCTACGTTGTGTGCAATTGTTTCTTCTGTCATCATCTGGCGCATGTCGGTACGACCGGATGGATCACCAATCATGGCTGTTCCGCCACCGATTAAGGCAATTGGTTTGTTTCCTGCCATCTGGAGACGTTTCATTAAGCAAAGTGCCATGAAATGTCCTACATGAAGGCTGTCTGCTG
>CAYMIS010000168.1:0-4212 GCA_964390485.1 uncultured Roseburia sp. | reverse complement strand
TCCTCCATCAAAAAGCTTTACCTGTCCCCCTAGCACCTTTTGAATTTTTTCGCGCACCAGCGGATAATGAGTGCACCCTAATACCACTGCATCAATCTGTTCTTTTTCATAGGGTGCAAACAACTGTTTTAGGAACTCTTCCAATTCTATACTGTCTAAGTCCCCTTTCTCCACAAACTCCACAAGCCCCGGACATGGCAGCGGAAATATTTGTGCCTGACTTTTAAACCGTAACATTAAGTTATGAAATTTTTCTTCACGAATTGTCATTGGTGTTGCCATCACAAGTACACTCGGATTTTCCTTGAACAAAACCGCCGGCTTTAATGCAGGTTCAATACCAATTACCGGAATATCCACATATTTTTCTCTCAATAAATGAACAGCCGCACTAGTAGCTGTGTTGCAGGCTACTATCAGGGCTTTAATCCCCTGCTTATACAAGTGTTCTGCATCCTGCAATGTCAGCTGCTGCACTTCCTCTAAGGTCTTAGTTCCATAGGGAGCATTCCCGGAATCTCCATAAAATATATAATTTTCATTCGGCATTAATTTTACTAATTCCCGTAAGACACTGATTCCGCCAACTCCAGAATCAAATACCCCTATGGGCTGTTTTGCTTTTTTCATTACATCTCCCAATTTGCTTTACTTCCTTTATCTGAACGTGTAACCACCAGCTTATGGTCTATCTGTTCTTTTAATTCTGTTACATGGGAAATAATTCCTACCAGCCGGTTATCTCCCGTCATCTGTTGTAAAACTTCAATCGCCTGTGCTCTGGAATAAGCATCCAGTGAACCAAAGCCTTCATCAATAAACATCATATCCATATGAATTGCTCCGGCCTTGCGTCCAACAATATCCGAAAGGCCAAGTGCCATAGCAAGTGCTGCTAAAAAAGATTCTCCACCGGAGAGGGTTTTTACATCCCGCTCACTATCTGTTATCAGACTGTATACAGACAAATCAAGTCCTTCATTTGATTTCTTTCCTGCACTTGCTTCTTCCTTTAACTTAAGCATAAACTGATGATTGCTCATCGTCAATAGGCGCTTGTTTGCTTCCTGAATAATTTGTTTAAAATACTGTCGCTGAATATAAGTTTCAAAATCAATTTTTGCAGAACCGGAAAGTCTTCCGCTGGCAGTTTTATGCAGGCTTTTCACTACTACATCTTCCTTTGCCAGCTCCTCTGCTTTTAACAAATACTTTTCACAATTCAAAAGTACGGACAAATTTGTGCTATAGGCATTATTAAGTCCAATTCGCTGACGCTCTAAAGCTTTCCTTTCCTTTTCTTTTTCTGTCAGTTTTTCTTTCCATTCTGTCGTATCTGCCGGAGTTTTTCCTTTTACCTGCTTTTCTAATATCTGCTTTTGACTCTCTAACTGCTGACAGCGTTTTTTATAATCTTCACTCTCCCGCTCCAGCTTATTTCTGCTTCGTTCCGGAAGCTTTGCCCGTTGGTATGCTTCCTCTGTTTCAAATGCTGACTTTCCAAGAGCTGTTACATAATCCTTTTTCGCCTTTGCCAATTCTTTTATGAGAGTTTTCTGCTTCTCTTCCTCCTGAAGCTTTTGACCACGTTTTAAATGAATGTCCTCCTTCAGTTTCTCTAGCTGGCTGCCGGCCGCTGCTAGCGTCCGTTCTTCCTTTTCCATCTGTTTTTCGAGGGAATTTTTCTGAAACAATGCCGCCGCTCTTGATTGATAAAGCAGCCCTTCCTGAATTCTCATACATTGCATTTTTATATTTTGACAAAGATTCCGTTTTTCTTCTAACACCTTTTTCTGTATCTGCTCATCGGCATTCTCATCTTCCAAAGCAGTCATTCCTCTGCTTGTGCTGTTTTGTTTCAATAGCTGCTGTCTGGCATCCGACAACTGGTTTACATAATCTTCATATTCTATCTCTGCCTCATGCAGGAACACCGTGCACAGCTGCTCCAACTGTCTGTCTAATTCCTCATACTGATTTTTACAGCCTTCAAATACCTGATGCGCATCCTCTCGTACTTTTTCCAGCTTCTCTCTCTGTCTCTTTGCTTCATTAACCTCCTGCTCTGACACAGCTTCCTCTGAAAGTCCTGCCGGTGTGGGATGATGAAGAGAACCACACACCGGGCATGGTACATTCTCCTCTAAACTCTGGGCCAGAATCCCCGCCTGTTCTTCCATAAAAAGCTGATACATTCTTTCATAGGCTAAAACTGCTTCCTGTGCCCTGCTGACAGCCTTCATCCATTCCGTTTTTGCCTGCTCCATATGCTGAACCGCCAGTTTCCGCTGACTTTGTATCACGTAAATATGCTCTGCCTTTGCAAACATCTGCTTTGCAAATTGTTTTTCACAAAGTGCCAGTTCTTCCTCTGCCGACTGCAATTTATGCTGCACCAGCTCTAGCTGCTCATAATCCGGAAGCAGATTTTCTATCTGCAAAATTTCTTTTTTCCAGCCGGTCAGGCGCATCTGACTTATCCGCTCCTGCTCTTTATAAAGGTTTTCTTTTTCCTGCAAATTCATTCCGGATTCTTCCAGCCACTTTGTTATGTCTGCCAATATCTTTTCTGATTCTTCCAGCAAGCGTTCTTTTTCCTGCTTTCTTTCTTCAAAAGGAGCCGTTTTCTCTGCTGCTAATGCTTCTACAATTTTTTTTCTACGAAGTTCTTCGTCCGATTTATATAACTCAACTTTTTCTAAATCCGTCTCGATACGTTCCAGTGCCGCAAATAATTTATTTACTTCCTCCAATTTCGACAATTCTTTGGTCAAATTTGCAACTTCCTTCTGGCAATTCTCGTACTTTACAGCCACCTGTTTCTCTTGTTCTTTAATTCTTGTAACAAGATTGTGTAATTCTGTATGCTCGTCTGTTTTTTCGGCATCAGGCAGTTCCTGTTTTTCCTCCTTCTGTTCTGTTTGGAATTCTGCATCCCCCTCTTCTTCCCAAGAAAAACCCTCTGGATAAATAATTCTGGATTTTTCCTGTGCCATTGCTCTCTCATTTTCAGCTATCAATTCATCCATGCTTTGGGATTTTCTTTTTAAGTCCTCCTGAATCCGCCAATATATACCGGTTTTAAAAAGCTTTGTAAATATTTTTTTCCGGTCATCGGACTTGGTATAGAGAAGCTTTAAAAAGTCTCCCTGGGCAATCATGACAATCTGGGTAAACTGGTCTGCTGTAAGTCCCAGAATTTCTACAATCTTTCCATCTGTAGCATTCTTTTTTTCCGGATAAACAGTACCATCCGGTAATGTTAATTCTACATTGGCAGTCACCTTCTGCTCCCTGACTTTTCCATTTTTCAGAGTTTTTTCTATTTTATATTCCGGATTTCTTTTTATTTTATATGTTTTTCCTCCATAGAAAAATTCCAGTTCCACATAAGTTTCTGTCTCTGGCAAGGCATAATGGCTTCGCATCATATTACCATTACGTTCTCCCCCACTGGTCTGATTATAAAGTGCATAGGTAATTGCATCAAAAATTGTGGTTTTTCCCGCTCCTGTATCTCCGGTAATCAGAAAAATTCCGTTCTGCTTCTTTGTAAAATCAATAACCGCTTTTCCAGCATAGGAGCCAAAAGCAGACATTGTCAGCATTAATGGTTTCATTCTACTTCCTCCTTCTGACCATTGATTATTTCCTGCATCAGAGTCTGTTCCTCTTCCGTCAATTCTCTACCGTTCATTTCCTTGAAAAATGCCACAAACGCATCGTAAGGTTCTAAGCTTTCGTTCTCAATCTCTGTAAATTCTAACAGTTTTCTGGTTCTTGCATTGTCAATTTTTATCTCTAAAATATGATCATAACAAGCCTCTAAGCGTTCTTTTGGATGGTATGCCTCCACCTCATCTGTTAAAGTAATACTTACAAAATCATGACAATTTTCTTCTGCTGCCATCTCAAGAATCTCTTCGATTCCACCTATTAGCCTACGCACTTTTCGCATAGGTTTTAATGGAAGCTTTGTAAGAACGGGCATAGTACCCTTTTTGCCAAGTTCTGTCATAAGAAGCGTTTTTTCATCTGCCGCCTCGCTAACGGAATATTGTAACAAGGTACCACAATAACGGTTTGTTTCCCTGCCTATCTTCTGGCTTTTATGAATATGACCTAATGCAGCATAATCAAAGGATTCCAAACATTGGACATCTACATTTTCTATTCCACCTACCAGCCGTACCTCAGAATCTGATATTTCCG
>CAYMIS010000167.1:0-4251 GCA_964390485.1 uncultured Roseburia sp. | reverse complement strand
ATAGAATATCTTTGAATATCAAAAATTCTTCCCTTTGTCTGTAATAATTCTTCCATAGCCTTTCCCTCTGTTAAAAGCCCTGCTCGGTACGTCTGATAATGTCATCCTGCAGGCTTCTGGATAAGGTTGTAAATAATGCACTGTAGCCTGCAACCCGTACCACAAGGTGCTTATAATTTTCCGGGTGTTCCTGTGCATCTAATAAGGTCTCCCTTGATACAACATTAAACTGCACATGGCTTCCTTTTTTCTCGAAATAGGTTCGAATCAGATTTACAAAATTCTCAAGTCCCTCTTCGCCGCTTAATGCAGATGGATGGAATTTCTGATTAAATAAGGTTCCGTTCGATGCAATTCCATGGTCAAGTCTTGCCACTGAATTTGCTGCGGCTGTAGGACCATTTATATCCTTTCCTGCTGTTGGCGAAACACCATCTGCCACCGGAACTCCTGCTAATCTTCCATCCGGTGTTGCTCCTGTCTGGGCTCCTAACGGGACATTTGCAGATACCGGATATAATCCCGCCTGGAAGGCTCCGCCTCGTGGATTGCTGTACTGTAACAGCGGTCTTGTATAGGTGTATGCCGCTTCTCTTGCCATGGCATCTACGGTTTCATCATCATTTCCGAATTTTGGTACTTCTTCTATTAAATCCAATATCTTTTGATATTTCTGTTTTTCTTCTTCTGTTACAGATGCCCGGATAATCTCCTGTGTTGCTGCTGCGATGGTTTTCGCATCTGCCGTAACACCCTGACTGGCAAATTCTCTTGTAACCTTTCCAGCCACCTGTGCCACTACCAAAGAATTTATATCTTTTCCATAGTTGAAAAGCAGTGCTTTTTTATAATCTGCCATGGAAACTTTTTTCTCATCGAATACCAGCTTTTTAATGGCATATAAGGAATCTGCCACATTGGCAATTCCAAAGCCCTGGGGTCCGGTAAAATTATAAATGGCACCACCCTGCTCACAGGTTTTTCCCCGTTTCATACAGTCATCCACCATACTTGCCAGATAAGGAAGCGGTGCTCTCTCTGCATGAGCCTGGTCAATGGCATTATCTGCATTTACCAGCAATTCAATGAAATAGTTCATCTGGGTCTGATAAGCTTCAAAAAAATCTTCAAAGCTTGTCATTTCCTCAACTTCTCCGGTCTGTGGTCCAATCTGCTCTCCATTGTCAATTCCGTTTGAAAATACCAGTTCTAATGGTCTTAACATATTAAAGAATGCTGCATCATGCCAGCCATTGGTTTTTCCCGCCTTCTGTGGCTCCACGCAACCGATAATGTTGTAGGTTCTTGCATCTTCTAAGGTAAGTCCCATATTCATAAGGGATGGTATAATCACTTCGTCATTATAATAAGCCGGAAGTCCAATTCCTGTTCTTGTTAGCTCCGCTGCCCGAAGAAGCAGTTCATGAGGGGTTCCGTTCCATACTCTGACCGAAAGGGACGGCTGCGGTAAAAATACATGAAAAGAGGCTTCGATACACATAAAGGACAAATCATTTGTTGCATCCAACCCCTCTTTGTCCTGGCCTCCCACAATCATATTCTGGAACAAGCTGTAGCCTGCAAAGCCCTTCGCGCTGTCTGCATCTCTGCATTTATTCAAATCATTCAGTTTCACAAAAATACAATCAATATATTCCTGTGCTGCTTCCCTGGTAAGCCTTCCGGCTTCCATATCCTTTTTATAGTAAGGATACATATACTGGTCAAAGCGCCCCGGTGAAATAGAATGCCCTGAGGATTCCATCTGCAACAACTGCTGAACAAACCAGAAGCTCTGACATGCTTCATAAAAGCTTTCTGCACCTTTTGCCGGAACCTTACGGCAATTTGCTGCAATCTGTAACAGTTCCTGTTTTCTTATTGTATCGCTGCAGTTTGCTGCTTCCTTTTCTGCTAATTCAGCATATCTGCCCGCGTATGTAATAACCGCCTGGCAGCTGATAAGTACTGCCTCTAAGAAACGGCTCTTGGTAGCGTAATCTGCATCGGAAGGCTTACATTTCTTCAGTTCTCCTTCCGCTTCTGCCATAATTCCTTCATAACCAATGGCCAAAACCTTTTCATACTGTACCGTCACATGACCAACGCCATTATAAAAATAATTCCCCGGTGTAAAAAGGTTATGTTCCATTGCCATCAAAGTTTCCGGTGCCATATAAGCAGTTGCCAGTTCACTGGTCGTTTTTCCCTTCCAATAACGATTAGCTTCTAAAAGCTCCTGCTTCGTTCTATCTGCAATATAAAATGGGTCTGCTTCCCTTGCTGCTACCGTATCAAACTCTTTTTCAAGCCACTCATAAGAGAACTCCGGGAAGGTCTGACATCCTCTTGGGGCAATTGTGGAGCTTCCCACAATCAATTCCTCTTTTCGGATAATAATTGGAATATTCTTTAAAATATGTTCAAAGGCTTTGGCTTTTCTGATAATCAAAGGCTCATTCTCTGTCTGCTTAAAAGACTCTGTTAAAAGAATGGCTCTTGCTGATTCGATTTCCGGCATCTTTTCGTAAAGATGCTCCACCAGCCTTGTAATTCTTTCACTTTTTGGAATTCTTGAACTGTTATACCTTTTCATGTATTCCCCCACACTGTGCATGTTTTTGTTGTTTTATCCCATGCAATCTTTTTGGTTTTGTTTTGAAAACAACACAATTCCACACTTTTCTTCCTTATTATATGACTGTTTTTGTGGGATGTCAAACTTGTTTTGTGTGGTTTTATGTTGTTTCGATTCTTTTTCGTCATTTTTAACTTGTGGTTTTTTGTGTATTTTTACTTTTCAGCATTGTTTAAACGTTGTTTTCTGTGGGGTTGTTAATTTGACCTTTGAAGTTTTTTGTGGAAATGTAACAAAATTCTTTGATTTAACGTAGAAAAGTAAAGATGTGAATTTGTGAACTTTTTATAGGAAATTGGTCATGTTTTATTAAATAGAGCAAAAAGAATCTTGCCGGAGGCTTTTGATTCATAGGAATTAACGAAAATTCCTATGAATCAAAAAATGCCTCCAACGCTTATAAACGTGGAGACATTCTTTTATTCTTTCCTATTCCTTTGTCAGCTGTTTACGAAGCAGTTTTAGTTCTTCCTCCTGTTTTCGCAACAGTTCTTGCTGCTCACTCAACTGTGCATTCTTCTGCTTCATTTCCTCTGTCAGTTCATCAATTTCCTGCTGTTGCTGTTCTATCATATATTTCACTGTATTTCTGTCAAGTATTCTTAATTCCTCTGAAAAAAATCCCATAATTTTCTCCGTATTCTGACATATCTGGTATAACGTCTCATACATCGGCTTAAATTCCGGATACTTCTCCAATAACGAAATTATCTTCTCCGGTTTATCCTCAGACAAAAATGTAAGCCATGCTTCAGACGTCGTTGTTACACTTTTATTCTGCATTTTCTGTTTAAAAATGTCAAGCGGAATCATGATAAATTCCTGTAGCATATTCATCTTTAGCCCACTTCCAAACATCTGTCTGGAATGATGAAAATATGTATCTGGAAACTCATGGAACTCTTTCGGACTTTTTTCATAAATAACAATTAAAAATACATTTTTAATATCGTTATAAGAAAAAGAATCCCCTTGTCTTGCCCGCACCCTTTTGTACTGGCGCAAAAGCATATCCGCCGAATAGCAAGCACTTCTGGCCCCCGGAAAAGAGTAACCAATTTTCTGGATTTCAACATTAGCAAGCGAACCATCTTCCAATTCCACCACAATATCCGTAATTAACAAAGATGTCTCATCTGCAATTCGTGTTGAATCATTGGGAAGCACCCGTACAATTTTTACTTTTCTTTTTAATACTTCACAAAGAAAGCTTTCCAAACGTTCCGGTGCATACTCCGGATTTAAAACTTCCTTGAAAAAAGAGTCATACAAAACCTTTATCCCCTTTGCTCCGGTACAAAAATCTAAAAACTCCTTCCGTTGTTCAAAGTTCCAGCTTTCATAAATTTCCTTAAGTTCTGGTTTTTCTTTAATTTCTGTAAGCAGTTCTTCCCGTTCTCTGATTAATGGAAAATAATCTCTCAGTGTTTTTGTCATAGGCAAAATCCTCCTGTAAAATGATATTAAGTTGTGTTGTAAATGAATTAATTGCCGGACACCGGCTTGAATAAATGGATGCACCGATTACATATCTACTAAAATATGTATCGATACCATTAATGCTGGTATTTTGTATTCGCTTGATTCAAACAGAATTTTCTGTTCAATAGATA
>CAYMIS010000166.1:0-4394 GCA_964390485.1 uncultured Roseburia sp. | reverse complement strand
CTATGATGCAATGCGTAATAACCGTATGTATGCAACAGAAGATAACAACTTAAGTATTTATTATACCTTAGATGGTTTTATCATGGGTACTTCCTTAGAGAAAGACCAGGTAGCAGACAAGGTAACCCTTAACGTAGACTTAAAGGATGCCGATAAGGAAGCATTAGGAAAAGTAGAAGTTATTGTAAATGGTGGATTAAGCATTGCAAATAAGAAGCTTACCTCTAACGAAGAGGTTGTAACCTTCGAAGTACCGGCAAACTATTCCTACTATTACATAAAAGTAACAGAGGCAGATGGCGATATCGCAGTAACCTCTCCGGTCTGGGTAGGTGAAGTAGAAGCCTGTGGTATTAACGATACTTATACAAATGCAGCTCTTGCAGTACAGGGAGAAGCTCTGGATATTAACATTGATTTCTATAATAATGAAACAGCAGAATTAGTATTAAATTCCTTAGAGGTATCTGTAGATGGTGCAGTAGTACATTCCGCAGATGCAGAAGCATTAAAAGCAGCTGGTGTTGGAAGTATTGCAGCAGAAGGAACAGGTACTTACAGCTTTAACTATACCCATAATGGTGTAGGTGCAACTACTTACAATGTAACAGTGAATGCATCCTTAAATGGTGTTGCAAAGGTATACAAAGATGTATTAGAGCTTTCTTATACCACACCGGAGCTTGTAACAAAAGTAATCGTGGATGGTTCTCATTACAACGATTATGTAACAGGCTACTATGGTGGAAATGTTGGTGCATTTATTGATATCTGCGCAGATAAAAATATCAAAGCAGTCATTGATACCGATGGAATTACAGCAGAGGATTTAAGTGATTGTGCATTATTAGTTGTTTCTGCTCCGGCGAAAAAGAATGGTACAGCAAATGCAGGTGACTATGTGGTATCTCATTTTGAAAATGACTTTATTGCACTTGTGGCTGACTATGTGAAAAATGGTGGTTCCATTATCGTTTGTGGTACTGCTGACTATCAGGATTCCGCGAACGGACAGACTTCCACAGAATTAAATAAACTTTTAGAAGCAATTGGTTCTACCATTAAGGTAAATAGTGATGAAGGATATGATGAAGTAAATAACGGCGGACAGGCATATCGTTTATACCTTACCAATTACAAGGCTGATTCAAAATGGTTAGCTGGTGTGGTAGAGGGACAGCAGTATAGTGCATACAGCGGATGTACTATCGACATTACAGAAGGAACAGCAACTGATTTTGTCAGTGAGGCAGTTGCCTTAGTAAGAGGTCATGATACAACCTACTCCATCGACAGTAAGACAGCAACCGGAGCCTATGGTGACAGCTCTGTTGTTGTAGAAAAAGGAAATGTAGTAGAATTAGCAACGCAGGAAACCACAGCAGGCGGAAACATTTTCGTAGCAGGTACCGTATTCTTATCTGACTTTGAAGTAGAAGCTGAAATTGATAACAATGACAGTCTTCCATACATGAACTACAATATTTTATCGAATATTCTCTCTGATGTAGAGAAACAGCTTCCTGTTTCCACAATTGCAGAAGCAAGAAAGGGAAATCTTGGTGATTTCTATTCAGTAGAAGGATATGTAACAGCAGGAACAGCAAATGAATATAATACCTTCTTTGATGCTATTTATATTCAGGATGAGACTGGCGGTATCTGTGTATTCCCATTCTCAGAAGCAGGACTTGCAATTGGAACAAAGATGAGAGTTACCGGATATATTGATGAATATCAGGGTGACAGAGAAATTCAGGTGCTTTCTTATGAGATATTAGAGGATGCTCCATATATCTGGGAAGCAAAAAAAGTAACCACAAAACAGGCAGCTGATTATGCGACCTATGGTGGACAGCTTGTAAATGTAACAGGAAAAGTAACAAAAGTAGAATATACCTCAGACAAGAAGGGTGTAGCAGAAGTATGGGTAATGGATGAATCCGGCGTAGAAGCAGCTGTATTTATCGATGGATATATTTTATCCGGTACCGAAGGAACAAATACCCTTGCTTCCTTTGTAAAAGAAGGAGTAACAATTTCTGCGTCTGGTATTCTTTACATGCATCCGGAAGGAAGTTCAGATGTTTCTGTACCGGTACTTCGTGTGCGTGACTGTGATGAAATTGTATTTGTGGCAGATGCAGAAGAACCGGATGATTCCGAAACACCGGATGACTCTGAAGAACCGGATGATTCTGAAACACCGGATGACTCCGAAGAACCAGATGATTCTGAAACACCGGATGACTCCGAAACACCGGATGACTCCGAAGAACCGGATGACTCCGAAGAACCGGATGACTCCGAAACACCGGATGATTCTGAGAAACCAGATGATTCGAAGGAAACAGATGATAAAGATTCTGAAGATAACAAACCGGGAACAAATGTAACAGTAAACAGTGCATCTGACTGGGCAGCAGTAATTTCTGCTATCACAAATGCAGCAAATGGTACAACAATTACAATTACCATGAATACTTCAACCATTATTTCTGTCGATGTGTTAAAGGCATTACAGGGAAAAGATGTAACAATCGTGATTAAAATGAGCAATGGTATTACATGGAAAATCAATGGAAAAACCATTAAAGATACAAACCATGGAAACATTGACCTTGGTGTAACAGTGAATACAAATACAATTCCGGCAAATCTCGTAGCAGCAGTTGCAGGGGAAGATAAAGCAATTCAGATAAGCATTAATCATAATGGTGAATTTGGATTTGAAGCAGCTCTTAATGTAAATGTTGGTGCAGAGAATGCAGGAAAATATGTCAAGCTATATTACTATAATGAAGTAACCGGTAAGCTGGAGTTCAAGATGAATGCCTTAATTAAGGCAGATGGAACGGTAGATTTATTATTTACACATGCTTCTGATTATGTTATGGTAATTGACGAAACACCGGCAGTAAATACCGGAGATAATGCACCGATTGCAGCCATTCTGTTATTACTTTTAGCAGGCGTAGTTGTAATTGCTGCGGCAATGAAAAAGAAACAGAGTCGTTAAGAAATGAACAGGTGAAGGAATGAGTTCGAAGAATCAAAAAGTTAATAATGAGAGTCGGACAATGAATGAACTTGAAAATAGCAAAACGTCAATAAAATTGGCTGGCAGCTTAGTGCTTTTTGCACTGGCTGCCATTGCTTTTATCGCAGTGATTTATTGGGCGAATCTCGACAAACCAACTTATACAATTACAGAGACTAGTGGAATTGAATATGAAACAGCCAAAGTATTGCAGATTGTAGAAGACAATACGGTAGTGGACGAGGAGATCGAAGGACTTCGCAAGGGAAGCATGGATATAAAGATTGAATTGCTGACCGGACGATATAAGGGAGACATCTGTTATATCACGAATTACTTTAGTGCCTTATATAATGTGGATGTGCAGGAAGGAGACACCTTAAGTGTAAGAATTGATACCACAGATAAAGGAGTCTATTCTGTCAGCGTTTATAATTATAATCGTATTCCTCTTATCATAGGACTTGTAGTATTGTTTTTCCTTGTGCTGTTAGTGATTGGCGGCAAACAGGGCGTAAAGGCCTTTTTAGGACTGGCATATACAGTTATCTGTATTGTTTTTATCTTGCTGCCATTGTCATTAAAAGGATATTCTTCCGTACTGGTAAGCTGTATTCTTATATTTGTAACAAGTATGGTTTGTTTCTTTTTAATAGGAGGAATTCAGACCAAAACAGTTGCCGCTGCCATAGGAAGCTTAAGTGGAACCTTAATTGCTGCATTGTTAGGACATATTGCGGCACAGCTTGGAGGAGTCACAACTTTTCAGATGGAAGAAGCAGAAGCGTTACTTTTAGCAAAGGCAGATTTTGAATTGCAGATGAGCGGCTTATTTATCAGTGGAATCTTAATTGCCTCATTAGGAGCAGTTATGGATATTTCCATGTCCATTTCCTCTGCTTTGGATGAATTATATATGTTCAATCAGGAGTTATCATGGAAGGAATTATTCCGTTCCGGTATGAATATCGGACGGGATGCCATGGGAACAATGGCAAATACCCTGGTGTTAGCCTATGTAGGCGGCTCGCTGAATATGATGATATTGATTTATTCCTATGGAGTATCCTTCCAGCAGTTATTAAATACTGACTTTGTGGCAATAGAAATGATACGGGCTGTAGCCGGAAGTATTGGTATTGTTTTTACCGTACCTTGTGTATCATTGATTACAGCCTTTGGTTTAACGGGAAAAAGAAGATTTTCTTGACAAAATACCGGGAACTGAATACACTATATAAGGATATAATTCTGATGGACAGATAGGAATATCCTATAATTATGTGGATAAAATAGTAAATATATATAAAAGCGTTGAACGGAAAGAGTAGGAAATCAGACAACGGATAGAGAG
>CAYMIS010000165.1:225-4490 GCA_964390485.1 uncultured Roseburia sp. | reverse complement strand
AGACAACGGCTACAAAATCCTAGAATCCATCGGTATCGACACCACAGCTCCATCCGTAGAGAAAGAACTATTTGCAGCCACAGCGCCAAGCAAATACTCTACACCGGAAGCATCCTACTTCCCACAGGCAGTGACAGTGTCAGCCTATGCCGACAACGGAACAGAAGAAGTAGATATCAATACCCAGAACAGACTGGATGGACAGTCCGGTATCAAAAAAGTTGAGTACTATAACCCGGAGACAGAAAAATGGGAAGAAATCAAAGATGTGGCACGATATGCAAGTAATTGTGCTTATACCACCTCACAGCCGGGGGGCGAGGTAACCTTTAAGTTTACGGATAACGTAGACCGTACAACAACCGTCTCCTATCGTGGTTCATACTTAAATGGAACAAAGCCGGAGTACGAAAAAGAAAGCCCGGCAAAAACAACACTTTGCGTAGATACCGTAAAACCAAAGGTAGAAATTGCAAAAATAACAGTCGGCAGTGAGGAAAAAGAATACAAAGGAGAATGGACAAACGAAACCATTACCTATATTTTAAAAACCATTAAGAAAGCCGATCAGGTTTCCGGTATTAACAATTACCAGTATGCATTTGTTTCCAGAGCAGATGAAGCTGGACTTGCAAATGCAGAATGGAAGACCATCGAAAAGAATAAAAAGAGCGGCAGATATGAAATTGACATTGTAAAACTGTTAGAGACAGAAAAGAAAGATGGGGTGCGCTTCAATGGATATCTTTATGTCCGGGCAGAATCCAATGCCGGATTAATGTCAACCAATAAGAGCATTGAGAAAAACAAAGAAGAAGCCCGCATCTGGCAGGAAGAGCTGGCGGCTCCAAAGGTGTCATTAACCAATGAGCCGGCAATTACCGGATGGTATAACAAAGAAACCGGAGAAGTAGAAGTAAGCTTTGCTTATCCGGAATATAATAAGAAATCCTATGCGCCACCGGTTGGACTTGAGATTAAAGTGTCTACAACTACCACCGAAGAGGATGGAAGCAATAAAACAACAGAGAAAGAAGTGAAATACTTCTACAAAGGAATCTTTGACGAGTCAGCGGCAAAAGTAATTGAAGGTGAAGCAACAATAGATGGCGATGACATCAAAGTAAATACAAAAAAATCACTGAAAGAGGATGGCTTAATTACAGTAAATAGTGATTGTAAGAAGAAAATCGAAGTTACTGTAATGGATAAAGCAGGAAATAAATCAGAAACCTATAAGTGTACAATAAAAGCAGACTTTACCGCACCGGATGTGGAAAAAGTAGTATTTTCAACAAATGGTCAGTCAAAGGAGCAGACAAAATTACATACAGATACAGAGAAGGATGTAAAATACAACTTATTCTCCGGTTCTGATGTAACCGTAAATGCAGCCGTAACCTATGGTATCAGTGGAGAATCCAAGATTACCTTAAAACAGTGTAAAAACATCGGGGAATGGAAGGAAAAAGGCGGTAACGTAGTAAAATCCAACACCATGACCCTGCAGCCAAACACAAGAGGCTTTGTATATGTAACAGCAAAGGATAAAGCAGGAAACGTAACCACCGGATGGACCGACGGATTTGTTGCAGATAACCAGAATCCAATGGGTGTAGACGGAATGGAAATCACGGTAGTAGCGACAGGTGCCAACGAAGAGCAGTTCTTCAATAAAGATGTACCGGTATCCATCAGTATAACAGACTCTAAAACAGGGGATGACTACTCCGGTTTAAGCAGAGTAACCTACACCGTTGGTTATGAAGATGTAACAACCAAAGAGGAGGAAGAGATTTATCATTTTAAAATCGAGAATCCTACCTGGAAACAGATTGCAGAGTCTATTTCACTGATAGACAATAAAATCACAATTGATGCAGAAGAAAACGAAAGTAACGAAGCATACATTACAGTAGATGCAATCGATAAATCCGGAAATGAAAGTACTGTCACCATGGATTATAAGATTGATGTTACTGTTCCAATCATCGATGTAACCTTTGACAAGGCACCGGGAGAGCATGGCGAATACTTCAATGAAAGCCGCACAGCAATCGTTGAAATTGTTGAAAAGAACTTTGACCCATCCCGTGTGCAGTTTAACATCTTAAAGGATGGAAAAGAAATCAGTGCATTAATTCCAAATGCATCTGCATGGAAAGAAAGTGCAGACGGTCTTGTACATACCGCAGCCATTGCATTTGCCGATGATGGAGATTACAGCTTTACCGTAGAATGTACGGACCTGGCAGATAATGAAGCGGAAGCAGTAGAGGTAGAGGAATTTACCATCGATAAGACAGCACCGGAAGTAACGGTAACCTACGATAATGAAGAACCATGGAAAGAAAACTTCTACAACACAGTTCGGACAGCAACTGTAACCATTACAGAGCATAACTTTGATGAAGACAAATTCATCGCAGACATCACACCGGCAGTTGCAGTGGGCGGCTTTAAGAGCTATGAAGATACCCATACAGCCACCATCGTATTTGCAGAAGACGAGCATTACGACTTTACATTAAACTGTGAAGATATGGCAGGAAATGTAATGACCGAATATGAGGCAGAGGATTTCCATATTGATACAACAGCACCGGAAGTAAGCATTACAGGTGTTGAGGACTTATCAGCAAACGCAGGAGACATCGCTCCGGTAGTATATGCATCCGATAAAAACTTTGATGCAGAGGGAATGAGCATTACCCTGACAAACAGCAAGGGTTCCCAGATTACCTTAGAAAAAGTAGTAAGTGAAGAAGGGGAAGGCACAAGCTATACCCTCACCAATGTAAATGACCAGCCGGATGAAATCTACACCTTAACAGCTGAGATGACAGATATGGCAGGAAATGTATCCAATGTTTCTTACCGTTTCTCCTTGAATAGAAATGGTTCTACCTACGACCTGAGTGATATGACAACTCTGGTAGAAAACGTATATACCAAATATGCGGAGATGGATGATTTACAGGTATTAGAGATGAACGTAGACGCTATCGAAGAGTTTAGTGTTTATGTAAGTAAAAATGGTGTACTTCAGACAAACAGTGTAGAAGGAAACCTTCCACAGACCTTAGAAGAGAATACGGTTTATTATCGTATCGATAAGGAAGGAAATGCAGAAACAGGATATCGTTATTACTACACACTTTATAAAGAGAACTTCGAAGCAGAAGGCGTTTATGACATCATGTTCTACTCCAAAGACCGGGCGGGAAATGAAGTAAATAACACCTTAACAGACAAAGGTGCAGACATTACCTTCGTTGTAGATAACTCTGCTCCAAAGGTCATAATTGAAGGTATTGAAAGCGATGCTTTCTATGCAGAAGACAGCAAAGATGCAAACGTAACAGTAAACGATAACTTCAAATTAGAAGAAGCACTCCTCTATCTGGTAGATGAGGATGGTAAGACAGTAGAGACCTATGACTACATGGAACTTGCCAAAGAAGCAGGTGAGGTAGTAACAATTTCCTTACCAAACAATGAGAAGAAAATGTCATTAAGCTATCGTGCAGTAGACGCAGCAGGAAATGAAGTGGTTTCTTTAAGTGGTGATGAGGATGTTCCAACAGGCGTTACAATTTCCACAAATCTATGGCTGCAGTTTATCAACAACGAAGTCGCAGTTGCAGTAGCGGTAGCAGTTAGCGGAGTTGCAGTCGCAGCACCGGTAGGTGGAAGTATGCTGTATCGAAGAAGAAAAAAGACAGGGGCTAAATTATGGAAACGCAAATAAATCAGAATTTACTTAAAAATTATCTCAAAAACAGAATAAAAGTTCAGGGATATTTTCAAGTAGTGGAACAGATTACTTCCATGTTAAAAAACTCTCAGGGAAAAGGTTTTACCTTTGCCCTGAGTCTTGAAACAATGCAGATTCAGGATGAAAAAGTGCAGTTTCAGATGACAGCAGAAGATTCTGTATATGAAATGTCATATGTTAAAAACTTTTTAAAGGAATTAACATTTGCAGCTGTATTTGCACCGGAAGAGGATTGCAAGACAGTAACAAAATTCATGAAATTTTTGGACGAAGAATCACAGTCAGCAAGCTTGGATACGATTCTTGCATATATTGAGACAATGCAGAATCTGGTGAAGTCAGCTGAACAGGTAAAGGAGCAGACAGCTCAGAATTATAATCAGCCACAGATGCAGCCAAGTGGTCAGTTATATCATCAGCCACAGATGCAGTCAGGTGGTCAGAACTACAGTCAGCCGCAGATGCAGTCAGCTAGCCAGAATTATAG
>CAYMIS010000165.1:0-125 GCA_964390485.1 uncultured Roseburia sp. | reverse complement strand
TCAGCCGCAGATGCAGCCAAGTGGTCAGTTATACAATCAGCCACAGATGCAGTCAGGTGGTCAGAACTACAGTCAGCCGCAGATGCAGCCAAGTGGTCAGTTATACAATCAGCCACAGATGCAGT
>CAYMIS010000164.1:0-4672 GCA_964390485.1 uncultured Roseburia sp. | reverse complement strand
GCGAATGGCGTAACCTTGTGATAATACCAATTATGACAGGAGGATTGGTGAATAAGTTTGCAACAGCCCCTCTTCTTTTTAGAGGTGGTGACCGGAACTTCCACCTTGATAGAATTGCGGGGAAAGTGTCTGGGAGGCTATCTGCCTGCCTTTCAGTTTGTTTATAAGTAGTTCAACAGCAGTTGCCGGAAGCTCTTTTGCGGCAGTTCCAATGGTAGTAATAGTCGGAGCAGAAAGGGTGCTCAAATAACTATTCTCAAAGCCGGTAACACTAATATCTTCTGGCACACGGACACCACTGCGGGATAAAAGCTTTATCAGCCAGTAAGCAATTTCATCATTGTGACAGAGGACAGCAGAGCAGGAGGTCAGATTTTGCTGAATAAAATTTAGCAGAAAGCTGGTATCCTGCTTTTTTTGCAGGGCGAAAAGCTGTTCTTCGTTAAACCATAAAATATGTTCATCATAAAAATTTACGCCCTGGTCATTTAAAGCCTGATTGCAGCCTAAATACCGTTCTGCTCCTGATAGGGAATCAACCTTAAAAATTCCGGCAAACTGGGAATGACCCAAATGGAGTAAATGTTGTGCCAGTTGATAACTGCCCATGTAATTATCTTCCTTTACATAGTAACAGGAGGAAAAATTGGAATAATATCCTTGCAGGAATATAATTGGAATATTTTCTTTGGCAAATCTTTCGTAAAGTCTGCTGTTTGGATTTGGTAATGCAGATTTTACCGGCTCTACAATGATACCCCGCAGTTTTTTGGAAAGGAGACTCATTAAGATGTCCTTTTCCAGATAGAATTTATTTTGTGTAATGTAGACGGAAACATCATAACCCTCCTTTTTCAGGGCAGATTGAAGCTTTTGAAGAAGGGATGGATAAATATATTCACTGTCGGAAGAAAGTAAAAGAGCAATATGATTTGTTTCCTTTCTGGGAGATAGTCCGGTAGCGTAGGCACCACTTCCCTGAATTTTTGTGATAAGTCCTTCCTTTTCTAAAAGGGCTAATGCCTGACGGACAGTTTGCCGGCTAAGCTGATAGTGCTGGGATAATTCTGCTTCGGTGGGAAGCTTTGTGATTCCCTGCTTTAAATTTTGCTGTAACGTGTTTTTTAGCTCATTTGCAAGCTGCTCATATTTTGTCATAAAAATCCTTTCTTAATCTGTTGAAAATTTCAAAAAATAATGGATATTTTCTTCTTATGGATTAATTTTTTATAAAAAATTAATCATTCTGCTAATTTTAAGCAAAAAAATTTCTACTTTTTCATTCTAAAATGTATAAAAAAACAAGGGAATAAGTAATAAAAATGGAAGAAACCCTATGCTTATTTCATAAATATTTATACATTTTCAAAGAAAATCGTAAAAAATCCAACGAAAGAAAACGAAAAGCATAAATTTGTATTTAAAAATAGAATAGCAGATAAAATTTGTATTGTCAAAAAAGTCAAAAGTGTATATAACGACTGAAAACCAATTGAAAGAAAAGTGTTTATTGGTAAAATTAGACATGTAAGGCAAGCAAGTGTCTTACGGAGAAGAGTAACCGAGAAGGTATTTCATGAAAGGGAGGAAACAAAAATGAAAAAGAAACTTGCATTATTATTAATCGCATCCATGACAATGGCAATGGCAGCAGGCTGTGGTGGCAAAGAGGCAGGAAGTTCAGATGCAGGAAGCTCAGACGCAGGAGCACAGACAGAAGTTTCTGATGCTGGCTCAGATGCAGCAGATGCTGGCGGGGAATTGATTACGGTTGGTTATGCACAGGTAGGTCATGAATCTGACTGGCGTACAGCAAACACCCAGAATTATCAGGATGTATTTTGTGAGGCAAATGGATATGAGTTACAGTTAGTTGACTGTGATAACGACAACGCAGCTCAGTTAGAAGCAGTTCGTTCTTTTATCGAGCAGGATCTTGATTATATTGTAATTGCTCCAATTGAGACAGCAGGATGGGATACTGTTTTACAGGAAGCAAAAGATGCGGGAATTCCGGTTATTATTGCAGACCGTGAAATTGATGCAGATGCGTCTATGTATGATGCATGGGTTGGTACAAATACAAAGAATGAAGGTATTACAGCAGGTAACTGGTTAGCAGAATACTTAAATGGCGAAGCTGCTAATATCCTTGTAATTGAAGGAAGCGTTGGAGCATCTGCTACCTTAGGACGTACTGAAGGCTTTAACGAAGTTGCAGCAGAGCATAGTGAGTGGAAAATTCTTGATTCCCAGTCCGGTGACTTTACACAGTCCGGTGGACAGGAGGTTATGGAATCCTTCATTAAATCCTATGAAGGACAGTTCAACGTAGTAGTTTGCCAGAACGATAACGAAGCATATGGTGCAATGGATGCAATGGATGCAGCCGGCATCAAATATGGCGTAGGTGGCGATGTTATTATTATTTCTTATGATGCTACACATGATGGTTTACAGTATACATTAGATGGAAAGATTCACTGTAACGTAGAGTGTAACCCAATTCAGGCAGACACAGTTGCAGGCGTAATTCAGGCAATGGATTCAGGTGCATCTTTCGAGACAACAACATTAGTAAACGATGAAGCTTTCGTAGCTCCTGACATCACAAGTGAATATGCAACAACAATGACACAGGAAGTTTTAGATGGACGTAAATATTAAGAAATATAAGGCAGCTTGAAAAAGTAAGGTCTTGAAAAAAAGAAGAAGGGAGAGGGAATCCCGTACCGGATTTTCTCTCCTCTTCTTAAGGAATAGGGTGTGTGAAATTGTAATGGTATTACACTAGATTTTCATGTGGATGAGAAAATGCTGTACCCACGGGAGGAGAATAGGCTCTGCCACTGGCGGGAGCTGCTTAGAGCAGAAAGGTGTGGATTGTGAAAATGAAAGATAATGTGATTTTGAAGATGCAAGGAATCTGTATGACTTTCCCAGGTGTAAAGGCATTAGATGATGTAAGCTTTACCCTGCATAGGGGTGAGATTCGTGCACTTATGGGGGAAAATGGTGCTGGAAAGTCAACTTTAATTAAGTGTCTGACCGGTGTAAACAAATTTGAAGCCGGAGAAATTTATTTAGAGGGAATTGAAGGAAAAATTGTAAATAAAGATACAATGGATGCCCAGAAAAAGGGTATTTCAACGGTATATCAGGAAGTCAATCTTTGTCCGAATTTATCTGTTGCAGAGAATCTCTACATCGGAAGAGAGCCATTAACAAGGATTGGAACAGTAAACCGTAAGAAAATGAATGCGCAGGCTCAAAAGCTGATGGAAGAATTAGAGCTTGAAATTGATGTAACTAAGAATCTGGAAGATTATTCACTGGCATTGCAGCAGATGATAGCAATTGCCCGTGCTGTAGATATGGATTGCAAGGTGCTGATTTTAGATGAACCGACTTCCTCTTTGGATGACAGGGAGGTAGCAAAGCTGTTTCAGATGATGCGCCGTTTAAAAGAACAGGGAGTAGGAATTATATTTGTTACGCATTTCTTAGAGCAGGTATATGAAGTATGTGATGGTATTACCGTTCTTCGAAATGGTACCCTTGTGGGAGAATATACAATTGAAGAACTTCCAAGAGTGAAGCTGGTTGCAGCTATGATGGGTAAGGATTTTGACGATTTAGCAGCAATTAAGCAGGAAGGAAATGAGAAAATCAGTGACGAGGTGTTCTTGGAGGCAGAGGGATTAGGTCATACAGGAACGATTAAGCCCTTTGATATAACGATACATAAGGGGGAGGTATTGGGACTGACCGGTCTGTTAGGAAGCGGCAGAAGTGAACTGGCAAGAGCTATTTATGGAGCAGACAGAGCCAATACCGGAACTTTGAAGGTAAATGGAAAAGAGGTAAAAATTAAAAATCCGATTGATGCCATGAAGCTTGGCATGGGCTTACTGCCGGATGACAGAAAGGCAGAAGGTATTATTGGAGATTTGTCCGTGCGTGAAAATATTATTCTTGCGATTCAGGCAAAGCAGGGAATTTTAAAGAAAATACCTATGGCAAAGCAGTGTGAAATTGCAGATAAATTTATTGATTTGTTACAAATCAAATGTGCAAGCCGTGAGACACTGATAAAACAGCTTTCCGGTGGTAATCAGCAGAAGGTGATTTTAGCAAGATGGCTTGCAACCAATCCGGACTTCCTGATTTTGGATGAGCCGACACGAGGAATTGACATTGGTACAAAAACAGAAATTCAGAAATTAGTTGTACAATTGGCAGAGGAAGGAAAGAGTCTTATCTTTATTTCCTCAGAAATAGAAGAAATGCTTCGAACCTGTAACAGAATGGCAGTATTACGTGATGGTGCCAAGGTTGGAGAAATCGAAGGATATGAAATGACCCAGGGCGGTGTCATGAAAGCAATCGCAGGAGGGGAAGCAAATGAGTAATATTAAGAAAATAACAAAAATGAGGCTGTTTTTGCCGATATTCAGTATGATTTTAGTGATGCTGATTAATGTAATTTATGATATTGCCTGTGGCAATGCACCACTGAACTTTTTTATGATTACAATTAAAAATGATGTTTTATATGGCCGTCTGATTGATATTTTAAACCGAGGCAGTGAAATTGCGATTCTTGCAATCGGAATGACATTAGTTGTATCCTCTTCCGCAGGAACGGATATTTCCGTTGGTTCTGTTATGA
>CAYMIS010000163.1:805-4900 GCA_964390485.1 uncultured Roseburia sp. | reverse complement strand
TGACAAATATTTATGTTCATCAGGATTTACATGAAATGAATCTTTATCCATGTGCCTATAGTATGACTTTTAATGTGACACAGAAAGCAGGTCAGGATAAATTAGTTTTAAATGGTATTTTAAACCAGCGTTCCCAGGATGTGCTTGCTGCAAATAACTGGAATGTGTGTCAGTATGCAGTGTTAATGCATATGCTTGCTCAGGTTTGTGATATGCAGGTGGGAGAGCTGGTGCATGTGATTGCAGATGCCCATATTTATGACCGTCATATTCCAATTATTAAAGAATTAATTCAAAGAGAACAGTTTGCAGCACCAAAGTTTTCTTTAAATCCTGAGATTAAAGATTTTTATCAGTTTACAACAAAGGATATTATCATTGAGGATTATGTAACAGGAGAACAGATAAAGAATATTCCTATCGCAATATAAAAACAGAAAGAGGTAAATATATGAATTTAATTGCAGCAGTAGACAACAATTGGGCAATTGGAAATAAAAATCAGCTTTTAGTGCGTATTCCGGCAGACCAGAAGTTTTTCCGGGAGACAACTACAGGAAAAGTAGTAGTAATGGGACGAAAGACATTAGAAAGCTTTCCGAATGGATTACCATTAAAAAACCGTACAAATATCGTGTTAACCCATGATAAAAGCTATTCTGTAAAGGATGCAATTATTCTTCATTCAATGGAAGACCTTCGTGAAGAATTGAAAAAATATCCAAGCGAGGATATTTATGTGATTGGTGGAGAGACCATTTACCGCCAGTTATTAGACGAATGTGACGTGGCTCATATTACAAAAATTAATTTTGAGTATCAGGCGGATGCGTATTTCCCAAATCTGGATGAGATGCCGGAATGGAAAATTACAGCAGACAGTGAGGAGCAGACTTACTTTGATTTAGAGTATTACTTCTATAAATATGAGAGAGTAAAATAGTTTGTGAGATTAAAGATACAGTTCACCTATGCCATTTGCAAAGGCATTTATAGTGAGTTGTAAGATTAAAAAACATCAAGAAGTAAGTGGTTAAATTATATCATAGAAAAAATTTTTAAAAAGGAATATAATTGCAAGAAATCTTGCAGGCAGAAGAAAGCGCGTAAAAAATGGAGAATTTTATCTATAGCATAGAAGTGACATTGCCAATTTTTCTGGTAATGGTAATCGGATATATTTTAAAACAGATTGGTATCTTAAATGAGGATTTTGTGACAGTTGCCAATCGGTTTAACTTCAAGGTAACGTTGCCGTTTATGCTTTTTAAAGATATTGCAGGCGTAGATATTAAAGCTGTCTTTGATATAAAATATGTTTTATTCTGTGCCCTTGTCAGTACGGCATGCTTTTGGATTATCTGGGGGATGGCAAAGCTGTTCGTAAAGGATAAAAGTATCCGTGGAGCATTTGTACAGGCCTCCTTCCGGGGAAGTGCAGCAGTCATGGGACTGGCATTTATACATAATATATATGGAGAATCTGCAATGGGACCATTGATGATTATTGGTTCCGTTCCACTATATAATATGTTTTCTGTAATTGTATTGACCTTTGAAGCGAATGACTCCACAGGAATTAATAAGAAAGAAAAAATCAGACAGGCAGGTATGAATATCTGCAAAAACCCGATAATTATTAGTATTTTGCTGGGTCTGATTGCAGGATTAATAGGAATTGATTTTCCGGTAATTGTGGATAAGACAATAAACAGTGTGGCCCAGTTAGCGACGCCATTAGCGTTAATTACAATTGGTGCAGGTTTTGAGGGAAGAAAGGCGTTGGCGAAAATGAAACCGACGATGGCGGTTTCTATGATAAAACTGGTAATACAGCCTCTTGTTTTCCTGCCATTAGCAATCCGGATGGGATTTACAGGAGAAAAAATCATAGCAATTTTAATTATGCTTTCTGCACCAACAACACCAAGCTGTTATATTATGGCAAAAAATATGCATAATGATGAAGTTTTGACGGCAAGTGCTGTTGTGGCAACAACACTGATGGGAGCTTTCACATTGACAGGATGGATTTTTATTTTAAAGACAATGGGATTGCTTGGATAAAGAAGAGAAAATGACTGCATGGCAGTAAAAATAGAAAGGTAGGACGATGAGATGGATATTACAGGTAGAAAATTATTTGTAAAAGCTTTACAGGAAGAAGGCGTAGATACCATTTTCGGTTATCCGGGTGGTACAGTTACGGACCTTTTCGACGAATTATATAAGCAGGATGGAATCGAAGTCGTCTTACCAAGACATGAACAGGGATTGCTTCATGAAGCAGAAGGTTATGCAAAGTCTACAGGAAAAGTGGGCGTATGCTTAGTTACAAGTGGACCGGGGGCAACTAATATTATAACCGGTTTGGCGGATGCACATTACGATAATATTCCGTTAGTTTGCTTTACCGGACAGGTGCCGCTTAATCTGATAGGTAATGATGCATTTCAGGAGGTTGATATCGTTGGAATGACCAGAAGCATCACAAAGTATGGTGTGACTGTGCGGGACCGTTCAGAGCTTGGTAAAATTATTAAGATGGCATTCCATATTGCAAGAACCGGAAAACCGGGACCGGTATTGATTGACCTGCCAAAGGACATTCAGACAATGAGTGGTCCGGCAGAATATCCGGAAAAGGTACAGATTCGTGGCTATAAGCCGAATGAAAGCGTACATGTAGGACAGCTGAAAAAGGCATATAAGTTGTTAAAATCTGCGAAAAAACCTTTGATTTTAGCCGGGGGCGGAATTAACATTGCGAAAGCAAATGAAAAATTACTTGAATTTGTAGAGAAAACAAGAGTTCCTGTTGTTACCACTATTATGGGAAAAGGAGCAATACCAACAACACATCCGTTATACGTTGGAAATTCAGGAATGCATGGAAGATATTCCGCCAACAAAGCGGTTAGTGAGTGTGATGTGCTTTTTTCCATTGGAACCCGTTTTAACGACCGTATTACCGGAGATTTGAATGAATTTGCACCGAAAGCGAAAATCGTACATATTGATGTGGATACTGCATCTATTTCCAGAAACGTTGTAGTAGACGTTCCGATTGTATCCGATGCGAATCTGGCATTAGAAAAGCTGCTAGAATGGGCGGAAAAGATGGATACTGTCAGATGGCAGGAAAGAATTGAGGAATGGAACAAAGAGAATCCGTTAGAAATGCGTCGTGACCGTGGAATGACACCACAGATGATTATGGAGCATATTAACAGTACTTTTGAAGAAGCCATTTTTGTTACTGATGTTGGTCAGCACCAGATGTGGGCAACCCAGTATCTGGATGTGGATGAACGTCGTCAGATGATTACTTCCGGTGGATTAGGCACCATGGGCTTTGGTTTCCCGGCAGCAATCGGAGCGAAAATTGGTAACCGTGAAAAAGAGGTTGTATGTATTACAGGAGATGGTGGTTTCCAAATGAATATTCAGGAAATGGCAACTGCTGTTGTTCAGGGAACACCGGTCATCATTTGTTTATTAAATAACTATTATCTTGGAATGGTTCGTCAGATGCAGCAGCTTTTCTATGGAAAACGCTATGAAGCAACCTGTCTGCGTCGTAGAAGAACCTGTCCGGCAAATTGTAAAGGACCAAACCCGGGATGCCCACCATATGAGCCGGATTTTGTAAAACTTGCAGAAAGCTATGGGGCTCATGGAATCCGTGTAGAGAAGGAAGAGGATATCCAGAAAGCACTAGATGAAGCCAGAACATACAAGGATGCCCCAACAATTATTGAGTTCATGATTTCTACAGATGAAATTGTTCTTCCGATGGTGAAAGGTGGAAATCCGATGAGCGAGATGATATTGAAATAAGAGAGCACTGCAAAAATCGGTACAGTAAGAAATTCATGCTTGCATGAATATTTCTTACTGTGACGATTTTTATTGGGCGACCGCCCCAAGCGAGATGGAACGAAGTGCAATCGAGCTTGAGCAGTGCGGAGTAAAAGAGAGGGCGACCGCCCCAAGCGAGATGGAACGAAGTGTAATCGAGCTTGAGCAGTGCGGAGCAGAAGAGAGGGCGACCGCCCCAAGCGAGATGGAACGAAGTGTAATCGAGCTTGAGCA
>CAYMIS010000163.1:0-705 GCA_964390485.1 uncultured Roseburia sp. | reverse complement strand
GTGCGGAGCAGAAGAGAGGGCGACTGCCCTAAGCGAGAGGTAGAGTAGCGGAATCGAGCTTGCACAGTGCGAATGAGAGCACTGCAAAAATGAAAAACAGAAAGGATACAAAACCATGAAAAATAGATGGATAGCGCTTTACGTGGAAAATCAGGTTGGTGTATTGGCAAAGGTTTCCGGGCTTTTTTCGGGAAAGTCCTATAACCTGCAGAGTCTTACAGTTGGACCGACAGAGGATGAGACAGTATCACGAATGACAATCTGTGTAACAAGTGATGATATTACTTTTGAACAGATAAAGAAGCAGTTAAACCGGATGATAGAAGTAATTAAAGTAATTGATTTGACGGATGTACCAATTCATATGAAAGAGATTCTTTTTGCAAAGGTGTTAAACATTAATGCTTCCCAGAAAGCAGAGGTATTTCAGATTGCACAGGTATTTGATGTGCAGGTGGCAGATATCGGGGATGACAGCGTATTGCTGGAATGTAAGCTTACAGAACGCCACAACAATGAACTCATCAAACTACTGAAAAATAAATTTAAACGTATCGAAGTAGTGCGGGGTGGAGCAGTTGCCATTGAATCCATCAGCACATGCCGCAGATAAAATAAAAGACCGTTGATAAAAATTTTATTTATTCTGACATAATTTGTATTATCGGAAAAGTTGAGCATTCGCATTTATTCTTTTGCAAGAAA
>CAYMIS010000162.1:0-4950 GCA_964390485.1 uncultured Roseburia sp. | reverse complement strand
GCGTTTTTCCCAATGTATAAGTAAAAATCAGTTCGCTGTTTCTAAATTCTGCCCGCTTCTCCCAGACATACCAAAGTGCTCCATTATAGGTAACTCCTGTTCCAATGCTTAGATTCTCTGATGTTTTCACGATGTAGTATTCAAAATCCTGCTGTCTAAAGCCGGACGCTTTTCCACCCAATTCATAAAAACGGCTGCTAATTCCATGTCGATATTCCTTAACAGAAAGCTCTGTTTCTCTTCCTTCCGGTTTTCCTAACCATAATGCAGGATAAGATTGGTTTTCTGCGGGATATAGTACGGTTTGCACATGACTGGCTAATCGTTTTAAAAACGTCCAGTCTGTTTCTGCGTATTGAATCAGAGGTTTTTGTATTTTTATATCACTGCCTGCTGTACAAATGCAGGACGCTTTTTCTGATGAGCTGATAACAGCTTTTGCAACCTCCTCATAGGTCATTATCACATCCTGATATGAAGCAGATACCTTTTCCCTGTCTAAAAGTATTGTCCATGATGCAACTGTCAGCTTTACTGTGTAATAACCTGCTTGGCAGTTACATTCTGTTTCTTTTAAAATTCCACAAAAAAGTGGACTGTTTTCTCCCTCTATCCAGATTTTTACTTCCTGTGTTTCTCCACTTATCTGCCAGCGTAACAGCTCTTCTATACTGCCATAGACTCCCTCAATTGTCGCGGTTGCATGGCAGTTGGGCAGTACACTTATCTGCATCGCAAGTATTTTTTGTATTTTAAATGCTCCCTCGATACGAATACGGTCATATGTAATCATACTCATTCCGTCTGTTCCTCTCCCTTATTCATAACTTTTCACTTCATCATCTATTTTAACTCAGATATCGTATTCCTTCGATATTCTGCTCGTCTACTCTGTCAACGCATTTCTTCGGTATTCTGCCTGTTCACTCAGTCAGCACTTTTTACCTAATAACTTTTTTCAATCATTATTTTGGAGTTGTATGTTTTATTTGTCATTATATTCCTGTCCTGAAGTTGCCGGGGTAATTATCCCACCACAGTTGCATATCAGATAGGAATCTGTTGTTACAACACCGCCATGCAAAGCATTCCATTTTCCTATAATATCAGGACAGCATTTTGGTCCCTGCACCGTTTTCGCATCTTTATTCTCTGCATCTTCTCCATGGGAAACCAGATTCACTGTTTCAGCACCTTTTGGCGGTGTCCCGGCACAGCATACACCAAAGTAGGAAATGTTGTCTGTTCCACAGTCATCTTCGTTTATCATCGGATGTTCTAACACATAGGCTCCGTGACTTTTCGGTAGATTTAATCTTCTGGGATGAGAACCTTTATCACATACTAATAGAGCCCCTCTTACCAGATACTGTTTTTCTTCTGACATGATGCCCCTCCTTCTTTCGCGGATGTACTAACCTGTACTTCCTCCAGTGCCATTCCTTTGATTCCTCTTCTTAGCAGACTTTCTACGATATCCAGTCTTGCTATGATGTAATCTTTCTCCATTCCTGCAATCCGAAAGATTGCTTTGTCCTTTAGCTTTTCTTCCGCGATTTCTATCTTTGTTAATTCCATATGTCCAAAGCCATACTCACTGTTTTCTGTCAAACAGTCAAGTTCCTGTAGCTGCGGCAGAAAATAATGCTGTTTTTCTCGTCGCGTTTGCTCTAACAGTATGATTTCTTTGAATTTCAGGTTTGGTTCAAAGAGTTCCATGCACTCTTTCATTTTTTCTGAAACAAGAAAAAGACTTCCTGTAAGTATATCTGTGTATACTGTATCCTCTTCTGCTTTCATTGTTATTATGGTTCTTCGTTCTAAGTTCTCCGGGCTTGGCGGCTTTGTATTGTTTAAAGATAATACTTTAAATGCCTCCAGAATTTGGGGTACTTTTGTGTAACCTTTATCCTGTGTGATAAGATAATATCTCATTGTACCTCTCCTTTATTGTCATCCACATGTATTTTCATTGGTGGAAATAGCCGGATACCTCTGTCCATATAGCCACCGAAAGCTATCTCAAACTCATCCTCTTTTTGGATTTTTTGAAAGGACTCAAGCACTGTTACATTTCCGATTTCTGTCATGAGGTATTTTCCCACAAAGGATATATAGATTGGAAAGCATTTTTCTCTCAGTTCCATGTACTGGGGATAGCCATAACGCAGAATCTTCTTTTTTGCCTCCGCATCCAGCTCCTGCATATCTTTTTCGTATATATCCATGATAAAAGATGGATACCACAGTTCCATTGTTTCTACACTGTCCAGGTAGCCTTCGCTGCTATAGGCATTCATCTGTATTTCGTGCTTTCCTGTCAGCAGGGCTGATTTTAAATAGAAAAAGTATACAAAACGTATTGCTGCTTTTTCTCCTTTTTCCTGTTGTTTGAGGCATTTCTGAAATAATCCTTCACAGGCATTTAAATATTCTTTTCGAATTTTTGCTCCGTTCTTTTTTAGTTCTTCACGCATCTGAGCAGTGCTACTTTCTAATCTTTCAGTAATAAATTCTTTTGCAAAAGCGTTTAATTCCTCCGGATTTCGCATTTGGAAGTCTTGTGGATTTAATATTCTGGCTTTCCCAATCTGTGACATTTTGCCCTGACTTGATTTTCTTTCATTTGTCTGGAACGCCGAATTTACTCCAACAGCATTTCGGTTACTGTACATTTAATTTTGCCCCCTCTATGGTAACATCGTCCTTCATGATGATTTTGCTGTCTCCCTGCACCAGTTCTATGGACTCTACTGCCTCTACGTTTACGTTGGAATTCAGGCTTACCACCGCTAATTCTTCCTCTGACCGTATGGTTATCTTTTTATCACTCACAATTTCGATTCCATTTTCATCATCCATTGTGATGCTCATACCTTTGTTGTTAGTTATGGCAATCGTGGTTGGAGTTAATTCGATTTGTTTATTGTACTTGTTGGATAGGGATTTATTATCCGGATTGGTTCTTGGGGCTGTTGCTCCTGCGCCGCTCTCTGGGGCTGGATTTTCTCCTGTGTTCCCAAGATTTATGGAGCTGATAATGTAGCCTTGTTCTTCTTTTTCATTTGGGAAATAAAGGCGTACCTTATCTCCTTTTTCCGGCATGCAGTACCAACCAGTTCCGTCCGGTGAGGAATATACGGTAGAATAGGGAAACCATTTGGCTGTGCTCTCGTCCTGTATTCCATCCTCCTTTACACATACTTTTACGGTGTCGTTCTGCACTGCTAAGATACTGGCATCTAAGGATGCTCCGATGATTTTTGTGTTGTATTGCTTTTCTAATAAGAAGCCCATTTCCGGTCTTAAACTGTAGGTATGCAGTAATTCGCTGCCTTCCATCCGGGTGTTTACCTCATGGACATACAGTGTTTTTCCCTGAAAAAGTATCTTATCCCCCAATTCAAAGTATTCTCTGCTTTTTATTTCGTAATATTGAAAATCCCTCTCATTGATTCCCGGTACCTGGCTTTCTTTTTTTCTTAAGTATTCTTCTCTGGCGCTTCCTATTTTATATTCTGTTTCCTTAAGGGTATTTTCTATGCCGAAAGTATTTAGTCCAAAGGAATAGCGGACTCCTTCTGCCCCATAATTTGGTATTATCGGTTGATAAAAATGGGAAGCTAGTCGTTTGATAAATTCCCAGTCGTTCTCTTTGTAACGTACAATCATGTCACCGATTGCCGCACCTTCTCCGCAATTTAACAGGTAGATGGATTTGCTATAAGATGCTTTGATTTCATCGAGTATCTGCTCATAGGTGAAACTGGCATTCTGATAAGTGCATGTATTTCTTCTTCCGTCTAAAAGACGTGTTGCTCCGGTCAATACAACCGTTGCTGTTTTTACACCGCCTGTGTTTTCGATTTCCATCTGCTCAATAACGCCGACAAAGATGTTTTTTGTGCTGTTATTTTCATCGGAAATGGATAATGCTGCATACTCTTCTGTTTCTGCTTTTTGAATCAGTGCGTTTTCTTCACTGGTTTCTATGATTCCTGTGATTTTTGCATAGCCATGCTCGTTTGCTTTTTTATGTATTTCTAAGCTCTCGATTGATAAAAAATCTACAAGTGAAAATTTTATATGTAGGTCTCTCATGTCCGCTCCACCTCTTACTTTTGTGCGCTTTATTATAATACTTTGCTTTTATTTTTATAGATTATATTCCATACTTCTGCTCTTTGGTCTCTTTAATACTTCTTATTACCTGCAAGGCTACGGTTCGCCAGTTTGCCCCATCCTCTAATGCGCAATTAAAAACACCGTGTAATAGTTTTCCATCAACCGGAAGAACATACACGATGTTGTATAATTTCTTATCATATCCATTGCTTACATAATCAAACCACCCTACAGTTAGTTCCCCTATCTGCTCTACTTTTTCCTCATGGAAAACATTTGAGGGTTGGGCAGTTTTTAGTACTTTTTTAAAAAATCGCATCAGCTCTTCCACGTAGTTATTATTCATTTGCTGTTCTATTAAGCTGAAGGTGAAATTGATATCCCCCGCTTCATTTGTTTTGATGACTTGCGGTCGCTGTTCCATGGGATATTTTAGCTTTGCCTGTTCTATCGGCATATCTATAAAGGTTTCCGGGAGCATAATGCTCATCCGGTTATCGAATAATTCCTTTCTCTCAAACAGATACAATTCTTCACAGATTGTGATACCTGTTTCGATGGTTCCTTGTGTTTCTGTTTTGTGCTGGTTTAGTTTTTTTATAATCTGCTCGTCAAAGTAGCTCATTTGTTGTGTTTTCCTCATTCATTAGATTTCGTGTACAATATACACTTTATCACTTTACAGTATCTGAGACAATGGGACATTTCTCCTATATGCATCATTTTAACTACATTTTGTGTTTTTCTCCCGAAAATACATTATAACTCTTAAACAACACTACTTAACACCTATGTAAAGTGCAAAAGAGGTTATCTGCATAGTAT
>CAYMIS010000161.1:0-5008 GCA_964390485.1 uncultured Roseburia sp. | reverse complement strand
GACGTAGCCTAAATTTCGAAAAAAAGGCTGCGTCCCTGAATTTCAAATGCTTGATTCACAGGAGTAAAAGAGCTATGATAAATGTGCAATTTAAAATAGCGAAAGGACAAGATAAAAAATGCAGTTTGACTTAAAATTTATTACGGATGAAATTCCTGAAAATATAAACTATAAAATAAATAAACGTTATGCAGTCCGGGGGGTTATTCACTATGGAAATAAGCTTTTGATGGTGCAGACAAATCGGGGGGATTATAAGTTTCCGGGAGGAGGAAAAGAAAAAGGAGAGACAGACCAGGAGGCATTACTTCGGGAAATAGCAGAGGAAACAGGATTTGTTGATGTCAATATCGGACCGGAGCTTGGCAGAACCTTTGAGCAGAATATTGATACAGAAAGCCCACTGCCTAAAATTGAGATAAATGACCAGACAGTTAGAGACACTGTGGTTGAATATTTCCAAATGGAATCCCACTATTATGAGTGCTGGTTAAAGAGTGAAAAACGTGCACCGGGAGTATTAGATGATTATGAAGAAAAGTTAGGCTTCCGGGGAACTTTTGTAGCGGTGGAGGAGGCATATAAGCAGAATGCCAGATTAATGGAATTGTCAAAGCTTGAGGCAGCGAAGCATATGCGGGGAGGCAGTAAGACAATCGAGGAGACACTTTTTATTTCGGAGATTCCATGGCTGGAACGGGAGACAGTTGTTTTAAAGAAATTACAGAGAACGCTTCTGGAGAAAATTGCAGATGCAGTCCGGGAATGTGGAGAAATCATGCTGAAAGCAGACCGGTCGGGCAATTATATTGATGAAAAAGGTGGACATGCGAACTTTGTTACAGTATATGACAAAAAAGTACAGACAGAGCTGAAAGAAAGATTATTTGAAATCCTGCCGGAGGCAGTTTTTGTTGGAGAGGAAGATGATATGCATGCCTCAATTAATAAAGGTCTTGCATTCATTGTCGACCCAATCGATGGAACAACAAATTTTATTAAGGATTATAATACCAGTGCCATATCAGTGGGACTTACGAATGATGGACAGCCATATATGGGAGTTGTATATAATCCGTATTTGAATGAGATGTTTACGGCGGAAAAAGGAAAAGGTGCTTATTTAAACGGTAAGCAGATACAGGTTTCTAAGCAGCCTTTAAGTAATGGAATTGTATTGTTTGGAACGGCACCATATTATGAGACTTTGAGTAAAAAGTCATTTCAGATGGCATATGATTATTTTAAAAAAGCGTTGGATGTGCGGCGAAGCGGTTCGGCAGCTTTGGATTTATGCACCATTGCGGCAGGACGTGCAGAATTATTTTTTGAACTGAAGTTAAGTCCATGGGATTATGCTGCGGGGGCTTTGATTGTAAAAGAAGCAGGAGGAATTGTAACAACGGTAGAAGGGACAACAATTACTTTAGATAAGCCATGTTCCATCCTTGCGACTAATCGTGTGGTTGCAATGGAAAAAATGCTTTAAGAAGAATCGCTCATAGATACAAAAAATAATCCTAACATAATTGGTAGAAAAACGAATTATGTTAGGATTTTTGTAATTATAAGGGATATTTTAAAGTTCTTCCGGAAGCTGCCAGTTTTCTAAAGCGAAAGAGGCATCTTCTAAAGCAAGTTCGTAGTGAGTTACCATTGGACTGCCGAAGGGGTCAGCTTCTTTTGCGTCTGCAAGCAGCTTTTCATAGCAGTTTACAAGCCCTTGCAATGGTAAATCACCGCTGGTATGAATATCTAAAATACTTGAGGTTTCATGGATGGCATTGTAATACCAAAGGGAAGCCTCTGCATAATCCTCGCATTTTTCGAAGTAAGCACCAAGTTCATAGCAGATTTCGGCACAGGGAGTAGTAATCATATCTTTTAAGGCAATTTTGAAAAATTCATTCGTATTGCCTTCCATGCGGTAACAGCGGGCGAGAATGCAGGCTGCCTCTTTTCGGGCATCTTCGCTGGCATCATTTTCAAAAATAATATGAAAAATCTCTTTTGCAGTGGAAAAATCAGTTTCATCACCGGTTTTTAACAGCTCCTTAGCATACATACTGCGCAGTTTTGGAGAAAACATACCATCTTTTTCAAAGGCTTTTATAAAAATAGAAAAATCTCGTTTGCTGTGAAAGGATTCCGGCATATGAAGAATTTCAATATCACTATCATAAATAACAGGCGTTGTACGAATTGTTTCATGAATTGGGTCTATCCAGTTAAACTCCCGGAGCCGTTTAAATAATTTTGGACGATACTCCAATTTTGCGTTTAAAACAGTATTATATTCTGAAATAGTCTTATATTTCATCTGCACAATTTCAACTTCAGGAAGAAGAGTCTGCTTTAGCTGACGAAAACGATAACGGTTTTCTTCATCCAGCACTTCGTCTGCATCCGGGGCATAAATATATTCCATGGAAGCTTTAGAAAAAGAAAAATTTCTTGCAGCAGAGAAATCGTTTGTCCATACATAATCATAAACCTGATTTGTGTAATGGGCTGCAATTTCCTTCGTTGCATCGGTTGAACCGGTATCCACGATGATAATTTCATCCATTAAATCTGCCAAAGAATCTAAACAACGAGCCAGTGTTCTTTCTTCGTTTTTTACTATCATGCATAAGCTAATGGTTGTCATAAAAACCTCCTAAAGAATTGTTTAAAAGATATTTTATTTAGAAAAAGCACTATATTTAGCAACGCCAATATCGAGATACATAAGATGCCGCTGTTTCAGGAGAAAACTGAAACTTTTCTTCTACTTTTTTGATGGTATCCTCGTAGCTGGTATGAAAATCAATACATAAAGTGATAAATGCCCGCATTCCTTCCTCAATGCCTTCTTCGCGTCCTTCTTGTTCTGCTTCTTTACGAATCATTTTTTCATATTCCCATGATTTCATGTAACTAATATTAACCTCCTTGCGTTGTTTTACCTTAATAACAAGGTTGTTAAGGGGTTCAATATCCTTATTTGTAACATTATCGTTCACGGATGTTTCTATATATTTTAGCATATCACGAAGTGTTTTACTAGGATTTCCTTCCGTTCCTTTTGTATATAAAAAGATTGCAAATGATTTTAGAAAAAGTTTATAAAAAGAGAGAAATTGATATTTAAAAGACCATAAGAATTAACATAGAAAATAAACAAAGTAAGGATGTTATTTAATTTTCTTGCCATATTTTACGGAAGAGTATATGATTTTAGAAAAGATAATTTGATAACTAATTTAAGATGAGAGGTAAAAATGGCCGAACAAAAACGTAAGCAGGGTAGAAAACCCGGAATCAAAATAGAGCAGAAATCTAAAAAGATGAATAAGGATAAATCAGCACAGGAAAAGAAGCCGGTTATAAACAAAGGTGTTCAGGAGAAAAAGTTTGCCAGAAATAAAATACAGCAGACGAAAACCGCTGGTGCAATGAAAGGGAAACAGGATGTCTGTCCATATGCGAAAAAATGTGGTGGATGCGATTATCAGGGAATGCCATATGAAGAGCAGTTAAAGGAAAAGCAGACCTATGTCCGTAAAAATGTAGGAAATTATTGCAGTGTTCTTCCGATTATAGGAATGGACAGCCCATATCATTATCGAAATAAAGTACATGCTGTATTTGATATAGTAAAAGGTGGAAAAAAAGGGACAAATAAAGGAGCTAAAAGCAGAAACAGTGGTGCTGCAGCCGGGACAATTATCTCAGGTGTATACAAAGCCGGAACCCATGATGTAGTAAATATTGATGAGTGCAGAATTGAGGATGCAAAGGCAGATGCAATTATCCGTGACATCCGGAGCTTACTACGTTCCTTTAAAATAAAGACCTATGATGAAGACACCGGATATGGCTTATTGCGTCATGTCCTGATTCGCAGGGGCTTTAAAAGCGGAGAAATTATGGTAGTACTGGTATTAGGCTCCCCAATACTTCCGTCCAAAAATAATTTTGTGAAAGCATTAAGACAGCTTCATCCGGAAATTACAACTGTTGTAGTTAATGTAAATGATAAAAAGACCAGTATGGTACTGGGGGATAAAGAAACTACTATTTATGGAAAAGGATATATTGAAGATACTCTTTGTGATTGTGTATTCCGTATTTCACCAAAATCCTTTTATCAGGTTAACCCGATTCAAACAGAAAAGCTTTACAGTAAAGCAGTAGAATATGCCGGATTGACAGGGAAAGAAACGGTTATAGACGCATATTGCGGAATTGGTACAATTGGAATTATTGCGGCTTCCAAAGCCAAAGAGGTTATTAGTGTAGAGCTTAATCAGGACGCAGTGCGGGATGCCGTTATCAATGCAAAGCGCAATAACGTAAAAAATGTAAAGTTCTATAACGCTGATGCAGGAGAATTTATGGTTGACATGGCGGCAGAAAATAAGTCAGCTGATGTGGTATTTATGGACCCACCCAGAGCCGGCAGCGATGAAGCATTTTTGTCCTCTGTTGTGAAGCTTTCACCAAAGAAAATTGTATATGTCTCCTGTAATCCGGAGACTTTGGCAAGAGATTTAAAATATCTGACTAAGCATGGGTATAAAGCGATAGAATGTCAGCCGGTGGATATGTTCCCTTGGACAAAACATTGTGAGAGTATCGTGTTATTAACCAGAAAATAATAATCAGCATCTGAGAAAATAAATTACAAAGTGGCAGATATATAGTAAGCAAAAAGGCAAAAACTAAAAAATAGTTTTGCCTTTTTGCTTACAGGAATCAATATTTGAAGATTGAGTTCATAGATTCCAATTCCGCATGATTAAAATTTTCTAAATGAATAAAACCATTTAAGGTATGAAGGATTTCTTTGTATAAAGGTTCTCCTTCATCACTGGTAAGCCACTCATACACAAGAAGACACGCTTTGGAAGAATTTTTTTGGTAAGCGGCAAAAAAAGGACTCATTTCTTTTGCAAGGTTTCCTATTTCTCGAGTGTGTGAAGAAAAGTCTGTAAATACTGACCTTCTATGATAATGATTGGGC
>CAYMIS010000160.1:0-5015 GCA_964390485.1 uncultured Roseburia sp. | reverse complement strand
TTACACCAATCCTTTGCTGTGGAGAATCTTTAGAGCAGAGAGAAATGGGTGTTACACTTGACTGGATTCGTTTCCAGATTAAATCTGATTTAGTTGGAGTAACAGCTGAGCAGGTAGCTTCTATGGTTATCGCATATGAACCAATCTGGGCTATCGGAACAGGTAAAACAGCTACATCTGATCAGGCGCAGGAAATCTGTGGTGCAATCCGTGAATGCATCAAAGAGATGTATGATGAAGCAACAGCAGAAGCTGTTCGTATCCAGTATGGCGGATCTGTAAATGCAGGTAATGCAGCTGAATTATTTGCAAAACCAGACATCGATGGTGGTTTAGTTGGTGGAGCTTCTTTAAAAGCTGAATTTGGTAAAATTGTTAATTACAAATAAGCTTTTGTGTGTGAAAGTACACAATAAATAGTTTTAATAAATAAAAGAGGATTCAATTGTTGCAACAAAACAATTGAATCCTCTTTTGTGCTATTTTCTGTTAAAAAAATATCCCATTTCTGTATTTATTTTTATGCAATAAATTTCTGTTTTTTTCCATATTGTATTGACAACAGCAGGTGAAATGTAGGAAAATAGTCCTATATAGTGACATGGGCAGCCACAGACAAAGAAAGTGTGTAAAAGTGGTGAGCATGACTTTGAGTGTACGAGTAGAATATGGCAGGAAGCGAGGATTAAAGGATGGAATTAGTGAAGAAAAAATCAAACCTTATCAGTTCGATGGCAGAGCTTAAGGAAGCGGATTATTCAAAACAGCCGGAAGTAGAGGCAATTTACCGCAGACTGTTAAAGGGAAGGGAACAGTTTGAAGTGGTAATGGATAAGGACATTTCTGCTGTTATGCAGATTAGTTCTCTGGATTTGATTTTGACACAGCAGACAGAGGAGCTGATTAATATTTCAGAATCCGTAGGAAATGCGACAGAAGAGATTCGTGAAGCGGCAGAAGAATCCTCTGTTGTGGCGGGACAGGTTAATGACCAGCATGAGGATTTGACAAGAACAATTGTACAGGCGGCAGAAGACACGAACGAAGTACACAAGAAAATTGAAGCAGGACAGAATGAACTTTCATTAATTAAAAATCTTTCAGAAGAGACAATTGAAGATTCCAAAGAGATGCAGAAGGATATGGATGCATTGTTAGGAATTATTCAGCATATGAACGAAGTGATTTCCGGAATTAATTCTATTTCCTCCCAGACAAACCTGTTGGCATTAAATGCATCGATTGAAGCAGCAAGAGCCGGAGAAGCAGGAAGAGGTTTTGCAGTTGTCGCAGAAGAAATTCGTCAACTGGCAGAGGAGACACAGAAAATGACTGCGAATATGGGAGAATTTGTAGAAAGAATTAAAGATGCTTCCCAGAAGAGCGCAAAGAGTGTTATGAATACAATAGAAGCCTTAGGACAGGTAACAGAGAAGATAGGAAATGTCTGGGCAATTAATGATGAGAATCAGAAGCATGTTTCCCATGTGAATGATTCTATCAGTTCATTGGCAGCGGTAAGTGAAGAAATCAGTAGTTCCATGGTAGAGATGGAAACACAGGCTGTAAATATTAAGAATCAGTGTATGACATTGGAGGAAAGTACCAAACACTTAAGTTCTGTCAGCAGAAAGATGAAGAAGGCAACGGAACCGGTCATTGCTATTGAGAAGATGTTAGACGAGGCATCTAAACAACTAGGTGATATGACAGATGATGCCTTCTTCCGCATGGAGTATAAGGAATTTGCAAAATACATGGACCGTGCAATTGAGGCACATCAGGGATGGCTTGCGAACTTAGAGAAGATGGTAAAAAGCAACAGTATTGTACCATTACAGTTTGATGCAGCAAAATGTGGATTTGGTCATTTCTATTATTCTATGACACCAAAAACACCTGAAATCAGGGCAATCTGGTTAGAAGTTGAGAATAAGCATAAGAAGTTCCATAATTATGGTAAAGAAGTAAAAACTGCAATTATGAATGAAGATTATACAACTGCGGAACGTAAATATCAGGAAGCAGAACAATATTCAAAAGAGTTAATGGCAGATTTCGAGAGAATGAAAAAGATTGCTTTAAGTAAATAATGGAAACTAGTTCGAAAGGATGAGTTTCCGGTAATGGGCATAAATCGAAAAAAGTGCGATTTATGCCCATTTTTTAAGGCTTTTTTGAGAAAAAATGTTTCTTTTTTCCTATAAATGAGTTATAATTCTTTAGTACTATGTCAGACAATGGATATAGTACCAGAGAAAATGTGAAGTTGGGGAATTTATATGTTGGGAAATGAGAAACAGGGAGAAGAAGGAAAGAAAGGCAGAGGATGGATAAATGCGCTGGCGGGGGTACTGTTTTTTTTCTTTCTTTTTTTAGTTGTATATATCAGATATTTTGGAAATGCTTATATTGTTAATGCGGAAGAAGTGGAAATGGGGCTGGAGCATCTGCTCGAAGGAACAGAAGTGCCTGTCCAAAGTCAGGAAGAAGCAGAGGTTGTAATAGAATTACCGGAGATTATAGATTTGACAGCGGCCTTTGAAGTGATTTTAAAGGGGGCAGAAAAGGAACATCTGAAAGGATATCCGGTAGATGATGCTTTTCTTATGTGGCTTAGTGCCCGGTTTGGGGAAGATAAGGTCATGCAGATTGCTTATTGGGTTGTTGATGGCGAAATGCAGACTGAAAAATGGTATGAAGCCACCGGAAATACGATGCATGCCCTCTGGGGAGAATATTGCCGTGATATGGGCTTTCAGGTAGACAGTCTTGCAAATACCCAGTGGTTGAGTTGTAAAAGCGAAAATGAGGCGGTTTTTAGCTTTACAGGGGACTTTAATTTTGCCCAGGGGTGGTATACAACAGAAAGAATGGAATCCCAGCCGAATGGAATTTATGATTGTTTTTCCGGTGAGCTGTTAAATCTGATGCGAGATTCGGATTTAATGGTAATGAATAATGAATTTGTATATAGTAGTCGTGGAACAGCATTAGACGGAAAGGCCTATACTTTCCGGGCTACAGAGGATAAAGCTGGTTTACTATCTGTATTTGGTACAGATTTAGTGACACTTGCCAACAATCATACCTATGATTATGGCGAAGAAGCATTGCTTGATACCATGCGTCTTATGGATGAGCATGGCATTACATATGTTGGTGCCGGCAGGGATTTAACAGAAGCCTCTAAGATTGTTTATTACATTGCGAATGGACGTAAAATAGCTATTGTATCGGCATCCGAGATTGAGCGGACAACAAAGTATACAAAAGAAGCTACTGCGGACAGTGCCGGAGTGCTAAAGACACTGAATCCGGAGAAATTTATAAAAGTCATTAAAGAAGCAGAGGAAAACAGTGACTATGTAATTGCAGTAGTGCACTGGGGAGCAGAAGGTAATCTTTATGCAGACAATGCCCAGGTGTCCATGGCAAAACAGTTTGCAGAAGCAGGAGCGGATGCGATTATTGGCGGACATCCTCACAGATTGCAGGGGGCAGCTTTTATAGGAGATGTGCCGGTAGCATATAGTCTGGGAAATTTCTGGTTTACAGATGCCACATTGTATACAACGATAGCCCAGATAGTAATTGAGAAAGATGGTACATTAAGATTAAAATATCAGCCATGTCTGCAAAAAGACTTGACAACGACGCTAATAACAGATACAAATGAAAAGGATGGTTTTTATCATTATATCGCTGCCATATCGACAGGTATCGGTCTGGATGCAGAAGGAAATGTATATCAGAAAACTGCGGAAGGATATCCGGCAGAGGTCTGCTATGATTCTGAAAGTAGTACCACATCAATTGTGGGAAGCGAGGATAATGAAGGAAATGCCATCGACATTGTGGGTATTTTAAGATAAATACGTGACACTTTAAGTCATGCAAAGTTATAAGAAGAGAGGGAAACAAAATGAGTAAAAAACCTACCGTATTAATGATTTTAGATGGATATGGTCTGAATGAAAAAACAGAAGGAAATGCAGTAGCACAGGCAAAAACACCTGTTATGGATAAGTTAATGGCTGAATATCCTTATGTAAAAGGATATGCAAGCGGCTTAGCAGTAGGTCTTCCTGACGGACAGATGGGTAACTCTGAAGTAGGACATTTAAACATGGGTGCCGGAAGAATTGTATATCAGGAATTAACAAGAATCACAAAAGAAATCGAAGATGGAGATTTCTTTAAGAATGAAGCATTATTAGACGCAGTTGCAAATGTGAAGAAGAATGGTTCCGATTTACATTTATTCGGACTTCTTTCTGATGGTGGTGTACATAGCCACAATACACACCTTTACGGTTTATTAGAACTTGCTAAGAAAGAGGGCGTAGAGAACGTATATGTTCACTGCTTCTTAGACGGACGTGACACAGCTCCAACATCTGCAAAGGGCTTCGTAGAAGAATTAGAAGCAAAAATGGCAGAAATCGGTGTTGGTAAAATTGCCTCTATCTCCGGACGTTATTATGCAATGGATCGTGATAACAGATGGGATCGTGTAGAAAAAGCATACAACGTATTAACAAAGGGTGAAGGCGAAACAGCTGATGCAGCAGTAGCAGCTATGGAAGCTTCTTATGCAAAGGATGTAACAGATGAATTCTTTGTTCCGACAGCAATTATGGCAAACGGAGCACCGGTTGCAACAATTAAAGATAGCGATTCTGTAATTTTCTTTAACTTCCGTCCTGACCGTGCCCGTGAGATTACAAGAGTCTTCTGTGCAGATGATTTCGATGGTTTTGACAGAGGTGCTAGAAAGAACGTGACATTCGTATGCTTTACAGAATATGATGTTACAATTCCAAACAAAGAAGTTGCATTCAAGAAAGTGGAATTAAAGAATACATTTGGTCAGTTCCTTGCAGCAAACGGCAAGACACAGGCTAGAATTGCTGAAACAGAAAAATACGCTCACGTTACTTTCTTCTTTAATGGTGGCGTAGAAGAACCAAACGAAGGCGAAGACAGAATTTTAGTAAAATCTCCAAAGGTTG
>CAYMIS010000159.1:0-5123 GCA_964390485.1 uncultured Roseburia sp. | reverse complement strand
ATTATAAATAATCACTTCACCAATAGAAAGCTTCTATGAGAAATATACCAGTTCATCCTCCGGCTTCTCAGCAGGAGTAATTGATATCGGATAAAGAACAGGTCCTTTTCCCTTATATTCCTTCGCAAACTCTACATGAACCTCTGCTGTAATGTTAATCCAGGATTTATGCGGAATTTCATTTTCTTTCTCATATTTTGTTTTAAAACCAATAAAGGTAACATCATCCACACAACAGGTCATTGCAAATCTTCCCGGAACCATGATTCCTTTTTTCAGCTTCTCCGGATTATATACAAGAGCTAAGAAGGAAACCTTCTTGCCTTCGTATTTCTTTGGATGCTCTAAGCAGTCCATATACCAGATGGCATAATCAGCTTCACTGATTTCAAGCTCATCCCCGGAAATGTCAAACGGAAGTTCTTCTTCACGCTCGTCCAATGTTCCGTCTTCACGCTCATATACAAGCTGCGCTTTTCTGTTTAATGCCTTGACATTACGACGGAATTTACCTTTATCTGTACTGTCATCACAGCGGTTAAAAATAACCACATCTGCCTGAAACAGCTGTTCCATAATCATGGCACGCATATTTGCAAGATACATCTCAAATGTAGTTGCATCTACTGTCGCAAGTGACTGAACGATGGTCCAGTATTTTGGCAGTTTTGTTTCTAAAATTGTATCCATGCCCCAGGTTCCGTTATACTCAATAAATACCTGCTCCGGTTCGTATTTCTCATTAATTTCTTTTAATTTTTCTACTGTGAATGCTTCCTCACTGTCGATTGTCACATAGCTTACAAAGTGCTTACGAAGCTCTTCTTCATTGTATTCTTCGTCTCCATCTTCACAGCAGATTACTAATGTTTTTGCCTCATCCGCAAAACCCTGATTAAAAAGCGTATCCTTTACCAGCGATGTCTTTCCACTATCCATAAAGCCGGTAAATAAATATACTGGTATTTCTATCATAATTCCTCCACTTCAAACTGCTTACGCAATTCCAAATAACTCTTCTAATCTATGCTCATCAATATCGGTACCGATGACACAAAGTCTTCCGGTATAATCTGCTTCACCCTCGCGAAGCTCATATTCGCCCGGAACCATGTCAAAATAAATCCATGAACCATTTACATCTTCTACCATTCCTTTTGCACGAAGGATTGTTCCGTAATCGTCTGTCTCGCAGAAGGTCTTTAAAACGTCCTCAATCTTCTCTCTTGTAAACTTATGAGGAGTTTCCTTGCCCCAGCTTGTAAATACTTCATCTGCATGATGGTGATGATGTCCCTCATGGTCATGGTGATGCTCATGCTCGTGATGATGCTCCTCATGGTCATGGTGGTGCTCATGCTCGTGATGATGCTCGTCATGGTCATGGTGGTGTTCATGTTCATGGCAGCCACAGGTACAGTTCTCATCATGCTCATGATGGTGTTCGTGGTCATGATGATGTTCTTCATGATGATGTTCATGCTCATGTGCTTCCTTCTTTGCATGCTGCTCTGCCATCAATTTCATTTCTAAGGAATCCTGTCCTTCTACTACTTTTAAAATCTGCTCACCTTTAATATTTTCCCAAGGGGTTGTAATAATTGCAGCTTTTTCATTTAAGGACTGAATCTGTTTTACGCAAAGCTCTAACTGCTCCGGTGTTGCATTCTGGCTTCTGCTTAATACAACAGTTGTTGCATATTCAATCTGATTGTTAAAAAATTCACCAAAGGCTTTCATCTGCTTGCTTGCTTTTAATGCATTCACAACCGTAATCAGACCGTTTAATTTTACGTCTTCTTCTTTTTCTATATCAATGACAGACTTCATAACATCGGATAGCTTGCCAACACCGGACGGCTCAATTAAGATACGGTCCGGATGATATTTCTCAATTACCTCATGAAGATTCTTTCCAAAGTCACCTACCAAAGAACAGCAGATACAGCCGGAGTTCATCTCTGTAATTTCAATTCCGGCATCCTTTAAAAATCCGCCGTCGATTCCAACCTCACCAAACTCATTCTCAATTAAAACGATTCTTTCGCCTTTGAATACTTCATCTAACATCTTTTTAATAAAAGTAGTTTTACCGGCTCCAAGGAAACCGGAAATAATATCAATCTTTGTCATTTTATATCTCCTTCTTGGTTTATAAAATAATTTCTTTCCTAACGCGCTGCTGCACAATGCCATTTATAATTCACATATTTGCGCAACTATAGGACTTTCTAGTTGTTTATCAGCTCACAAATCTTTATTTTACTCGCTTTTTTCTATTTTTGCAAATCTTATCGCCGTTTTGATAAAATCTATCGTAACAGTTCAGCGTGAGATTGCGAATGGCGCAGTCTGAACCGTTACAATCTATCAACTTTTATGAAACTGCATATTGTAAAGTTTCTCATAGGTTCCTTTTTTCGCAATCAGTTCTTCGTGTGTCCCTTCTTCTTCAATTCCATCCTCAGAAAGCACCAAAATCTTTTCTGCATTTTTAATGGTAGAAAGACGATGAGCGATTACAAAGGTGGTGCGGTTCTTAGCAAGTTTCTCCAAGGAATCCTGCACTACTTTTTCACTTTCATTATCTAATGCAGAGGTAGCTTCATCAAAAATCAGAATTGGTGGATTCTTTAAAAATACTCTGGCAATGGAAAGACGCTGCTTTTGTCCCCCGGAAAGCTTGATTCCCCGCTGCCCGATATCCGTATTGTATCCCTCCGGGAATGACATAATAAACTCATGGGCATTTGCATTTTTAGCCGCCTCTATAATTTCTTCCTCCGTTGCCACTGGTTTTCCATAACGAATATTTTCAAAAATCGTTCCTGCAAACAGATACACATCCTGCTGTACAATTCCGATGTGGTCACGCAGGCTCTTAAGTTTTAGATTTCGGATATCCTTACCATCAATTCGAATTGTTCCGTCTGTCACATCATAAAATCTTGGAATCAGGGAACATAATGTACTTTTCCCTGCACCGGAAGAACCAACCAATGCCATATAAGCCCCTGCCGGCACATTTAAGTTAATATGATTTAAAACCTTTTCTGTATTTTCCTGATACTGGAAAGAAACATTTTCAAAGGAAATATCTCCCTTTACCTCTTTTAATTCAACTGCATTCTCACTATCTTTAATATCCGGCTCAATACTCATAATTTCCATAAAACGTTCAAAGCCGGTGTAACCATTCTGGAACTGCTCTGTAAAATCAATCAACACGCGGATTGGGTCTGTAAATACATGAATATAAAGTAAAAAAGTAATAAAATCGCTGACATTGACCTTTCCAAGAGCAATCATAATTGTACCCACAGCAATTACACTGACCTGAATCAACGTGGAAAAGGAACCAACTCCCGCCTGAAAAAGTCCCATATAATGATAACTGTTCTTTTTTGCAGACAAAAAGCCGTCATTTCCAACTTTAAACTTCTCATTTTCAATTGCCTCATTAGCAAAGGATTTTACCACCCGGATTCCCGACAGATTATCCTCAATCTGCGCATTAATTTCCGCAATTTTGATACGATTCTGTTTGAAAGCCCGACGCATCTTCTTATTTAATACATAAGCAAATACGAACATAAACGGCAATACCACAAAGGCTGCCACTGCAAGAACCGGATTAATATTCATTAAAATAATAAGTGCACCTACAATTTTTATTACGGAAAGAATAATATTTTCCGGTCCATGATGCAAAAGCTCACTGATTTCAAAAAGATCCGTGGTGATACGGCTCATCAGCTGTCCTACCTTCTGGTCATCAAAAAAGGAAAAGGAAAGCTTCTGAAAATGGTCAAATATTTCAGCACGCATGTTGTACTCAATCTTTGCACCCATGACATGTCCATAGTTTCCAATAAAAAACTTACTGTAACAGTCTACCACCACCAGCACTAAAAGTGCTGCTGCAATATAGCCAATCTGCTTTAATATCACGTCTTTGTCTAAATAAATTAAGGTAGATGTCACATACCGTATTACCAGTGGAAGTACTAATGCAATGGATGCTGATAATGTTGCGAAAAACATATCTGCCCAGAACATTCCCATGTAAGGTTTGTAGTAAGTCAGCATCTTTCGTAAATTTTTGTTCATGTTCGCCTCACATCCGGTTACTGCTCACACAGTAACCTCATCTTTCTTTATAAATTTCAGTCTTACACGTCATCTTATAGATACATTTTCTATCAGAATGTTTAAAATACACGTATGCTGCATTTCCTATCATATTCAAGTGCAAAACTGCAACTTCTATTTTATCGTGACACTAAAAAATGTCAAGTTGCCCTTTCGGAACAGTCTACTGCTATGATACAATCATTTTATGTTGAATCCGGGGGACTACCCCTGAAATGAATATTTTTAAAAGGCAGGTAACACAATGAATCCAAAAGCATTACATTATGAAACATTAGCAAATACCATGATGAAAAATCTGGCAAAAAGACGTATGGATGCCTACTACTGCAAAACGGCAGTAGAAGCCAAAGAATTAGCATTATCCCTTATTCCTTCCGGAAGCACCGCATCTTTCGGTGGTTCTATGACTTTAGAAGAATCCGGTATTCTTGCTGCTTTACGTGCAAAAGAAGATATTACTCTGATTGACCGGGCAACAGCCTCTTCTCCAGAGGAAATCAAAAAAATGTATCACGAAGCCCTTTCCTGTGATTACTATTTTATGAGCACAAATGCCATTACTTCTGCCGGAGAATTAGTAAACATTGATGGAACCGGCAACCGCGTATCTGCACTAATTTACGGACCGGAAAATGTTGTTATTATTGCAGGTATGAATAAAGTGGCAGCAAACGTAGACGAAGCGTTAAGCCGTGTACACAACACTGCAACACCTATGAATTGTCAGCGTCTAAATAAGAAAACACCATGCTCTGCAACCGGAGTCTGTTCCGACTGTCTTTCCCCTGACTGTATCTGCAATCAGGTTGTTATCACAAGACGCAGCGGCATCGAAGGACGTATCAAAGTCATTCTGGTAGGCGAAGAATTAGGCTACTAAAAGGGGCTGTTGCAAAATCTTATTAAAAAAACCCCTGTCATAATTGGTATTATCACAAGGTTACGCCATTCGCATTTATTCTTTCGAC
>CAYMIS010000158.1:0-5168 GCA_964390485.1 uncultured Roseburia sp. | reverse complement strand
CTATATTATTTATGTATCGACTACTATAATGTAATATTTCTGTGACTTTGCATTTTAACTTCGTTTTTATTTCAAAATATGTTATTATATTTTCATTACAGATATCTTTTATCTATACTCAACTCTTTTCTATAGGAGTTATCTGCCAGCTTTGGCAATCCACTTGGCACGTTTGGCACATCGCCATATTTTCCCAAGTATTGTTACAATTCAATATTTCATTTCTAAAAAAGGAGATTCTGCCTATGGTACAGAAAAGTAATTCTATCTTGATGCAAAACACATCTTTTGCAAATGCAACCGGAAAAATTGATTATCAGTTCACAAATGATTACATGTTCCGAGCTATCTTTCAAAAAAATAAACGGGTCTTAAAAGCTCTCATTTGTTCACTTCTACACCTTAACATGAATGATATCAAATCTATCACTGTCACCAATCCAATTGAACTTGGAAATTCAATGGATGAAAAGGATTTTATTCTCGACATTACTGTTTTACTCAACAATAACCAATTTATTAATTTGGAAATGCAGGTAGAAAATCTTTTAAACTGGAGAGAACGCTCTCTTAGTTATCTATGCCGAAGTTTTGACCAACTCTACAGCGGTCAGGAATATATAAACGTGAAACCTGCCATTCATATTGGTTTCCTGAATTTTACTCCCTTTAAAGAACATCCTGAATTTTATGCCACCTACAAACTGCTAAACGAAAAAAATCATCATTTATATAGTGACAAATTCATCTTAAGTGTGGTAGATTTAACTCAGATAGAACTTGCAACTGATGAGGATAAAGCCTATCAGATTGATCACTGGGCAAGGCTTTTTAAAGCAGAAACATGGGAGGAACTTAGAATGATTTCAGAAAACAATTCATATCTTACAGAAGCTTCCGAAGAATTATTTGTATTAAACGCCGATGAAATTGCCCGCCAGAAAAGCTGGGCACGCAATGAATATTACCGTTTAGAAAGAACCTACAAAAAAATATATGAAGATGCATTAGAGGAAGCTGTTGAAACTGCCGTGAAAGATGTAAAGGCTGAAAATGCCAATCTGCAAACTGCTTTATGTGAAAAAAATAATATTATTGCTGATGCAGAAAAAACAATTCATAATCTTCAGGCAGAAATTGACAAATTAAAAAAACAGGTTAAAAATCAGCCTTAATTACATTTTACATCACATAAGCCCCTACCATTGAGCATATTTTCAATCGTTAGATTTTTGTTCTAACATTTGAAAATATTTCAATAATAGGGGCTTATGTTATTTGTGCGAACAGCAAAAAGATGTGAGGTTTTAACGCATACCCACTTCTATAAAGTCTCTATGCCTTAAAATCTCTGATAAGCTTTAATGTTGGAAGGGCATTTCCATCGTAATCAAACAGTGCCTGATTTGCCCACTCATTGCCACATGGACCTGGGTCCTGAATATACTTTAAAGATGCCGGTGTTGCCCAGCCGGAACCATGTACCGGAATCCATGCCGGCTCCCAGTAGAAAAATCCTTTTCCTTTATTATCTTTAATATGGCTGATACGATTTAAGAAATCTTCCATAAAGTCATACTGTCCCTGAACAGTCATCGGATATTCAATCTTCTCTACGAGAGCAGGTCTTGTTGCATATCCTTTTCTTTCCTCATCAGAAAGTTTCTCATAGTCCTTATAATCTTCCATCGTATAGCCCATGGAAACCTCTGCCACGATTAAATCTTTTCCATAACGTTCTGCGATATCATTCATATTATTATTTAACATATCTAAAGTGCCATGCCAGAATGGATAATAAGAAAGACCTATTATCTGGAAATCCTCTCCCCGTTCCATAAAATTATCAAACCATTCACGATAAAGGGCATTGTTTCCACCATTATCTAAATGGAGCATAATTGGAACCTCTGCATCCACTACACGGACACCACGGATTCCTGCATTAACAAATTTCGCAATATTATCATAATTCGGCACTTTGCCTTCCGGCCAGAGGAACCCATTCGAAAGCTCGTTTCCAACCTGTACCATCGTAATATTTACACCATTTTCTTTAAAAGTACGCATTGTTTCAATTGTAAAATCGTATACAGCCTTCTCTAATTCCTCTACACCATAAGAAGCCCATGCCTTTGGTTTAAACTGTTTGCCCGGGTCCGCCCAGAAATCACTATAATGAAAATTCAACAGCACACCAAAGCCTGCTGCTGTTACTCTCTTTGCAATTTCAAGAGAGGTTTTTACATCATTTTCACCAGCTCCATAGGATTCACCTGTTTCAGACCATGGATCATTCCAGACACGAATACGGATAGTATCCACATCATACTGTTTCATAATGTCTAAAATATCCATCTCTTTTCCATCATCATAATATTTCGCACCACATCTTTCTAATTCAATTAATGTGGACAAATCCATTCCTTTAACAAAATTCATACTAATACCATGCCTTTCCAAATCCTGTAAATTTTACAGGCTATAAATCCTGCATCGCCCTCGTCCTATGAACTACGCATATTTACCATCCCTTTAATGCGGATATATTGTAATTTAACAATTTACGCTCATAATTTTCCGGATTAATTTTCCACTGGTAGGGTGATGTATTTAAAAACTTTTTAAAGTTTCTATTAAATGTAGATGTTGTGGTAAATCCTGCCTTTTGCGCCACAATATCCATGGAATCATCTGTCTTTTTCATAATGTCACAAGCTCGCTGGACACGTATCAGATTAATATAATCCATTGGTGACATATTCATATATGCCTCGAATACACGCCTGAAATGGGTTTCGCTCATATGACACACATTTGCCAGGTCTTCCACCTTTATCGGATTTGCATATTCCATTCTGACATAATCCAGTGCCTCTGCAATCTGTGAACTCCCTGCTTTTTTCCTGTTATCTGATATTTCCTGCGCATTTTCACACATCCGGATAAGTTCTATCATCAATGATAACAACAGACTGTGTACGCTCACTTTATAATGCGCTTTTTTCTCGCGCATTTCCTCCATTATCATCTTTACTAACATAGCAAGATTTCTGTTTTCCCACTCATTTAAAAGCTGTGCTTTTCTTCCAATCTGTTGAAACAGTTCCTGCTGTACTACCGGATTATCCGGATACAACTCTGCAATTAACAACATTGGATCAAAAAACAAATATTCCCAGAAGCTGGACCCTGCATCTGCCTTACTAATCGTAATATGGGGATAATTCTGGGGAATAACACTGACCATTGCAGGTTCATAGGTATAAGTTTCCTCATTCAATATCAATTCACCGGTACCATTTCTGCAATATCCAATCTCTAAAAGATTATGAAAATGAAGATTAGTTTCATCATGTCCATAATTCCGAATCCAGTTATCTCCTAAAAGAGCCAGAACATGTTCATTTTGTGGAACTTCATAAAAACGCAATTCCATGACGTCCTTTTTCTTTTTCCCCATAAAAATAACCTTGCCTTTCCAAATTACTGTATTGGGCTGTCGCCCTGTAGACCACTACTTTAATCTACGAGCAATCAGCTCGATTCCGCTACGCTTCATTTCGCTGAGGGCTGTCGCCCTATAAAACAAGAAAACTTGATAAGAGTGAGACTTCGTCTCCCTTTATCAAGTTTTCCCGTTTTACATTTCTCGTAGATTAATCAAAATCAAACTTTGTGTATCTTGTGTGCATTGCTTTATAGCGTGTACGAACCATTTCGTTTCCTGCAAGAACATCTTCTTCTGTTCCAGTAAACTGGCAACGCATACAATAAAATTCATTTTTATCTTTATCAAAAAACATATCAATATCCAAATCTCTCATAAAGCAGGATGGACATCTATAATTTAGTCTGCCTTTTCCAGATTGAGCCATGTTGAAAATACCTCCTTATCACCCATTGTCTTTTTGTATCCGAATGTAAACATTGGAGAGAATGCATAACCTTCTCTAATATAGCCTTCTGCATCGTCTTCTGTTGTCATAGACACTTTTGTTTCGATGGCAGGAATAACTGCAGATACTGATTTTGCTCCGTCGATAGAAGCTTCGCGGCACTTGTATTCGTATTTGATTTCTTCTTTTTTACCAGCACCTTCACATGTTAATGTGATACATGTCATATCTTCCGGATATTCTGTTGTACCATAACATGCAACCATGTACTCATTGATTTCAACTTTTGCAGTTGGATCGCTCATCTCTAAGATATTTCTTTCGATACGGATATTTCCTGTTCCTTCTTCAAAGTATTCCTTTGTCTGAAGTTTTACTGTTAATCCTTCGAATTCGATTTCAACCGGGTCTAATGTAAGTACACGGGTGATTTTGCCATCAGCAGCTTTCTCTTCTGAGAAATGTGCTTTTGTGCGGCATAAGCATAAGTCAACTTCTTCACCATTGTAGCAAACTTTTGCACTTCTAACAGTACCTTCACCAGCATAATGTGTGAAGTATCCTGCACGATATTTTTCCTGAATCAGGAATGGGTAAGATGCATCCTGAACATGTTTTGTTCCGATACCTACTTCCCATTTTAATTTTGCAGCGTATGGACGAAGATCAACAATTGCTCCACCCTGTTCCATATTTACGCAGGCTCTCATAAATGGATCGCAGTACCAGAATAACTGCTTGTCAGAGCCGTATAAAATATCTCTCCAAAGAGCACATTCCGGCTCTGTGTAAGATTTTTTTTGACGATAGTAATCTGCAAACTCAGACATTGTCATGTCATCCAGTTTACCTTCTTTTTTCAGCTGGCCGTAGTAAGCACATCCATCTTCATAAGATTTTAATAATAATTCATATGGAGCTTCCCAACGTCCCATTTTATTCATCCAGCCCGGTCCAACGAACATCATGTTATATGCATATCCGTTGTTATATTTCTCAAGGTCGCGATACTGATCTACTAAGTTGTAGAAGTATGGCATATCCCAGGTTTTTGAATCGTAAATCATACCACGAAGTACGTTCTGTGGATGTGTTCCAAAGTTAGAACCATTTCCATCGTAACAAGCAATTAAGTCACGGGATAAGTGAGGAATTGCTACAATACCGCTGTCTTCTGCTTCATTTGCAGCTGGAGCGTGTGTATTCTGTTTAGATGGAATCCATGGTGCCCATGGGCCGCCATCAAATAATGTATACCATGAGTTATTA
>CAYMIS010000157.1:0-5271 GCA_964390485.1 uncultured Roseburia sp. | reverse complement strand
TAGAAGAATATAAGGGAGTATTTGTCTATGCTCAGCAGGTAGACAATGTATTAGATGGCGTTGCCTTCGAATTACTTGGAAAAGGTAAAGACTTAGCAAAAGATTTAAATACAGACGTAACAGCAGTTTTAATCGGTTCTGACGTAAAAGGTCTTGCAGATCAGTTAGCAGAATACGGTGCTGACAGAGTTATCGTAGTAGATGACCCAGAATTAAAAGAATACAGAACAGAGCCATATGCACATGCATTAGCATCTGTAATCAACGAATTCAAACCAGACATCATGTTAGTTGGTGCTACAGCAATCGGACGTGACCTTGGTCCAACAGTTTCAGCTCGTGTTAAGACAGGTCTTACAGCTGACTGTACAGTACTTGAGATTGGTAATTTCCCAATCGCTCCAGGTCCAAACCAGAAGCCAAACCAGTTATTAATGACTCGTCCAGCTTTCGGTGGAAATACAATCGCAACAATCGCTTGCCCAGACAACCGTCCACAGATGGCAACAGTTCGTCCAGGTGTTATGCAGAAAATTGCTAAAATTGAAGGTGCTAAAGCAAATGTTGTTGAATTCAATCCTGGATTCACACCAAACAACAGATATGTTGAAATTCTTAACATTGTAAAAGCTGTTAAGAATACAGCAAACATTATGGACGCTAAGATTTTAGTATCTGGTGGTCGTGGTGTTGGTTCTAAAGAGAACTTCCAGTTATTAGAAGATTTGGCAGAAGTTATCGGCGGTACAGTAAGCTGTTCCCGTGCAGTTGTAGAAAACGGCTGGTTACCGGTAGATTTACAGGTAGGACAGACAGGTAAGACAGTTCGTCCACAGATTTACTTTGCAATCGGTATCTCCGGAGCAATCCAGCATACAGCAGGTATGGAAGATTCAGATCTTATCATCGCTATTAACAAAGATGAAGATGCTCCAATCTTCGATGTAGCTGATTATGGTTTAGTTGGTGATTTAAATAAAATCGTTCCAGCTTTAACAGCAGCATTAAAAGCTGAAATGGGTAAATAAGATTTTGGTCTATAAGAAAGCCACATTTAGTAAAAAGCTAAATGTGGCTTTTTTGTCCAAGTGTTAGAAAGAAGTTATTTTACATAGAAAATAGGGAGTTTTTATTAAGAACTGTATTCCTTGAAATCCCAGAATATTTTTGCTAGAATAAAAATGGAGAGTATAAAAGAAAGCTTCTTAGAGGAATATCAGAAGTTTTATTTGGGGTTTTTTGAAATTATGAAGAAAATAGCACTAATTATGGATAGCTGGAAACGTTCTTTTTCCTATGCGTGGCCGGCTGGTATATTACAGAAAATGAAAGAAAAAGAGGAAGAAATCAGCCTCTATATTTTTAATAGTTCTGGTAACTGGAGTTATGACGAAGAGTATAATATTGGGGAATATAATATTTTTCATTTACCGGATTTGAATGATTTCGATGGTATTATTTTGGATTTGAATAATATCAGAATGGCAGGAGTACGGGAGTATGTCATCGAATCTGCGAAAAAAACAGGAAAGCCAGTTATTTCAATCGCAAATGAAATTGAAGATTTTTATTATGTAGGAATTAATAATTATACTGCAATACGTGACATTATTGAACATTTGTATCATGAACATAAAGCTAGAAAATTCTGGTTTATTATGGGACCGGAGGATAATTATGAAAACAGCGTTAGGGCACAGGCGTTGCGAGACTTTTTAAAAGAGTATAAAATTCCTTATAATGAAAGCGACTTCTATTATGAGAGTTATGAGTTTATCTGTGGTGTGAATGGTTTTAAAACACTTATGGAAACACATCAGTTTTTGCCAGATGCAATTGTTTGTGCTAACGATAATATTGTCGTTGGAGCTTGTGAAGCAGCGGCAGAATTAGGCTTGAAAGCGCCGGATGACTTTTTGATTACAGGTTTTGATGATTTTGATAAAGCGAGTTATTATTCGCCACATATTACAACAGTGAACCATATTCGGGAGGATGTGGGAGAAAGCTGTGTAGATATTTTGTGCAAAATTTGGAAAGGCGAAGAAGTACCTCATTTTAACTATACGGAAACAGAGCCGATTTTTTCAGAAAGCTGTGGATGTATAGATGAAGAGGCTGCGGATATGGCAGAACATTCGAAAGACCAGATTTTGTATGGAATAGAGACAGATGCTTTTGAGGAACAGTTACTGGCGTTAGAGTATGAATTAATTCGATGTGATGCAGTTGCAGAAATGACAACCTGCATTCCGAAATGTATTCCTTCCATGAAGTGTGAAGCTATGTATCTGGTGCTGGATGAGCATATGAATGAGTTTCAGAAAAGAAAAGGGATATATGACAGACAGTTGATTGAAGATGAAGTTTTTCATATTGAAGGTTATCCGGAAAAAATGAAAGTTGAATTTGCATATGAGAATGGAAAAGTAGTACCGGAAAAGCAAATAATATTGGAGAAAATATTCCCAATGTTTGAAGCTGCAGAGAGTGGTACAGATTTTCTTTTTATGCCAATTCATTTTAGAAATCGTACGGTAGGATATTTTGTAATAAAAAATGCTGTATATCTTATGGAAAAACAATATCTTTTCCAAGTGGTCAATGCATTGAATTCCGCAATGGAGAATCTGCATCGGAAAGAAATGCTTGAATATATGAATAAAGAGTTAGCAGAGTTGTATGTGCGCGACCCAATGACCTCACTTTACAATCGTGTAGGTTACCAGAAAATGGCAGTGAATCTTTTTGGAAAGATGAAGCGCGAAAATAGAAATATGATTATTATGTATATCGATATGGATAGATTGAAATACATTAATGATGAGTATGGACACTTGCATGGAGATTTCGCTATTAAAACAATTGGAAATGCCATTTTGAATGCTTCACCAGAGGAAGCCATTCCGGTTCGCCTGGGTGGTGATGAATTTATGGTAATTTTACCTGACTGCAATACTAATTGTGCGGATAAATTTGCAGAAAAGATTTGTGGAAATCTGGAACGTGTCAAAGAAGAAATGAAGCTTCCATATCCGCTTTCTGTCAGTATCGGATATGTTTGTACGGATATGACAACGGAAAAGGAACTGGATGACTACGTGAAAGAAGCTGATGAAGTAATGTATCAGAAAAAAGTATTAAAAAAAGTTAATAGAGAAAAATAAAAAGAGTTGCTTGCAACTCTTTTTATTCTTTTCGAGGATAGAAGGAGCGAGATGAAAGAAAACTATAAATTTACAATAGCTTACGATGGAACACGCTATTATGGATGGGAAAAACAAAAAACAACAGATATGACGATTCAAGGGAAAATACAGTCAGTAATATCCTTGATGGCAGGAACAGAAGTAGAAGTAATTGGTGCAGGACGAACAGATGCGGGAGTGCATGCAAAAGGAATGGTAGCCAATGCACATATAGATACGGAACTGTCTTTGCAGGAAATAAAGGATTATATGAATCATTATCTACCGGAAGATATCTGCATCCGGGAGGTACAGAAAGTATCAGAACGTTTCCATAGTCGTTATAATGCAGTTGGTAAGACCTATTGCTACACCTGTTATGTGGGGGATTTGAAGCCGGTTTTTAACCGTAAATATGTTTATATGCCGGAAGGACAGCCGGATGTGGAGAAAATGAGAGAAGCAGCCTCTTATCTTGTAGGGAAACATGATTATGCCAGCTTTTGCGGAAATACAAAAATGAAAAAATCTACCGTGAGGGAGGTTGATAAGATAGAGATTACCCTTAAAAATTCGTATTTAAACTTTACTTATCATGGAACTGGATTTTTACAATATATGATTCGTATTTTGACAGGAACGCTATTGGAAGTAGGTTATGGAAAACGCAGTCCCGAGAGTATGATAGAACTGCTGGAAGCAAAAGAAAGAGCACAGGCAGGATATACTGTGCCGGCAAAGGGATTATGTCTGATAAAAGTAGATTATAATAAAACACAGTAGTTGAAAATATATATCAAAAAATCTTTGACTTTCGAAAAACCATATGCTATTATCTACAAGTTGAATTTAATAATATGCATGCACGACACACGTAGCGCCTTGGCGCGTAAATCTGATTACGGGACATTGTAATATACTGCCAGATTTATATCTACGTGTGTTTTTTTTGCGTCAAAGAAGAGGAGTAGAATTATGCCAAGAAATCAATTTCAAAGAATGTTTTTTGCATTCGTAACCGTACTTGTAACTGTACATGCTTATGTTTTTTACAGCCTGTATGTAGTAAATGGAAGCGTCCTGATGGAAATTAGCGGTGCGTCCAGTGTATTAGCAGCTATTGAAAAGTTAGGTGGCGTATATATGTGCGGAAAATACGTGCCTATCTGGATGGTTGTACTTGTAGAGTTTCTTCTTGCTTACTTATTAGAAAATGTTATGGGAAGTCCACTTTCATTTAAGCTTGCCTGCAAAGTATTTGACCCTCGTAAAGACCATCCGATGTTATTTGAAACAGCCATTATTTGTGCAACAGTTGGTTTGATGTGTCCGGCAATGAGCTTTATAGCTGCATTTTTATATTATCCATATTATGCTGGATTTAATATGGCTACATTACTTGCAAACTGGTTAGAACTTGTATGTTATAATTTTCCATTTGCATTCTTTTCCCAGTTATTCTTTATTCAGCCTTTTGTAAGAACTGTGTTTAGAACTGTATTTAGAAAAGACATTGAAGCCCAGAAGGAACTTGCAGAGGCAAATTAAGCTGTATTTAGAAAGAACATAGGTGGATTAGCAATAAGGTCATTTATATTGTAAAAGCAATCTATGCACAGATTCGCATAACGCGCAAGAGGAAAGTGTCACAGTGTGACTGCGCGTTAGCGCGAAAATCTCGCAAGCGAGTCTCCTTTTTATATAATATATAGAAGGGGAGTAAAGTAGAATGGTATGATAGGAAAAGACATTATATAAAAGCGGGAAAACAATGTAAAAAGAAAAAATAAAAAAACTTTAAAAAAGTTGTTGACAAAATAAATAATATGAGATATTATAATCTAGCTGTCGCCGAGAAGTGACAGAAAAGAACATCAAAAAAGTTGAATGTTCTGAAAAAATAAAAAAGTTGTTGACAACGACTTGAACTTGTGATAAGATATCAGAGTTGCTGAAAACAACGGATGAACATTGATAACTGAACAGTGAATAACCTTGAAAGATTCAAAAAAGAATTGTATTCTTTTGGAATCAAGATTCTTTTGAAAATAATTCAAGCTAATCAATAGATTAGACGAACGCT
>CAYMIS010000156.1:0-5312 GCA_964390485.1 uncultured Roseburia sp. | reverse complement strand
CTATTTACTATGGTGATGAAGCAGGACTTTGCGGATTTACTGACCCGGATAACAGAAGAACGTATCCATGGGGAAGGGAAGACCATGAGATGATTCGTTTCCACAAGGAAATGATAAAGATTCATAAGGAAAGCAAGGAGCTTTTGACAGGTTCCCTTAAGTATCTGATAGGGGAATACAATATTATGGGTTATGGTCGTTTTAACAGACAGTCCCAGACAGTTGTTGTGGTGAATAATAATGACCATGAAGTAACAAGAGAGATTTCTGTTTGGCATCTCGGCATTCCTAAGGAATCAGTAATGAAGCGGTTGATGCTGACGTATAAAGACGGTTTTACGACAGAGGCACAGGACTATGTGGTAAAAGCAGGTAAACTGACTTTGACACTTCCGCCTACGTCTGCGATTGTGCTTCGTCATACAAAAAATACCTTGCTTTTTAGATAGTGATATGATATATTCTTATAATGTGAGAAGCGGAAGCTTTTCGCATTATAAGAATAAGTAAAAACTTATATTATATGGATGGATTCCCGAGTGGCCAAAGGGGACAGACTGTAAATCTGCTGCAAATTGCTTCGGTGGTTCGAATCCACCTCCATCCATTCGTCCTTCGGACGAACGGATTGTGCACACGGTTCTGAGAACCGGCGCATGATACCCACCAAATAGAGTAAAGTGTACTGGTACGCACTAAAGAGTCGCTTTGCTCCACATAATATTCGCTGGTGTGGCGGAATAGGCAGACGCAAGGGACTTAAAATCCCTCGGGGGCAACCCCGTATCGGTTCAAGTCCGATCACCAGCAGTAAAGGAATACACAAAACGTATTCCTTTTTTTGTGAAATAATGATAAGGCAGATTATGGTATAATACCATCGGTTATCCGATGTTTACATAGATATTCTATAGTAAGGGAGATGATGAGAAGATGAAAAATATTAGATACTGTCAATTACGGAGGGTGAATATCGTTTAACTCTCCGTCAATCAAAAAGGAGAGAAATGAATGAATATAGTTAATTTTGAAAAAGAACATATTGATGCGGCAAAGGCGATTGTCCTTGCCAATTACTCTGAGGAAAAGCAGTTTGTAAGAGAACTGCCGGATGTAAATGAATTTCCTAACTTGGGTGAATTTGCGGAAAATGGTTTGGGCGTTGCAGCATTTGAGCAGGATAAAATGGTAGGATTTTTGTGCTGTTTCAGACCTTGGGAGAATGCTTTTGGTTCCACTGCGAAAGGTACGTTTTCACCCATACATGCGCATGGTGCAGCAGCAGAAAACAGGGAGATGATTTACCGGCGGATGTATCAGGCAGCGGCCGAAAAGTGGGTGGCAAACGGAATTGCTTATCATGCCATTGCTATGTATGCACATGATGAAAAGGCTTTGGGAACATTGTTTTCATATGGATTCGGGTTACGCTGTGTGGATGCTGTCAGGGATATGGAGAGCATTGTGTGTTTACCGATACAAGAGTTGCAGTTTAGAGTGCTCCCCAAAGTGGAAATTACCAAAATCAGAGAAATGCGCAGACAGTTGTCGGCTCATTTGGGAAGTAGCCCCTGTTTTATGTATTCCCGAAAGCAGGAATTTGAAAACTGGCTGGTAAGAGCAGAAGCCCGCAATACCGATGTATATGTGGCAGAGATGAACGGAATGCCCGTTGCTTTTATTGAGGTAGCGGATGATGGGGAAAACTTTGTTACAGAAACTGCAAATATGAAAAATATCTGTGGGGCATTTTGCCTGCCGGAATATCGGGGAAACGGTATTTTTGCCAATTTGCTTAATTATGTGGTGGATACATTAAGGCAGCAGGGTATCACAAGACTGGGTGTGGATTTTGAAAGCTATAATCCTACGGCAAGCGGTGCTTGGAATAAGTATTTTACACCATATACTCATAGCGTTGTGCGCAGGATTGATGAGTGTGCGCTGCATAGCATAGATTAAGATTAATAAGGGATTAATGAAAAGAGGAACGCGGCAGAAATGCCGTGTTCTTTTTTGCAACAAAAGCTCGGCAAGTGTAATCTTTACTTGCACAAAATTTTATCTTATCTAAATATTGTAAATAAATAAAATCTATGGTATATTTCTAACACATAGTAAAATTTATGTCGAATTCGCGTTCGCATTCGTGAATGCCATTCACGCCGGTATCCGGCAAGTTTTCAAATTTTTACATTCTATACCAAGGAGGCAGGTCTATGACAAATCAATTGAAAAGGTATTTTCCTATGATACGGGAAAGAGAAGAGTTGCTTGACGAAATCAGCAGAAAGGATTCCCTTCGCATATTGTACGAGCAGCTTAGTAGTGAAACGAAAAAGGAGTTTCTGGATTTCTACACCGGAATGAAGGGAGCTAAGATTCTGAGAGATTCATTTTTTAAGGAAGTAATGAACCCGGAGTATGCTCCGCAGAGACTGGAAGGACTATTGGGTATTTTGCTTGGGCATAAAGTCAGAATAGTGAAAGTGCTTCCCAATGATTCTACTCGTATAGCAGACGAGACATCGTTACTGATTACAGATATTATAGTGGAGTTGGAGGACGGTTCGTTAGCTAATGTTGAAATTCAAAAAATAGGCTATGCTTTTCCGGGTGAGAGGAGTGCATGCTATAGTGCAGATATGTTGCTACGTCAGTATAAAAGGGTACGGGCAAAGCAGGGAAAGAATTTCGCGTACAATCAAATCAAGAATGTATATCTTATTGTTATTTATGAAAAAAGTCCTAAGGAATTCAAAGAGTTTCCAGATACATTTTATCATCATTCAAAGCAGATATTTGACAGTGGATTAAAGCTGAATTTGTTACAAGAGTTCATCATGATACCGCTTGACATTTATCGTAAAAGAACACATAATAAACCTATAGAAACGAGGATGGAGGCGTGGCTTGCGTTTCTGTCAGAGGATAGTCCGGAACGGATTATTGAGTTGATAGAGAAGTTTCCGGAGTTTAAACCGATGTATGAGACACTGTATCAGATGTGTCTGGATGTGGAAAGGGTGATGGACATGTTCTTTTCAGAGGAACTTCGTATTTTGGACAGAAATACGGTGCAGTATATGATAGAGGAGCAGCAAAAAGAAATAGATGAACAGAAAAAAGTAATAGAGGAACAGCAAAAAGAAAGTGAAAAGCAGAAAAAAGTAATAGAGGAACAGCAAAAAGAAAGTGAAGAGCAGAAAAAAGTAATAGAGGAACAGCAAAAAGAAAGTGAAAAGCAGAATAAAACGATAGATGAACAACAGAAAGTAATAGAATTTCTAAAACAACAATTAGATTCACTGAAAAGGTAAGAAGGGTTAATTCTATATTGATAAGATTGAGAGGATACTTGTAAAGTTTTTTGCGACTTTTGGTGTCCTCTTTTTTTGCAAAAAAATGTAAAATGTACTTGACATAAAATGTAAAGCGAGCTATACTACAAATGTAAAGTTAACTATACAAATTAAAAATGCAGTAAAACAGGGAAAGGAGTACCATGAAAAACTATATAAAAGAACTGAGAAAAGAAAAGAGAATTTCTCAGGAAGAATTAGCGGCAGCAGTTTCCGTTACAAGACAGACTATTATATCGTTAGAGAACGGAAAGTACAATGCATCGCTTTTATTGGCACATGAGATTGCAAAGTATTTCGGAAAAACCATAGAAGAAGTATTCATTTTTGAAAATTAGGAGGAATCATTATGTTAGCAGAAAATACAAAAATCGGAAAAACAGTGGAAAAGAGAATCAAAAACAGAATTATATACAGTGTATGTCTGGTAGTTTTGGGAGCAGCTTCCGTTATACTCGGCATGGGAGGCTTTCTGCCTGTAGAATTAAGTGATTATCTTAGCGGATTTTACAGCGGCGTTGGCACAGGATTAATTGCGGCGGGCATCATAACCATTATCCGCAATATTCGCACATTAAAGAATGAAAAACTTTTAAAAGAAAAAGAAATTTATGAAAATGATGAGCGTAACAAAATGATTGGTTTAAAAACATGGTCCTATACAGGTTATGCAATGTTTATTATTCTGTATGTGGGATTGCTTGTTGCTGGATTCATCAGTGAATTGGTGTTAAACACTATCCTCGTGATTTTAGGTGTTTATGCATTATGTCTGTTCTTTGCAGGATTATATTGCAAGAAAACAATGTAAGTAAAAGCATATTAAATAACAGCTTGAGATAAAACAAAAGGTAATGATTGCAAGTTTTGCCATAAAATAGTACACTCTATGATAAGACTAATTACTTATCATTGGAGGTAAACTATGAGCTTTACAACATACACATGTGAAGATTTTGTTGAAATATTATCCACCAAGGCCCCCGTTCCCGGGGGCGGCGGTGCTTCTGCGCTGGTGGGAGCCATTGGAACAGCTCTCGGCAATATGGTAGGCAGCCTTACCGTAGGAAAGAAAAAATATGCCGATGTAGAGGCTGATATCATTGCGCTTAAAGAGAAGGCAGATGCCCTTCAAAAAGATTTCCTTCATTTGGTGGAAGAGGATGCCAGAGTATTTGAGCCTTTATCAAAGGCATACGGAATGCCTAAAGATACTGAGGAAGAAAAGGCAGAAAAAGCACGGGTTATGGAAATTGTCTTAAAGGATGCCTGCTTGGTTCCCATGGAAATCATGAAAAAATGTTGTGAAGCCATTGATATTATAGAAGAGTTTGCAGAAAAAGGCAGTGTGATTGCCTTAAGTGATGCAGGTGTAGGTGCGGCTTTTTGTAAGGCGGCACTTCTTGGTGCGTCTTTAAATGTATTTATTAATACAAAGTCTATGGCAAATCGTGAGTATGCCGAGGAACTGAACAAAGAAGCTGAAGACATGATTGCAACTTACTCTGCAAAGGCAGATGCTGTGTTTGCAAGTGTAAATGAAAGATTAAAGTAAAAGGGAGGCTGTAACATGGCAAAACAGTTATTGGGAAAAGAAGTAACAGCAGCAATGAATGAAAAGATTAAAGCGAACGTTGCTTTATTAAACGAAAAAGGAATCACACCGACACTGGGAATTATCAGAGTAGGCGAGAGGGAAGATGATATTTCTTATGAAAGAGGAGCAACCAAGCGTTGTGAAACACTGGGCGTTGCATATGAAAAGTTTTTGCTTCCGGCAGATGTTACTGAGGAAACGTTGCTTGCGGTAATTGAACAGGTAAATAAAGATGAAAAAATTCACGGTGTACTTTTGTTCCGTCCGTTGCCAAAACATTTGAATGAAGAGAAGATTATTAATGCCCTTGATTTTGAAAAAGATGTAGATGGTATTACTGATGGCTCACTGGC
>CAYMIS010000155.1:0-5351 GCA_964390485.1 uncultured Roseburia sp. | reverse complement strand
ATTATAAGATGAAAAAAAGTGTGAAAATTTGTCGAAAAAAGAAAAATATACAATTCAATTGAAAGTAGAAATAATTGATAATATAATATTTAGAAAAAGGAAAAGAGGAAAAAGACAATGAACGTAATGCTGATACTTGATGTGATTATTATTTTTTTGGGAGTTTATATGCTTCTACAGGCCTTCGGAATGAAGAAAAAGGGAGAAATCAGTCCGGTTATTATTACTCAGGAAGAAATTGTAAAATGTAAAGATAAGGATGGATTTATTCAATATATGTATATTAAGGAAGCAATTTTTGGTGCTGTAATAATTTTGACCGGAGCTTTAGGTTTGTTGAATGAGCAGGTAATTAAAATAGGAGCATTAAAATATGTAAGCGGGATTCTTTTTCTGCTGGCTTTTTTCTGGTTTCAGGGAAGTCTTCGCAGTGCGAGAGGGAAATTCTTTTATTAATCAGAATTTCTTCACATCACCATCACAAAAGGGTAATATTCTTTGAAATATTAGAGAGTCATGAATCAGATATGCATACATTTAAGGAAGGGTATGGTTATTGAAAAATGGAAAGAGTCTTAGTTGTGGATGATGAAGCAAAAATTCGTGCAATTATTCGTAAATACGGAGAATTTGAAGGATATGAAATAGTAGAAGCTGCGGATGGAATGGAAGCAATCCGGATTTGCAGACAACAGGATTTTGATTGCATCATTCTTGATGTTATGATGCCGGAGCTGGATGGTTTTTCTACTTGTAAGGAAATAAAAAAAATAAAGGATATTCCGGTAATTATGCTGTCAGCCCGGGGAGAAGAATATGATAAAATTCATGGATTTGAGCTTGGAATAGATGATTATGTAGTAAAACCTTTTTCTCCAAAGGAATTAATGATGCGGATTAAGGTTGTTATCAGTCGTAATTCCAATAAAGATTCTAAAACAGGACATGATGTGTTCCGTATAGAAGGGCTTGAGGTGGATTTTACCGGACGAACCGTAACGGTCGATGGCATCCGGGCAGAAATGTCTCCAAAGGAGTATGATTTACTTTTTTACATGGTAAAAAACAGAAATATTGCCCTGGGACGTGAGAAACTGATTACAGAGGTCTGGGGATATGATTACTATGGTGATGACCGGACGCTGGATACCCATATAAAACTGCTTCGGAGCAGTTTAGGACCCTATCGGAAATTTCTTGTGACATTAAGAGGGGTGGGATATCGTTTTGAAGCATGAGAAAATTAGTATCAAATGGAGGATTTTTTCCTATCTGCTGGCTTTTACTGCAATATTGCTGATAATATTATGGCTGCTTCAGATTTGTTATCTGGATATATTTTATAAAATGATAAAAACTGGTGAGGCAGAAAGGACTACGGATGCAGCAATTTCTGTTTTGCAGTCTGAGGAAGAGGAAGATATCATTGAGGAAGAAATTGATAAACTGGCTTCCGAACATAATATGGCGATTATGGTAACTGATTTAGACGGAAATATCTGTTATGATGCGGAATATATTGCAAATTCGCGTTTGAATACTATGCCGGTGGAGGAGATTAAGCGTTGTCTGGAAAAGGCGGTCAGTGATGGTGGTTCCACCAAGATTGAGTTTTTAGGAAGTGTGAATAAAACATTTCCTAATATGATGCAGATACCAGACCCTCAGAAGCTTCCGGAAGAGCTGCAGGAATTATTAGGGGACGAGTTTTCCGATGAGAAAAAACCACAATTAGACGAAAAACATCGGGAGCAGTTTATGCAGAACCGGGGACAGGATTTGATTGAAAGTGTCATTTATATTCATATCGTGAATGCGGAGAACCAGAATTATATTCTGATGGTCAATACGCAGCTGACGCCTGTGGATGCGACAGTACAGACCCTTAGGGTAGAGTTAATCTGGATTACCATCATGATGGTTGTTTTGTCACTGATAATCGCCCTTTTGATTTCCAGACAGATATCTAAATCTTTCATTAAAATAAATGATTCGGCAAAGGAGATGGCAAAAGGGAACTTTGATGTTGTTTTTGAAGGAAATGATTATCGGGAAGTTGCAGAACTTTCAGCGACCTTAAATGCCACAGCATTGGAATTATATAAAAATGAAAAGTTCCGCCGGGAACTGATTGCGAATGTTTCCCATGATTTGCGAACACCGCTGACAATGATTATTGCCTATGCAGAGGTAATGCGGGATTTGCCGGGGGAGAATTCACCGGAAAATGTACAGGTTGTCATTGATGAAGCCCAGAGACTTACGAATCTTGTGAATGATATGTTAGATATATCAAAACTTCAGGCAGGGGTCATGCAGATGAATGTATCCGAGTATAATCTGACAGAAAGCATTGAATCTGTTTTTGGACGCTATAATAAGTTAAAAGAGCAGGAAGGTTATAATATCAGCTTTGAATACGATAAAAAAGTTATTATCGAGGCGGATGAGTATAAGATTTTTCAAGTGATTTATAATCTTGTGAATAATGCCATTAATTATGCAGGAGAAAATAAAACTGTGTTGGTGCGTCAAAATATTTCAGAAGATAAAGTGCGCATTGAAGTTGTGGACAATGGGGAAGGAATTGCATCGGAAAATATTAAATATGTCTGGGACCGTTATTATAAAGTAGATAAAACCCATAAGCGGGCAGTAATGGGAACGGGACTTGGCCTTTCTATCGTAAAGAATATATTAGAACTGCATGGGGCGGCCTATGGTGTGGAAAGTGAAATTGGAAAAGGCTCTACTTTCTGGTTCGAGCTGGCTTATAAAGAACTGGCGGATAGTGATGTCTGATAATGATGGGAAGCGCGGTGCTGGTCGAAGCTTCATACAGGCGCTCACTTTTTCGTGCTGCTTGCATAAATATAAAGACTGGTATATCCAATTCAAAAAATTGGAATATACCAGTCTTTGTGTTATAAGTTAAAATTAGCGTTCTGACATAGGAACATATTCTTTGTGTTTGCCTACATTTTTGTATGCAGGACGCATAATTTTGCCATTGTGGGAGATTTCCTCCAAGCGGTGAGCACTCCAGCCGGAAATACGGGCAATTGCAAAAATAGGAGTGTAAAGCTCTACAGGGAGACCTAACATGCTGTAGGCGAAGCCGCTGTAAAAGTCTACGTTTGGACTAACACCTTTGTAAATCTTGCGTTCTTTTGCAATAATCTGAGGTGCTAAGCGTTCTACGGCTGCATAAAGAGCAAATTCTTTTTCGCATCCTTTTTCGATGGAAAGCTTTTCTACGAAAGAACGGAAAATAACTGCTCGCGGGTCAGAAAGAGAATAAACGGCATGACCCATACCATAAATTAATCCGGCTTTGTCAAAGGCTTCTTTGTGAAGCAGAGCTGTTAAATATTTAGCAATCTCTTCTTCGTCAGACCAGTCCTTTAAGTTTGCTTTCATATCCTCAAACATTTTTACAACCTTGATATTGGCACCGCCGTGCTTTGGTCCTTTTAAAGAGCCAAGGGAAGCTGCGATTGCAGAATAAGTATCTGTTCCGGAGGAAGATACCAGATGGGTGGTAAAGGTTGAGTTGTTACCGCCACCGTGTTCCATATGAAGAATTAAAGCAGTATCTAAAAGCTTGGCCTCTAGTGGAGTAAATTGGCTGTCAGCTCTTAAGATATGCAGAATATTTTCCGCAGTGGAATATTCCGGCTTTGGCGCATGAATAAATAAGCTGGCACCATCATGATAATGCTTATAAGCCTGATAACCATACACAGAAAGTAGTGGGAACAGACTGATAAGCTGCATGCACTGTCTTAATACATTAGGAAGAGAAATGTCATCATCATAATCATCATAGGAATATAAAGTTAAAACGCTTCTTGCTAACGTATTCATCATATCGCGGCTTGGTGCTTTCATAATGATATCACGAACAAAGCTGGTCGGTAATGAGCGGTAGTTCGCCAGCATCTTTACAAAGTCCTCTAATTCCTGTTTGGTTGGAAGCTTTCCAAAAAGCAGAAGATAAGTACATTCTTCAAAACCGAAATGGCTGTCCGGGTCAAGACCGGCAATAATATCTTTTACATTGTAACCGCGGTAATATAATTCACCATCTGCCGGAACAGATTCACCATCCACGATTTTGGTGGAACATACATCGGAAATTTCAGTTAAACCGACAAGGACACCTTTACCGCTAAGGTCACGTAATCCTCGTTTGACATCATATTCTACATATAGGTCAGGGTCAATTACGGCACATTTTTCACTTAACTTTGCAAGATGAAGTAATTCTGGTGTGATTTCGCAAAATGGATTATTTGCTGTCATAGTAGCCCTCCTTAAAATTTTATTTGTCTGGTATATCTCATTTTAAATCCCCAGGCAGTGAAAGTGTTCCTTCACTGCGACACTTTAATATGATAACATATGTTTTTCGGTGGAAACAAGGAAAAAGTGCAGATTTAAAGAAATTTTAAAAATTGGTTTATAAAAATTTTATACCTATTAGAAAAAATAGTGTGAAATATGTCTTTTCTTTCTTGAAAAAACCTATTAAAATAGAGAAAGACAACAACAATAGGAGTAGAGAATATGGAATATACAAATTTAATAAAAGAAGCAATCGAAGCGAAGGAGATGGCATATGCACCGTATTCGCATTTTCGTGTCGGAGCAGCTCTTTTGACAAAGGATGGCAGCGTTTATCGAGGCTGTAATATTGAAAATGCAGCTTATACACCGACAAATTGTGCAGAACGTACAGCTTTTTTTAAAGCGGTTTCGGAAGGAAAAAGAGAATTTGAGGCTATCGTAGTAAATGGTGATGCGGATGACTATCTTTTCCCATGTGGTGTCTGCAGACAGGTAATGATGGAATTTTGTGATCCGAAAGAATTTAAGGTTATTGTTGCGAATACAGTAGAGGATTATAAAATTTTTACGCTGGCAGAACTGATGCCGGGAGGATTTGACGCGGAGGCTTTGGCGAAGGGGCAGAAATACTAATGTTTTAAAGATAAAAGTAGATTTTTCTACTTATTAACAAAGAATGTCAATCATAAGGTGGATTGTTGAGAAAAATTAAAAAAATTGCAAAAAATGGATAAAATTGATTGACAAAAAAATCACATTGTGTATGATTAAAGTAGCAAATTTTGATTAAAGCAAGGGATAAAAATGTCTTGTTTAAAATCTAGCTATCTATTATTTCTTATAATATAAGGAGGAATTTTATAATGGCAACAAAAGCTTATTATCCAATTAACGAGATTGGCGCTGGAAAAGTTGGTTTTTCTAAAACACGTTCAATCATCGAAGCTGCCTTCTACGGAAACAACGTAGTAAAGGTAAATACTTTAAAGGAAGCTTATGAA
>CAYMIS010000154.1:0-5508 GCA_964390485.1 uncultured Roseburia sp. | reverse complement strand
TCGAAACATTAGTAGAAGCTGGATATGACCCAAGAAATGCATACTTCGAATGTATCCATGAGATGAAATTAATCGTAGACTTAATTTACCAGTCAGGTTTCGCTGGAATGAGATACTCTATCTCCAACACAGCTGAGTACGGCGATTACATCACAGGACCAAAGATTATCACAGAAGATACTAAGAAAGCAATGAAGAAAGTTCTTTCTGATATTCAGGATGGTTCTTTCGCAAAAGAATTCTTATTAGATATGTCTGATGCGGGACGTCAGGTTCACTTCAAAGCTATGAGAAAATTAGCTGCTGAGCATTCTTCTGAAAAAGTTGGTGAAGAAATCCGTAAGCTTTACAGCTGGAATAACGAAGAAGACAAATTCATCAATAACTAATTTGTTTATAAAAAGATTTTTAAGAGCGTGCGTTTATTTGCACGCTCTTTTAGATGTGTAAGAGACAATTATGATACAATTCTGATGTAAATTAGATAAAAAAGAGGGAGACTTGTTAAGAAATGAATCGGATATTGGTGGTAGAGGATGAAGAGGCAATTGCAAATTTAATCAGAATGAATTTATCGAATGCAGGGTATATTTGCGATTTGGCATATGATGGAATGACCGGGGCTGATAAAATGGAAACAAATCACTATGATTTATGTTTGTTAGATATTATGCTTCCGGGACTGAATGGATATGAACTTTTAGAATATGCAAAAAGACTGGAAATGCCGGTGATTTTCCTGACGGCAAAGGGAGAAGTACAGGATAAAGTAAAGGGACTTAGGGCCGGTGCAGATGATTATATTACAAAACCTTTTGAGGTATTGGAACTTTTAGCAAGGGTAGAAAATATATTAAGAAGATTTCATAAAACGGAGCAAAACTTAAAGATATATGATTTGACCATAGATACGGTGTCAAGAACTGTAAAAAGAAATGAAAAAGTGATAGATTTGACATTGAAGGAATTTGATTTACTGCTTTTGTTTGCACAAAATCAGAATGTGGCACTTTATCGTGAAACAATTTATGAAAGAGTGTGGAACAGTCCTTATTTTGGAGACAGCAGAACAATTGATTTACATATACAGCGTTTAAGAAAGAAAACAGGTCTGGAACATGCGATAGAGGCAGTATATAAAGTCGGGTATCGTTTACGCACGGAGGGATAGAAATTTGAAATTATTTTGGAAATTACTGATAAGCGTTGAAAGCATAATATTGCTGATATTTGCAGTGTTTGGCTGCGTTTTAATATATTTTTCTTTTGAAAATTCTATGGGTAGAGAAAAGGAGCAGTCAAAGCAGCAAATATTATTTTTAAAATATGCATTTTTAACATCAGTAGGAAATCTTCCGGATAATTATTATGGAAATGATATTGCAATATCACAGATGGCAGAAACCATTCAAAAGAATCTGGGAAGTCAGAATGATGTTATAAAGATTTATAATAGTTCTGGTAAAATGATATATGGAACAGATACTTATGAAAGTGTTTTGGTTGGAGCAGAGCTTTCAGAATCTATTGGTGCGTCAAAAGTAAGGATGTACAATGGGGAATATTTTATTGAGTCTTTGCTGGAAGTAGAAAGCATAAGGGGAACATATTATCTGGAGCTTGATAAAAACATTACATATATTTATAAGGAACGTAGACAGCTGCTTAACAATTATAGAATGGCATTGCTGATTGCGTTCCTTATTTCTGTAATTTTTACATTCGTACTGGCAGTTAGTTTTACGAAACCGATTCGAAGGCTTTCTATAGAGACAAAATGGTTTGCAGAGGGAAATTATAAACGAAGAGTAACCGTACGGGGGAAGGATGAAATTACAGAATTAATGTTATCCTTTAATCATATGGCTGATACGCTAGAAAAGACCATGTCCCGTTTGGAGGAAAATGCCCGCAGGCAGGAGGATTTTACGGCAGCTTTTGCCCATGAATTGAAAACACCTTTAACTTCCGTAATCGGATATGCCGATATGCTTCGTTCCCAGAATCTGTCTGATGAGGACCGCCTGCTTTCGGCAGATTATATTTTTCAGCAGGGAAAACGATTAGAACGTCTGTCTTATAAACTGCTGGAATTAGTTGGAATGAAAGATGGTGAAATAAATAATCAGAAAATTGCGGTCTTGGAATTAGGAGAAAAAATAAAGAAAATGACGATGGAGATTTTGCTGGAAAAGCAAATTACATTGCATGTAAAAATGGCATCTGGAGAAATATACGGAGATATTGATTTGTTGCTGTCACTTTTTTCTAATTTGATTGATAATGCCAGAAAAGCCTGTGAAGTGAATGGAACTATATGGATGATAGGTGAAAAAACAAATGAAGGATATTGTATTTTTGTTCAGGACACCGGACGTGGCATTCCGAAAAGGGAAATTGAGCGAATTACAGAGGCGTTTTATATGGTAGATAAATCCCGTGCAAGAAAAGAGGGAGGAGCAGGTATAGGAATGACCTTGTGTAAAAGAATTGTAGAATTGCATAATGCCCAATGGAAGATAAGCAGCGAATTAGGAAAGGGTACAAAAATTACGATAAATTTTCCAATAGAATGTCAGGAGGAGTCGTAGATTGAACAAACAAAAGAAGGATTTGAAATTAAAAACGTTAAAGAAAAACTTACCCAATCTGACGGGAATTGGTTTGATTATTGTTTTGTTTATAACAGCACTATGTCTGCCAACACTTTATTTTTCGGCAAGGGATAGGAAGGATGAAGGCCAGATATCCTATATTGAGGATGAGGTAGATGCTTACCAGCTGCAATATCAATCTATGGAAGAAAAACTTGCAGCATTAGGAGAATGTGAGGTTGCAGGAACAAAGATGCAGGCGGCCTTGTTACAGGAAGTGGTGGATGTGGAAACAAGAAAGCATCTGACTGAGCGGGCGAATGAGGAATTTCTCAGGTATGTTACGGTATATATGGGATATGACTGGCAATGTGAATTAAAGGAAATGACCAGCTGTAGACTTTATGCGCTATATCCGGAGCAGGAGACAGATAAAAGCTTTCAGGGAATTAGCTTTTGGCAGTTAATTTATGAAATGGAAGAATATGAAGTCAGGATTCTTTTAGATACAGAATTTGAAAAAATATGTGCAGTAAGTATAAAGTGTGTCACACCGGGGACGGAAAATCTGAAAACTTACGATATGCAAAATTATACAGTAGAGGAAGAATATGAAATTGCAGAAATAACTATAGAAGAATTCAACAAAATGGACGTCTATGAAGAAGGGGATGAGTGGTCTTATTTATGGGTGAATACAATCATGGGTTACTATGGCTTATACGATTCAGATAGATTGCATTGGTCTGTTTCCTGGATATATGAAAGTGAAGAGCGAATGCGAATGATTGAATTATATACAACGGCTTATCTGGATTATAGGATATTAGGAACCGGTGATATTTCATTTTTAGGTGCAGAATATAGAAGCTTGGGAATATCTGCTATCTGTGGAATTACCCAGTTAGGAGAAATAGAACATACGCTGGGAGTAGTGATGTTGTTCGATTATTTACAACTATGATACAACTTTGCTGAAATTGTGAAACAATAGAAAGATAAACTTATCACAGAACGTTAAATGGGGAGTAGGAACTATGGAAACTGTGATAAGAAGAAAAAGAAAGTGGAATAAAAGAAAGTGGAATAGAAGAAAACGCATTCTGATTGCCTATGCTGCAAGAACTGCTGCAGTTTTAGTGGTATCAATGCTTCTGGGATTGATAATTTGTGGTTTTTTATTTATTGCGGAGCATTTGTTTAAAGAACAGGTTGTATATGGGGAAGTAATGGAAGAGATGGCAGATGATTCCATACCAGCGTGGCAGACATCCGATGAAAACATGGATGGCAGAAGCGTGGAAGGAAAAGTAATTTTGCTGGATGCAGGGCATGGTGGAAAAGATGAAGGAACTTCCTATGGAAATATAAAAGAAAAAGATATCGTATTGGCAATGACAAGTGAGTTGAAGAAAAAATTAGAGGCACAGGGGGCGGTTGTTATTATGACAAGAGAAGACGACAGCTTTTTGTCTTTAGAGGAACGGGCAGGTCTGGCAAACTCGGAAGATGTGGATTTGTACATAAGCATTCATGCAGACTGGTTTGAAGAGGATACATCGATACATGGCCTGACCTGCCATTATATGCCGGGAAGTGTCAGTGGACAGCAGTATGCATCCAAATTATCGGAGATAATAGAAGAAACGGGAGTGGTAGCTGTTCGTCAGGAAATGGCATCTGATTTTTATGTATTAAGAAATACACAGATGCCTGCGGTACTAATTGAAACAGGATTTCTTTCTAATTCCATTGATAGAAATAATTTGTCAAATCAGGATTTTCAGAAAAAATTAGCAGAAGCGATTGCCCAGGGAATCTGTAAATTATGGGCATAAATGTGACATGAAACCAAAGAGAAGATTATAATATTAGGAAATACGCAGGTTATAAGCAGGAAATTAGTTGACAAATGATTTTGTTATGTTAAAATAAATCATGTCATTTGAATAAATAAAACGTTGACAAGGAGTATTAAGAACGAAAGATTTTCAGAGAACTGTCGGCTGGTGTGAGACAGTATTCAGAAGTTCCCAACTCGCCTTTGAGTCTTTTATTGAACCTTTAAAGCGGTTGTAATAAGCGGTGCTTTGCAAAGAAGCTGCTTTAGAGTAAGTAGATAAAAGCGTGTAATTCGCGTTAAGAATGTTGAGTGCGTATTTCATGTATCCTAGGATGCAATACGAAATAGAGTGGTACCACGGAGAATTTTATCTTCGTCTCTAGTTTTTAGAGACGGAGATTTTTTTGATTTATATGAATTAAAAAATCCCTATAAATCAAAAACCACTTCGTGGAAGATGCGCACTTCGCGGATAAGAAGTTAGCCGCAAGCGGCATCGCTCGGGCGTGTCGAATCGACAGAGCCGATTCGATATTATTTTTAGGAGGAAAGAAGAACATGGCAGAACTTTATAACCATAAAGTGGTTGAGAAAAAATGGCAGAAGGTCTGGGATGACGAAAAAGCATTTGCTGCAACAGATGATTATTCCAAACCAAAATTTTATGCATTAGTAGAATTCCCATATCCATCCGGACAGGGACTTCACGTAGGTCATCCAAGACCTTACACAGCACTTGATATTGTTGCAAGAAAGAGAAGAATGCAGGGCTATAACGTCCTTCATCCGATGGGCTGGGACGCGTTTGGTCTTCCGACAGAAAACTACGCAATACAGAATAAGATTCATCCAAAGATTGTAACAGCAAATAACGTAGGTCATTTTAAAGACCAGTTACATTCCTTAGGATATTCCTTCGACTGGGACAGAGAAATAAATACAACAGATCCGAATTATTACAAATGGACACAGTGGATTTTCTTAAAATTGTTCAAAGCCGGTCTTGCTTATAAGAAAGAAATGCCAATTAACTGGTGTACTTCCTGTAAAGTAGGTCTGGCAAATGAAGAA
>CAYMIS010000153.1:0-5691 GCA_964390485.1 uncultured Roseburia sp. | reverse complement strand
ATATATATTAGAATGCGTTTTTCGCAATTCTTAACTATTTTCCGGTGCATTCCCTAAAATGGAAATCCCTTAAACATACCACCACGTCTGCCACGCTTCATCATTCCCGGCATCTGCTTCATCATCTTCTTCATCTGCTCGAACTGTTTTACTAAACGATTGACTTCGGAAATATCCACACCTGCACCATTGGCAATACGGCGTTTTCTGCTCGGATTCATCAAAGAAGGATTCCTTCTCTCCTCCGGTGTCATCGAATAAATAATTGCTTCAGTACGTGCCATTGTCTTCTCTGCTGCTGCCTCATCAATATCCGGCATCTTGCCATTTCCAAGACCAAGTCCCGGCATCATACCTAAAATACTGGATAAGCCACCCATCTTCTTCATCTGACTCATGGAATCTAAATACATCTCAAAGTCAAACTCATTTTTGCGCATCTTCTGCTCAAGTGCTTTGGCTTTCTCCTCATCAATCTCTTCCTGAGCTTTCTCAATCAATGTTAATACATCGCCCATTCCAAGGATTCTGGAAGCCATACGCTCCGGGTAAAACTGTTCCAAATCAGAAAGCTTCTCTCCCATACCTATGTATAGAATTGGCTTTCCTGTCACAGCACGAATAGAAAGTGCTGCACCACCTCTTGTGTCGCCATCTAATTTTGTTAAAACAACGCCATCAAGACCAATTTTCTCATCAAACATGGAGGCTACATTTACTGCATCCTGACCGGTCATGGAATCCACAACCAGAATTGTCTGATGAACTTCAATATTTTCTTTTATTTCAATCAACTCAGCCATCATATCTTCATCAATGTGAAGTCGTCCGGCGGTATCGATGATTACAATATTAAATTCATTCTTTAAGGCATGTTCAATCGAAGCTTTTGCAATGTTCACCGGCTTGTTCTTATCACCCATGGTGAACACTTCCACGCCCTGCTTCTCACCGTTAATCTGCAGCTGTTCAATCGCTGCCGGACGGTAGATATCACAGGCGGTTAACAATACCTTCTTGCCTCTCTGCTTGAACTTTCCTGCAAGCTTTGCTGCGGTTGTTGTCTTACCGGCACCCTGAAGACCTGCCATCATAATAACAGTCAGTGATTTGCCCGGCTGAAGCTTAATCTCGGTTGTCTCAGAGCCCATCAGTCTGACCATCTCTTCATTAACAATCTTGATGACCATCTGCCCCGGATTCAGACCGTTCATAACGTCCTGTCCGATTGCGCGCTCCTGTACATCCTTCACGAACTGCTTTACAACCTTAAAGTTTACGTCCGCCTCTAACAATGCAAGCTTTACTTCTTTTAATGCTGCTTTTACATCATCCTCTGTCAGACGTCCCTTGCTGCGCAGGTTCTTAAATACATTCTGTAGTTTTTCAGATAAGCTGTCAAATGCCATCCTATAGCTCCTCTAATATCTGATTGGAAATCTGTTGGATTTCCTCCATAATTGCTTCATTCTGGTTCTGATGAAATTCCTTCGTCAGAGTATGAATTCGTTCCACCTTGTTCTTAGCATTCTGAAATTTTTCAAATAAATGAAGTTTCTCCTCATAGCCCTCCAAGGTCTTCGTACAACGCTTAATCATATCGTGTACACCCTGTCTGCTGATTCCCTCTTCATTTGCAATCTCACCAAGAGAAAGGTCGTTAAAAATAAAATCTTCGTAGATTCTTCTCTGATGCTCATTCAGGAGTTCTCCGTAGAAATCATAGAGATACGCCTGTTCAATTTTTTCTTCCATCTCACTCACCTACGATAGATTAGCATAAAAAAATATAGGTGTCAAGTAAAATTTCTTTACAGTAAAGACTTTTTACTTGACACCTGTTTATTCTAAAGTACAATCGCAAGTTGTATCAAGGTACAGCCTGCACTCACAACCCAGCAGACACAATATAAGATTTCTTTTTTCCCTTCTGTTGCAAAAAAACCAACTGTCGAAAAAATGAAAACCAAAATACAAAATGCAATCGGTAAATATCGCAGCATATCCATCTTATAAGAATATGTATTTGCATACAAATAATACTGCCAGCACATACATTAATGGAGTAACCTTCTTTGCTTTTCCTGCAACCACGTTGATGATTACATAAGAGATAACGCCGATTGCGATACCTTCTGAAATGCTGTACATTAAAGGCATTGCCAGTAAGCATAAGTATGCCGGAATTGCTTCTGTCATATCTGTAAAATCGATGCTTACAACAGTAGATACCATTAAGAATCCAACAAAGATTAATGCTGGAGCTGTTGCAAATCCAGGGATGGAACAGAAAATTGGTGATAATACGATAGAAACTAAGAATAAAAGTCCTGTTACAACAGATGCAAGACCTGTTCTAGCTCCTTCTGCTACACCGGAAGAACTTTCTACGAAAGTTGTTGTTGTGGAAGTACCAAGTACCGCACCAGCAGAAGTTGCAATTGCATCTGCTAACAGTGCTTCTTTTACTTTTGGAAGTCTTCCGTTCTTATCTAACATATCTGCCTTATTTGCCACACCGATTAATGTTCCCAATGTATCAAACATATCTACAAATAAGAAAGATAATAAAATTACAACAAAATCAAAAATTTTCACTGATGACATATCTGCTGTAAAACACTGTCCAAAGGTTTTACCAATAGCTGTTAAATCGGTAAAGCCCCATGCCGGATATAAAGAATAATATCCAAGTTCTGGATTTGGAACATAAATTCCAATTGCCTGACAGATAATTCCAAGTACCCATGTTACCACGATACCAAATAAGATAGCACCCTTTACGCGTTTTACATAAAGGATTGCAATTACCATTAAACCAATTAATGCTAATAATGCACTGATTCCCTGTGTACTGAAATTAGCTGTAAAATCAACATAAGTTACTAATGTTGAACTATTAGGTACAACAATTTCGCCACCCTGTAATCCGATAAATGCAATAAAAAGACCGATACCAACGCTGACACCTTTTTTCAGGTTTGTTGGAATTGCGTTAAATACTGCTTCTCTGACATTTGTTAAAGAAAGTACAATAAAGATTAAACCTTCCACAAATACTGCCATCAAAGCTACCTGCCATGAATAGCCCATTGCACCACATACGGTATAAGCAAAATATGCATTTAATCCCATACCCGGTGCTAATGCAAACGGATAATTCGCAAGCAGTGCCATTGCAAGTGTTCCAATAAAGGATGCAAGTGCTGTTGCAATCAATACGGCTGTTTTATCCATACCTGCTGCTTCGAGCATGGAAGGATTTACTGCGAGGATATAAGCCATTGTCATAAATGTTGTGATTCCGCCCATAACCTCAACTTTTACAGTTGTGTTGTTCTCTTTGAGTTTAAACAGTTTTTCTAACATTTTCTCCTGTTCTCCTTTTTTACTTTTCCAGCACCTTATTGTGCTGTTTTATTATTTTAACTTCATAGAGCGTACAAATTTCTGTCCGCAGAAGTAAAAACCTTATTTTCCTTCGTAAGTAATAACAGATGCAACATCATAGCCCTTTAATTTCTCACGTCCATTTAATCCTGCAAGCTCCATTAAGAAAAGAATTTTTACTACTTCTCCACCTAATTCTTCAATTAACTTTGCACTTGCTTCAATGGTTCCGCCTGTTGCAATTAAATCATCTACTAATACAACCTTCTGTCCCGGTTTTACGGCATCCTTGTGCATTTCTATTTCTGCTGTACCATACTCTAAATCGTATTTGGCAGAAACTGTTTCACATGGAAGCTTTCCTTTCTTGCGGACAGGAACAAAGGATTTTCCCAATGCATAAGCAATCGGTACACCAAAAATAAATCCTCTGGATTCTGTTCCTGCAATTACATCAAACTCCACGCCCTCTAACAGCTGAATCATGGAATCAATTGCTAACTTTAATCCATCCGGATCCTGTAACACACTTGTTACATCACGAAACATAATACCCGGTTCTGGAAAATCCGGTATTGTTCTCACGTATTCTTCGATTTTTTTCATCTCGATAACCTTGCCTTTCTATTACCTTCCGGCTTTTGCCTGCAATGTATATTGCACAATCTCATGTATAAACACTGACACACACTTTTCATTTAGTGCCGCCGTTTTAGATTATGCTTTTATAAACTTGTGCGAACTACCTTTGGTTTGTAACCATCTTTTTCAAGAGTCTTCATAATCTCCTTTTTGTGGTCTGTTCCGAAGGACTCTAAGGTAATGCGAAGCTCTACTGCTGCATTACGGTTTGTTGTTACAAACTGGTTATGCTCAAGTTTAATTACGTTTCCCTGGGCTCCTGCAATTGTAGCAGCGACTTTAGATAATTCTCCCGGCTTATCCGGAAGCAGAACAGATACTGTAAAAATTCTGTCTCGTAAAATTAAGCCCTGCTGTACCACAGAAGACATGGTAATAACATCCATATTACCACCACTTAAGATGGATACGATACGTTTATCGGTAACATCTAAATGTTTTAATGCCGCTACTGTTAAAAGCCCTGAATTTTCTACTACCATTTTATGGTTTTCCACCATATCCAAGAAAGCAGCTACCAGTTCATCATCCTCGACAGTAATAATATCGTCTAAGTTCTTCTGAATATATGGGAAAATGGTAGTTCCCGGTGTCTTTACTGCTGTACCATCTGCAATGGTATTTACCCCCGGAAGTGTTGTTACTTTTCCTGCTGCAAAGGATGCCTGCATACAGCTTGCCCCTGCCGGTTCTACACCAATGACTTTAATCTTTGGATTTAACAGTTTTGCTAAAGTAGAAACTCCTGTTGCAAGACCGCCTCCTCCAATTGGAACTAAAATATATTCTACTAATGGAAGCTCTTTAAAAATTTCCATTGCAATGGTTCCCTGTCCGGTTGCTACGGATAAATCATCAAAAGGATGAATAAAGGTGTAGCCCTTTTCTTCTGCTAATTCATATGCCTTTTTGCAGGCTTCATCATAAACATCTCCGTACAGCACCACCTCTGCACCATAGCTCTTTGTTCTGTTTACTTTGATTAATGGTGTTGTTGTCGGCATAACAATTACTGCCTTGCAGCCGTAGCATTTTGCTGCATAAGCCACACCCTGGGCATGATTTCCTGCAGAAGCAGTAATCAGTCCTCTCTGGCGTTCTTCCTCTGTCAATGTGCTTATTTTATAATAAGCACCACGCACCTTATAAGCGCCGGTAAACTGCATATTTTCCGGCTTCAAATAAACTTTGTTTCCTGTCTGTGCGCTAAAGTAATCACTGTACACCAGCTTTGTCTCAGAAGTGACCTCTTTGACCTTTTCTGATGCCTCTTCAAATTTGTCCAATGTTAACATTTTTCCTCTCCCTTATTTCCTTCTATTCCCGCGCAAATAGCGCATTTACAAACTCTTCTGAATCAAATTTCTGTAAATCCTCGATACTTTCACCTACACCGATATATTTTACCGGAATGCCAAGTTCTGAATGAATCGCTACTGCAATACCACCTTTAGCCGTTCCATCCATCTTTGTTAAAACAATTCCGGTAATATCTGTTACTTCTGAAAACTCCTTTGCCTGAGCCAGAGCATTCTGTCCGGTTGTTGCGTCTAAAACAACTAACGTCTCACGGAATGCATCCGGATACTCTTTTTCTAAAATACGGTTGATTTGGTTTAAATCTACCAACGGTTAATTTTTGTTTTGAATACTGCAGGC
>CAYMIS010000152.1:0-5754 GCA_964390485.1 uncultured Roseburia sp. | reverse complement strand
TTATTACGCATTGCATCATAGATATCTTCTTCTGTATTTTTATCTGCTAATACTACACTTCTTGCGGTATTGGCATCTCCCCATTTTCCTTTATGGTTATCCTGGTTGTTGGTTGGAGACACATGCCAGCCCTTATCTAAGGCTCTTGTATAGTATTCATAAGAAGGGAAATATCCGGAGCTTCCGATTTCGCCTTCCCCGTTACCAACCTCAATCATGGTGATTAAGGCATCATTTGCTTCTGAGTAGTATGCAAAGTCACTGAAATCACCAAAGGTTGTTCCCGGATGGTTAAACATACTTAAAGAATCCGGTGCTGTATTTAATGCTGCATAATAATTCTGTAATGCTGTTGAATAAGTTTTAAATTCTGCCTGGGTACGGCTCTGGAATCCTTCTGTATTGAAGGTGTTCATATGTCCAAGACCATTTGACCAGGTCATCTCATATCCGTAAATACAGGTAAAATCTGTTGTTGAATACTGCTCTGCCAAAGTATGTCCCATGGTCCATTCATCGGTTGCAGCTGTATCCACATTTTTTGTAATAACAGAATTTGCTTCATTATCTAATGAGTTCGAATGGTCTGTTACTGCAAGGAAATCTAAGTTTTCAACATTTGTTGCATACTGGAAGGCTTCTTCTACTGTACCCGCACCATCAGAATAATTGGTGTGGGAATGAAGCTGTCCAAAATAAATATTGTAGGTTTCGTTTTCGCGCTGTGTAAAGTTTAAGGTTGAAATGGCACTATCTAAATAACCATCCTTAACCGCTTTTACTTTAATTGTTACAGGAAGTGTATTTAAGGTTATGCTTCCATCATAGGTTACCCAGTTCTCTTCCTGTGTTTCATCAGAAACTACTGCATATAAAATAGAAGCTCCTGCTGTATTTGTTTTTAAGGTAACATTTGTACCTAAAACAACTGCTCCACCGTTTGGTGTTGCTTTTACCATTTCACACTGCTGCTGTGTAAATGTGAAATAAGTCTTGATACTTGCAGCAAGTCCATCTTTTACAGCATAGGCTGCAACCTTTGCCGGAAGTGCTGATAACACCGGTTTATTCGCTGCATCATAAGCAGCAAATTCACTGCCATTGATTGCGTAATAAATTGTTGCACCTTCGGTAGCTGTTGTTAATTCTAACGTCTGTCCAACTGCTGCCGCACTTGCTGTATCACATTTAACATAACCTGTTAAATCAGAAGCCACTACCGGATTACCAGTAATTTTAACCGTATCAATACGCACGTTACCGGATGGCTCTCCTGTTGCTTCGCTGGCTTTTGTGGCACCGCCCACTGCACGAATATATAATTTTTCTGCATGGGATGCTCCTGCCGGAACATCTAATTTAAAGGTTACATAAGCTCCTGCTGATGCAACACCCTTTGACATTTTTGCAATACCATTGGTAATGGTTCCATTATATTCTGCCTCAGAGCTGCTGTCACTTGTGTAAACAGTATACTTACTTTCATAAGTACCTGTTGTAAAGTTTTCAAAATTTGTTCCATCGGTAGAATACTGTAACTGATATTCTGCCGGTGCACCCTTAGAAACTCTCATACGGAAGCTTAAATCCATATTGCCATAGCCCTTGGAGGAAGTTGCAAACTGCAAGTAATCATCCTTTCCAAAGTTAGAAGCTCCCATATAATGATTGTTTGTTGCTTTATTCGGGTCTGTATATGCCGGCACATTCACTCCATCAACTACTGCTGTGAATACGGAAACGTTATCCAGACCATCGTTAATTTCATATAAATCACCATTTACTGCTGTTGTTTCCACTGTTGCACCGGAAGCAATCATTGCTCCTCCCCAGCCTGCAACCGTACCTGTATAAGAAGCATCTACTTTTACCGTAGGCGTGCCTTCTTTTATTTTATAAAACTGATATACATAAATTGCATCATTTGCTGATTTATAAGAATAAGTTGTAAAACCATTATAATATTCCATATACTGGTTTGATGTTCCATATTTGGCATTTACATTTACAATATAAAAACCATTTGTTGCAGCTTTTACTTCCCAAAGACTGTAATCACTGGCTGCATCTGCAAAAGAAAGACTGCTTCCTGTTGCCCCGGATGTTAAATATTTTCCATCCTGTGAAACAAAAGTACAGTATCCATTCTCGTCAATAGAAACAGTCAGTTCTGCTGCTCCTTCCGGAACAGTTACTACTCCCTCAGCAGGATTTGCTGTTACACCTGTCAATTTCTTTCCATTGGCAGTTGTGGAAAGTAATAATCCATCATTGTCACCATTTTCATAATAAATCGTAACAACATTGCCATCCTTTAATTCAGAAGCAAGTGCTGCTGTTGTTGCAGTTTCCGGTTCTTCCGGAACTTCCGGCTCTTCCGGTTCTTCTGTTGTATTATCCGTAATTTCCGGCATTGCACAGAAGTCTAATGCAAAGGCACTATCCTTAGAAGCATCCTTTAAGCTAAAGGTTGTAAAAGTATTATAATATTCTACATACTGAGGATATACTGTTCCGGTATTGGAATCTGTATATGCCGCATTTGCATTTTTTAATAAATATTTTCCAGAAGCAGATGCTTCATAAATCTGCCATAAACTATAATCGCTGGCTGATTCTTCTAATGTTAAGCTGCTGCCGGTTGCAGCGGTTGTTAAATATTTTCCATTACATGTAAATGTGTAATATCCATTCTCATCTAATGCAACATCAAATAAAGCAATGCTCTCTACAAGAGCTGCATTATCGTTTGTTTTTGTAACCTGTAATACATTTTTATCGGTATCTAAGGTTGCTGCTACACCGGATAATTTTGTACCGGAAGCAGTTGTTGTCATAACCATTCCCGCATTATTGCAGAAAATTGTTATTTTATCTCCGGCTGCTAACGGTGTTACCGGATTTTCATTTACAACAGTATAAGCAAAGGTTTTTCTTGCACTATTGTTATAACCTTCACATTCTGCATAAGCATAAATCGTTGTTGTTTCTGTGATGGTAATGGCACTTTCATATAAAGAGTAATTCTCTGTACCATTAGTATTGTAATAAATACTTGCCCCTTCTGTTGCACAGGCTAATTCCACTGTAGTTCCACTTGCAACCTGACCGGCAGCTACCGATGCAGTAACTTCACTACAAGTTGGTGTTTCCGGTTCTGTTGCAGTACCTGTTCCCACACCTAAAATTGTAATATCCTTAATGTTGGTAACTGAAGTAGATGCATAATCACTTTCTGTTACATCCGCTCCTTTTACAGTCAGTAATTTTCCTTCTGCATTGGCACAAGGAGCAATCTTTACCGAAAAAACGTTTCCGTTTAATTCCTCTGGTAAGGTTACTGATAGAGCACTGGCTCCATTTTTTACTGCTGTGATTTCTCCTACCGCAGTCCATTCTGTTCCATCTACTGAATAATAGGTCTGGAAATTTGCCGGACCTGTATTTGAAGAACGTAATGTTGCTGTAAGACTCATTCCTGAATAATCTGTTCCGTTCACATTAGAAATTAACCATCCATCGGTTGATTTCATACCATTAACAGTTAAACCATTTTTGCTACTAAAATCCTTTAATGTTAATGTGGTACAATCCGTGGTTCCTAATGTAGTCTGGCTTACCGCTTCGCCACTGGTTGGGCTTGCAGGCCAGTTTTCCGGATTTGCAGTGTAGCTCCACGCTGCAATTGTTGTGTTTTCTGTCTCATCTGCATAAACAGCAAAATTAGTGTTGCCAAAAACTGTGGTAACCAGTACCAGCAGAGACAACGCTATGGACAAAAACCTTTTTTGAATTGCCTTCATAATCCTTCTTCTCTCCTCTTCTATTTTGCCGGAAAGTGTTCTTCCTAAGTATATATCCGCCCACCTTCCCATGCTTTAAATGCTTCTTTGTTTTACCATTTTTTTCAGGCAGATACAATCACACCTTCTTCCCATATTTGGAATTTCGATGTATATTTAAACAAACTGGTGTATATTTATAATATTTTTTTAGTAAATGCTTTGTAAAATTTTCGCTTTATATTAGCTTTTTTAGTATATTTTCTGTACTCATTTATACAAAAAAAGAAGACAGCGGCGACCACTGTCTTCTTAACTATTTATGCATACTTTTTACTTATATACAGCCACTTTTTTATAAGCTATGCTAATTTTTCGTTTGTTTTATGCATTTGAGACTGTTTTTTCCTGTTTTTCGCATTCCCAGATACATATCTTGTTCTTATTTATGATGTGGGCAATCTGCACATCCACCGGCAGAATCAGCTACTGCGACACTGTTTTCATATATCGTTGACAATGCACAGATTGCCTGTGAAGAAATTCCTGCTTCTGTCCCAGTAAATCCCAATCCTTCTTCAGTAGTTGCTTTTACATTAATCTGGCTTACATCAATTTTTAATGCCTTTGCGATGTTCTGTTCCATTTCCGGTATATGTGGGCGCATCTTTGGTTTCTGTGCAATAATGGTCGCATCAATGTTTTCAATTACATATCCTTTTTCAGAAACTAATTCTCCCACTCTCTCTAACAGCATAATGCTGGAAGCCCCTTTATACTGTGGGTCTGTATCTGGAAAATGCTTTCCGATATCTCCTAATGCTGCAGCGCCTAACAGTGCATCGGAAATTGCATGAAGCAGTACATCTGCATCGGAGTGTCCTAGTAAACCTAATGTATGTGGAATCTTTACTCCACCAATAATCAAATCTCTTCCTTCCACTAACTTGTGGACATCATATCCCATTCCTACTCGCATGTTCCTGTTCCTCCTGTTTTCAAAATTGTCTTGTATTTTATAAGTTATATATGCCTCTTGGGTTTTGGATTTATTCTATGTTTTCAATATACCTGCATTTTGGAAAACTCACGCATCCAAAGAACTTCTTTCCTTTATTTTCACCACGTCCTGCCACGCGTAAAATCAGTTTGTTTCCGCACTTAGGACAAGTTTTTTCTGTTTCTTCAAGGTTATTATCTTGATTTTCTTCTATTATCTCTGCTTTTATTTCTTGCACCTCTGCCAACTCTATCTTAATTTCTTCTTTCATTACAGCTTCAACCTGTCTCTTGGTATCTTTTTTTCGATTCATATTCTCACGAATTTGTTGAATGTGTTTTTCCTTCTCAGCTTCTGATACCTGACTGCATGGATATAGATTCTCATAAATCTCGTTAATTTGCTTTTGATTAAAAACTACCTGTGCATTAGCATTTATCTTATTTATTGCCCAGACCAAATCATTTCTTTTTACTACTTTAATTTCATCATTTACAACAGTAACTTTCTTCAATGTACAGCGTTCAGAAAAAACGATAACTGAATGTACTAATATATTTTCATCCTCTAAAAAGTTTTTTAGCCATTTTATATGCAGCTTATTTTGCATAATTGGATTAAGAAAATGTTCCTTGCGAGATTTTCTTCCTTGCGGCAATGTCTGTGTCCATGTTTTACTCTTTTCATCTCCAAATATCCAACCACTGTAATTCTTACTTTCAAACACATACAAACCACTTGGTGCCATCATTAATACATCTATTTCCGTTGTTTCTTCATTTTCTCTTGGCAAATACACGTTAAAAAGAAATTTTGCCCCTTTCTTTTCATAACCTTTTAACTTTTTATAGGTTAAATATTCTCCGTATCTTCCCACATCAGAAATAGTTGCAATAAATCCGTTTTTTGTTACTTTATAGTATGTGCTTTTTTTGAATAAATAGCTTTCCACTATAAACCACAGAACTATGC
>CAYMIS010000151.1:0-6019 GCA_964390485.1 uncultured Roseburia sp. | reverse complement strand
TATTTATTATAGCATATTTTACGACATTTACAACACAATTTTACAATCGAGAGATACTTATATTTTCCCTCTTAAAGATTTCAGAATATTCCAAATATTACCTTCTTTACCAGTACAGCATTCATTTTTTAAGTTCTGCCAGATAAGTAAAGGAAAGGATATTTTCCTCTAATATGCCAAGTTCCATCAGACATTTCTTTGATTTTTCTACTTCCTGTTCTCCCGCATATCCCGGAATTACAGGCACTTTTATCACATACTGCTTCTTATCAAGCCGCTTTATTAATTCTTTTAGATTATGGATTACCTGCGTATTCTCCTTCCCGGTATAATCCATATAAATTTCCCTTTGCATTGCCTTAATATCAACAATGAACGAAAATCTATCCGTAAGAAGAGGTTCCAATTTTTCAAAAGGAACATTTAAGGATGTTTCCAATGTGATATTCCACTCCACTGGACATAATTGGGAAAACTCTAAAATCTGTGCACTATGCAGCAATGATTCTCCACCACCAAAGGTGACACCGCCATTTGTATACAAGAAATAACAATGGTCAATGGCAAGCTTTTCTATCAGTTCCTTTGTTGTCACTTCTGCCACATGATGCGATTCTGCCAATTCCTCTGCATTAATACAATAACGACACTTAAGGGGACATCCTGCCAATGCCACCAGGGTAGTAATACCTTTACCGTCTGTCTCCATGCGATGTCTGTCGATTCCAAAAATCTGAAACTTCTCCATAATACTCCTCTTTACTTTATATTCCTGTTACTCTCCTTTATTCGTTGTCCGGGCATTCGGTATCCACACACGCATCGCCGGAAACTTCTGTATCCGAAGGCATTACCTCCATATATCCCTCTACATACTCCACATCGCCTTCCAGTTGGTCATAATTATTGTTATAAGTAGGTTCCCCTTCTGTTTGAAAAAGAGTAGTTGCACCGCATCCTGACAGGCACACTGCCGCCACCGTACTAAGCCCTGCGGCTGCAACTCTCGCCTTAAGGTTGACCCCTTCCATCTGTTTCTTTAAAATTGCCGCATTTAATGCTAATTCCTCATTTCTGCACTTTAAGCAGGTTCCACTACAATAGCCTTCATAAGTACATTCCCGCTGTTTCAAGTCAATCCCCAAATTTTCTGCCATCTTTGCACGAACCTGTTTTAACTCCTTACAACGTTCCTTATGGGCACGACTTAATTCTTCTTTAGATTTTTTCATAGTATTTTCTCCTTCTCCGATAACGCCACCAAATGATAGCGTTTTTATCTTTCTATTTATAAGACCGATGAGAAAGAGAAAATGTTGCACTTTATTAAATTTTTTTGTTATTTAAAAAAAAGTGTTCGTATGATAGCGGAATTTTTCATCTTCATACGAACACTTTTATTACAGCAGTCTCTTACTGTCTTATCCTCTCATTAAAAACTGAATAATTTTTTCTGTATCCTCCGGTTCATAAGCTACCACTTCCAGTTCCGGTATCTCTACATCAGATTTTAGCAAACTTGTTAATGATACAAACTGGCACAGCTTGGATTTCAGATTTAAGCGGTCACCTTCACCAGTAATCAATTCTACACGTCCTTCACAACTGTCAATTACTTTAAAAAATCCTTCTACATCCTTCATGTTTTTGATTTTCATGTTTCCATCTCCTTTTTATTAAAACGACTTAACATCGTTCTTTTTCTTAACGTTTAAATTGTAAATTTAGAAATTCTGCCCTTCAAATTATCCGCTGTCACTGCTAAATCCTTGGATTCATCTTTTACATTTGCACTATTCTCTGTTACTATGTTCGCAAGTTCCTGAATACTGATTGCCGTTGCTTCGATTTCTTCCGCAGAAGCAGACTGTTCTTCTGTAATTGCTGCCATATTAGCGGCAACATCATTTGCATCATGAATCTTATCAATCATCTCATGAACCATCTCGTTGGTATTTTCAATGCTTTCATAAATGTTATTAAACTGATCTGATGCCTGGTAAACTAATTCTGCACTGCTCTTTATCTGCTCCATGCTCTGTTCACTTTGTTCTACTGTCCGCTTAATCTGTTTTGTTACTGTGCTTATCAATTCTGAAATCTCATCTGCTGCATCTGCGGATGTCTCTGCCAGATTTTTAATCTCTGTTGCTACTACTGCAAAACCTTTTCCTGCTTCTCCGGCTCTTGCTGCCTCAATACTTGCATTTAAGGCAAGAAGGTTGGTCTGTTCGGCAATTCCAAGAATCGTTGCAGTTATCTCATCAATTTTAACAGCTGCATTTCCAACATTCATAATGGACTGCCCAAGTTCTCCCATATTTTCCTTCATTTCGCCCATAGAAACGGTTACAGACTGCATACTGTTTCTACCGCCCTCTGCCTCTGTCATTGTTACACTAATATTCTCCAGCGCCTGTTTACCTGCTTCATCTGTTTCAGAAACAACAACTGCAAGCTTTGTAGCATTCTCAGCAATAACACCTATCGATTCTACAAGTTCTTCTAAGTTCTCACGCATCTGCTGCATAGCTGTTGCCTGACCTTCTGCGGAATCATAAAGCTCCCCGGATATCTGATTACTTTCCTTTGCCTGTGTATCAATTTTATCTGAAATATGCATAATGGTTCCTATTGTCTCCCGCATTACTGTCATAAAATTACGCATATTGCCAGCCATTATTGTTACTTCATCATTTCCGGCAACCTCTACCTCTGTGGTAAAATCTCCATCTGTTACTGCCACAATTGTGTCTGTCAATTTCTGAATCGGCCCTGTTATCTTACCAATTAATATAACTAAAACTACACAAATTGCTAAAATTACAATCACACCTACTACGGCTAAAAGTCCCCCAAGCCGTGTCAAATCACTGTATATATTACTGCTGAGTCCTCGTGTTATAATATACCAGCTTGTTTCTTCAATCGGCTGGATACTTGTCATATACTCGCCCTCTGCCGAATTAAAGTAATCTGTTTTTAAATTGCCGGCTGCAATTCTTTCATATACGGATTTATAAAAGCCATCGGAAATCTCTTCTGCTGACATTCCCACAATACCTGCATCAACAGATGCAAGAACAATTCCACTATTGCCATCAATAATTAATGCATTACCATTCCCTACAACTTCCATACCGCTGACTACTTCAGATAAAATTGATAAATCAATGTCTGCCGCTGCCACTGCACCGCAGCCGTTCAAATCATCTATCCATCTGCTGGCTGTTACAACGTAAGAATTCGTTAACTGGTCTATGTATGGTTCTCCAAAGGCAAAGGATGAATTACCTAAACCTTCTTTGTACCAGCTGCTCTCACGCAAATCTCCCTCAGGTTCCCAACCGGAAGCATCTAAAACCTTACCTTCCTCCGTTCCAATATAGATACCAAAAGGAAAATCCTCATAGGTTTCCATATAAAAGCTTTCATATTGTAAAATTTCTTCATCTGACAAATCCATATTCAACATGGTATCTACTGCATTATCAAGGGTAGCAAGGTTTTTGTTTGACCATGCATGAATATTATTTGCACTGGATTCCCCTTCTGCTTCCAGTAATTCTACTGTTTTCTCCTGAATACTGGTCTTGGATGACTGGTATGCAATCAGAATTAATGCCACAAAAGCAATCGCTACCAATGGCAGAATAAATACCATTAGTTTCCTTCGTACACCGAATTTTATTTTTTTGTTTTCCATTCTTCCGTTCTCCTCTCCTGTTAATATTATATTTGCTATTTTACAGTGGGAAAACGCTCTATTTCTATCTCACAAGTAATCGTGGTATTCAGCGACGCTTTCTGCAAGCACTCGCTTCTCCTCGTTACTCCTGCACAAAATACAACAGGACTATATTCCCATATATAGTCCTATTGTACCATAACATACTTACTATTTTCAATATTGTTGTCTGTAATTTGAAATTATTTTCTGATAATTCTCCTTGACATTTATCAAAAAAATTATTCTTCCATAGCGGCTCGAATAATCTGCTCTGCTTCCTTTGCCTCTGCCTTGGTAAGCTGTGGTGTATCCGCCAGACGATAGTCCATTCCAAGATTTTCGTATTTCACTTTTCCTAATGCATGATATGGAAGAACCTCTAATTTTTCTACGTTGCTTAATGTCTTAATAAACTTGCCGATTCCTGTCAATTCTTCTTTATTAAAAGTAATTCCCGGCACAACAACATGACGAATCCATACTGGTTTTCCAATACCATCTAAGTATCTTGCAAATTCTAAAATACGCTGATTTGAATGCCCTGTTAATTCTTTATGCGGTTCATCCTCAATATGTTTGATATCCAGCATCACTAAGTCTGTTACTTCCATTAATTTTGTGATGCGTTCATCCTTTGCATTGCCATTCTCATCCATGCCGGTAAACATAATTCCAGATGTGTCTAAGCAGGTATGAATTCCTTTTGCTTTCGCTTTTGTATAAAGCTCTGTTAAAAACTCTATCTGCATCATTGGTTCACCCCCTGTGGTAGTAAGTCCACCGGATGCATAGAAGGATTTATTACGCTCAATTTTTTCGATGATTTCATCTGCTGTCATCTCTTTGCCATCTTTCATATCCCAGGTATCCGGATTGTGACAGTATGCGCAACGCATTGGGCATCCCTGAAAGAAAACGACATAACGCACGCCCGGTCCATCAACGGAACCAAATGATTCTAATGAATGTATATAACCCATATTATTTTCCTCGCTTATTCTATCTCTTATTATCTGCCTATCCTTTGTTTTCAGCGTTATCATACCACATGAAAAAAATCTTGTATACAATATTTGCGAATGTTTATTTTTTTATGCATGATAATATGTAATTGATAAACGAGACAACGATTAGCCGCCAAAATCAAAGATTTCGGTGGCTAATCGTTGCTCGTCAAATAAGTAAAAAAGCCGCCTGGCAAGCTTATGTGTAAGCGTTAAGCAAAGTAGAGCGAAAACATTCGTTTTCGGTCTACCCGTACTCGTTAAATAAATAAAAAAATGCCGCCTGGCAAGCAAGCTTGCCGGCGACATTTTTTTATTTATTTCCCTCGCTTAACGCTTACATTCTTTCGTGGAATGTACGAGCAATTACTTCATCCTGCTGTTCTTTTGTTAACTTGATGAAGTTTACAGCGTATCCAGATACACGGATTGTTAACTGTGGATATTTCTCTGGATGAGCCTGAGCGTCTAATAATGTCTCTTTGCTTAATACGTTTACGTTTAAGTGGTGACCACCCTTATCTACATATCCGTCTAAGATAGAAACAAGGTTAGCTTTTGCACCTTCATCGTCTTTTCCTAATGCATCAGGAACGATTGTAAATGTATTAGAGATACCATCCTGAGAATCCATAAATGGCATTTTTGCAACAGAAGCTAAGGAAGCTACTGCACCGTTTGTATCACGGCCGTGCATTGGGTTAGCACCTGGAGCGAATGCAACACCTTTCTTTCTACCGTCTGGTGTAGCACCTGTGTTCTTACCATAAGATACGTTAGATGTAATAGTAAGAATAGATGTTGTCTGAACACCACCACGGTATGTGTGGTTACCTTTGATGTATCCGATGAATGTATGAAGAACTTCTTTTGCGATATCATCTACACGGTCATCATCGTTACCATATTTAGGGAAGTCTCCTTCGATTTCGAAGTCAACTGTAACACCGTTCTCATCACGAATTGGTTTAACTTTTGCATATTTAATAGCAGATAATGAGTCAGCTACTACTGAGAATCCAGCGATACCTGTTGCGAACCAACGAGTAACTTTCTTGTCATGAAGAGCCATTTCTAATTTCTCGTAGCAGTATTTATCATGCATATAGTGAATGATGTTAAGTGCGTTAACATATACGCTTGCTAACCATTTCATCATTGCTTTGTATGATTCCATAACTTCATCGTAATCTAAGTACTCAGAAGTGATTGGACGATATTTTGGTCCTACCTGTTTACCAGACATTTCATCAACACCACCGTTGATAGCGTAAAGTAAACACTG
>CAYMIS010000150.1:0-6258 GCA_964390485.1 uncultured Roseburia sp. | reverse complement strand
CAGTTCGATGTCTGCTACTGTGTATTTTCCTGTTGCCACTATGTTTATCCTCTTTACCTTTATCCATTAAATTTTATGGTTACAAAATCAATCCCTCTATTATACTTTTGCCATAAAATTATTCTATTCTCTAATATGTTCTATCCTATTTCTTTGTTGTAACTTTCTTTGCATCCGACCATGCAGAATAAAGCTTCGTTGACTTTCCATTTACTGTAACCGTCTTGTAGGTACGGATTCTCACATAATATTTTTTCTTTGCTTTCAGCTTAGAAATTGTTTTCGATGTGTTCTTTGCACCTTTTATTGTTACAGTATCCGTTGTCTTCTTTGTAAATTTCTTGCTGGTAGAATACTGAATCTGGTAACCACTGATTTCTGTTCCTTTTTTCCATGCCACCTTAAACCCTTTTGATTTCGCTGTTACCTTGGAAAGTGATACTTCCTTTGGCTTAATCGTAAATTCAAAGGTCTTTACCTTATTTCCTGTATAATCCCCTTTGAATTTTACAGTAACCTTGTATACCCCCGGTTTCTTACAGCCCTTGGAATAGGTTACTGTGTAATCAGTATTCTTTTTCAGTTTCTTTCCATCTGTGCCTTTTACGGTTACCGTTGGCTTTCTTACTTTTCCATTATAGGTATATGTTGTCTTAGAAATTTTACAGGAAGAATACTTCTTTACATTAATGGTATAGGTCAGTTCTTTGCTTCCACTGTAATTTCCTTTAAACTTCACAGTCACTGTATAATTGCCCGGTTTCTTACAGCCACTTGCATAGGTTACAGTATAGTCGGTATCCTCTTTTAATTTATTTCCCTCTGTATCCTCTACGATTACAGATGGTTTCTGAACTTTTCCGTTGTAAGTATATTTTGTTGCAGAAAGCTTAATCGTATTAATCCCGCAAATTATGGTCTCCGATTTTACTTTTCCACACATGATACATTCGTTTACAATACTTCCATTTCTTCCGACAGCAGCCTGGGTCACTATCTCTCCATAACTATGGGATTTTTTCTTAATAACCTCCTGCTCCACCAGTACCTCATTACATACCGAACAATGACTTCCTTCTGTAAGTCCTGTCTTACTACAGGTTGCTTCTACTGCCTTGTCTGTCACCTCTGTATGACCCTTTGCAGGAACTATCTTCTGTTCCACCAGTACCTTATCACATACAGAACAATGGCTTCCTTTTGTTTTACCGCTCTTGGTGCAAGTTGCTTCTACCGCTTTGTCTGTCACCTCTGTATGACCTTTTGCAGGAACTGTTTCCTGTGCTACAATCACAGTTTTACATACGGAACAATGACTTCCCTCTGTTTTGCCACTCTCGGTACAGGTCGCCTCTACTGCTGCATCCGTTACTGCTGTATGGTCGGTTTTCTGTAATGTTTTGGAATAAGATGCGTCACAGCCGGAATATTTACATTTATATGTAACATAGCCTTTTTCTTTACAGGTTGCTTTTTTGCTGGCTGTTTCTTTATAATCATGTTCATGTGTTACGATTTTATAGTCATGGTCGTTGTCCTTCGCCCAGGTTTCTGCCGCGGAACCGGAATAGCATTCCACTACAACATTGTCAGCTACCCAGCTTGTAACAAACTCTTCCACCGTACTTGGAACAAACACACTTTCTAACGCAGTGCAACCTGTAAACGTCTGTCGGTATAAGCCTTTCAGTTTTTCCGGAAGAACTGCTCTTGTTAATGATTTACAGTTATTAAACATATATTGAGTTGTTGCAGCATCCGGCAAATTCCATACATATAAATCCATTTCCGTCAACGAACTGCAGCCATCAAACATACCATATACTTTTCTTAGCTTAGAAACATTAAAGGCACTTACATCTACCTTTTCTAATTTACTGCATTCACAAAACATATCCTGCATGTAAAGAACTTTTGCAGTATTAAAGTTTGTTACATCGATGGTTTTAAGACTGCTACAGCCATAAAACATACTGTTCATATCCATGACTTTCGCTGTATTAAAATGAGCCACATTAATGGTTGTCAAATTACTGCAATTACGAAACATCTCGCTGAAATCCTCAGCCGTAGAAGTATCAAAACTGGATAAATCTAATGTTTTCAAGCTGCTGCAATCGTAAAACATCGCCCCCATTTCTCTTGCTTTTGCCGTATTAAAATCACCAAGTTCCAATTTCGTTAAACTGCTACAACCCTGAAAGAGTCCATGCATATCATATACCTTTGATGTATCAAATTTGCTTACATCTAATGTTTTTAATCCGCTACATCCATAAAACATCGCATACATATCAACTGTATTCGATGTATCAAATTTACTTACATCCAATGACAACAATCCACTGCAGCCATGGAACAATCCGCACATATCCGTTACTTTCGATGTATCAAATCCAGTCACATCCAGCTTTGTCAAACTGCTGCAGCCATAAAACATCGCATACATGCTCGTAACCTCAGAGGTATCAAACCGGCTTAAATCTACTGCCTTTAAACTGCTGCACCCGGAAAACATTTCCTGCATATCGGTTACTTTAGAAAAATCCAGTCCGTTTAAGTTCACTGTTTCCAAATTTTCACAAAAGAAAAACAATCTCTCACAGGAAGTAATGTTCTTTATATTTACTACTGCCTTTTTGATACTGTAGGAATATAAATCATCCGCCCATTTTGGCACATAGCGATTATGTATCGCATTTTCTCCGTCATATACATAATCTCCATCTCCCTCCAGATACAAAGTTCCATCCATGGTAATACACCAGGAAATATCTCCGGATACCCCTTCATATCTGATTTCTTCTGTGGAAAGTCCTGATGCCACACTCTGGGAAAATAATTCTTCTGCCCCATAAGCCTGTGCTGCCTCTGTCTTCTGCTCCATCTCATCTGCATATACCTGCACTGTCTGTGTTGTGGTAAAAAGCATTCCTGTCACAAGACAGCCCGCTACTGCCAATAATTGTAATATACGTCTCTTCATGTTATGCCTGTCCCTTCTACAATCCCCTAAATTGTAATCTGTGTATGTGTATAAGTAATATCCACAATGACCTCAAAAGAAGAATTCATTTCTTCGCTTGCCAACAGTGTTGTTTCTGCCTCCTCTGCCCGTTCTAACACCATGGTTGGTCCAAACTCGTCTGCCTGATTCTGTGGTATAAACTCTGATTCTAAAATTGCTGTTGCATTATCCTCTGTATTCCGGGTTTGCTGTCTTGCCATTAACTCTTTTGTTCCCGGTCTCTGCATTGCTGCTTTCGTATATTTTGAAACATGACCCGTTGGTTTTGCACCTGTAACGATATTCCATGCTTTTTTTATATCCAGCTTATAAAAAATTACAGCTGCCAGAATCAAAAATAAAATCATGGCTCCTAAAAATAATTTTGCTATTGTTAGCATTTCATTTACTGACATTTTAATATCCTTGCCTTTCTACTCCCTGCCAACCTGCTTTTGCAGGTATAAACATTGCTTCACACTATTCTTCATCCTGATAGCTGGATGTTAACAATTCATTCGATTGTTCTATTAAATCCTTCACCTTCACAATTTCTTCTGCCACATTATTGGTTGCATCCTTTGACATCTTATCCAAATCAGCATCAATCTCTTCATAAACTGCCTGAATATCTTCCAGTAATACGCCATCCTCTTTCATGTATTTTGCATACTGGGTAGAACGGCTTACAATTTCCTTATACAGTCTTAAGGTAATCAAATCTCTGTCTGGAATTTCATCATTATAGTGCTTTAACTCTACTAATTTATTCCAATATTCACCATACATACCTGCGTCAGTTCCATCAACCTGCGCTGCAACAATTCTTTTGTAAAAATTACCAATCTCTACATAGATTTCACAACGCTTGTATTCCATCTCTTTATCTGAATCATCTTCATAGTAATCACTGGCTGTGCGGAACCATATTACAGCATTGGACTGTCTGCTTTCCTCTTTTTCATAGTAGAACCAATAGGCATTTCCCATATCAAAACAGAAATCTGCATATTCGCCCGGGTTTTTGTCACTGAATTTTTCCATATACTTGTCCACACTTGCATTTACCCGAAGCAGAATCTGCTCTTCCTCCTCTGAGAAAACTCCATCCTCAATAAATATGTCAATCAGCCCCTGATATGCCGTATTTCTTGTACTGTCCGTATCAATTGCCTGTAAATAATAATCTATCATCTCTTCTCTGTCTGTAGAGCGTTCTGCAATATTAATCAAATAATCATACTCGGATTCCTGTTCATCCTTTGCCGATAAATAAAAACCAAGTGAGGCTATTCCGCATGCCGCTGCCAAGGTCAGGGTTGCGGCAAACATTCCAATTTTCTGTTTATATTTTCTTAAAATCGGTCGGTCTAAATCTCTGTAATGCTCTAATGCATACATCAGTTCTTCTGCTGACTGATAACGATCCTGGGGATTCTTCTGGGTGCAGCGCAAAATGATATTTTCCAGACCACTGGACAACGCCGGATTCCAGTAAGTAATTGGATACATCTCATATGGTGGTTCCGACGGATTATGACCTGTCAACAGATGGTACATTGTTGCGCCAAGACAGTAAATATCAGTTCTCGCATCTGTCTGTCCCATACCGCCAAACTGCTCCGGAGCAGCATATCCCTGCGTTCCAAGACAGGTAGTATCCGCCACGTTTCTCTCTTTAAATTCTCTCGCTGTTCCAAAGTCAACCAGCACAACACTTCCATCATACTTTAACATGACATTAGACGGCTTCATGTCTCGATATATAATTGCCGGTGTTCTGGAGTGGAGATAACAAAGCACATCACAAAGCTGAAGTGCCCATGCCACAACATCCTCCTGCTTCTGGGCTCCCGACTCCTGAATAACTTTATTTAAGGTAATTCCTTCTATGTAATCCATAACAATCAGAAAGTTTTCATCCTGATCAATAATATCCACGATACTTGGTAAATTCGGATGCTCTAATTTTTTTAACAAATCCGTTTCCACCAACAGACTCTGGCGGACAACTTCAAAGTTCTGTACTCCATCCTTGCGGACTTCTTTAATTGCCCATGGTTTATTCGCTTTTGCATTAATCGCCAGATAAACAGTACTCATTCCACCTCTGCCGACCTGACTTAAGATTCTATATTTTCCATCAATAAGACTTCCTATTTCCAGCATATCTAACTATACCCTTTCTAACACCTGTAACTTCAAACCTTTTTCTGCTTGTAACAGGCACCGTTATTACATTTTTATTCCATCGTTCGTATCATAATTGCGGATAAATTGTCACGTTCTCCGCGCTTTTTATTTAAATTCACCAGATAGGTAAGATTCTGCTTTATTGTCTCTGGTGTATTGTTTTCATTCGGATTTGTCCACTGTCCTAATTCCGCCTCCGTTACCTCATGGCGAAATCCATCTGAACATAAAAGATAGGAAGCCCCACCTTTTATCTCTCCTGTAATAAAATCCGGCTGCAAGTTCTCGCTTATGCCAACACATTGCCACAATACGTTACGGCGACTGTCTTTTTTCGCCTGTTCCGGAGTCAGTCTTCCCTCTTCCACTTCTTTATCTACCACCGTCTGATCTTTTGTGATACGTCTGACGGCTTCTTTTATTTCATATAATCTACAATCCCCCACATGAATCACATAATATTTGTCTTCGAAAAACAATGCTGCCGTTACGGTTGTTCCCATCTCGATATTTCGCTCATGACTGTATTCACAAATTTCCTGATTAATGGAAAATAATAAGCGTCTCCATGATTCCTCGATAGTTTCCTTCTTCCAAGGTTCTTTTGCATATGGAAAAACCTCCATAAACCATTGTTCAAATGCCCGGATTACCGTTGCACTTGCAACCTCTCCCTGTTCCAATCCACCTAAGCCGTCACATATCACGGCAAAGGCTGCCTGTCCTCTGTCTGTATTTGCTATTTTTAATGTCAGGCTATCCTGATTTACCTTTTTCACATTTCCAATATCTGTTACTGCGTTTCCAATATAATACATTTGTATCTCCCTCTGACTTTATCCTACTTCATGCTCACTAATACAAAATTTTACCACAAATACAGTTTTTAGCAATCTTTCATCTAGTACCCCAGTCACGGTTTTGGCAATTTTTTTTCATTTTTTTCAAAAAAAAATAAAATTATTTGATTTTCAAACTATTTTTACAACTAAAGTACCAGAAGGAACAAAAGTGTGCTTCGCACACTCCGCGTTCCAGTTTCTGATATAGCACAGCTT
>CAYMIS010000149.1:0-6261 GCA_964390485.1 uncultured Roseburia sp. | reverse complement strand
GCTGTAAGTCCTCTTGTTTCTACCATTCCTAATGCTTCCTGTGCCATAATTTTCCTCTCTTTCTGCCGCTGTTTCCGGCTAAAACCTGTTTTTTGATTTACAAGTTTCCTAATTTTCTAATTGACTTTTTCTAATTAATTTTTTCCTAATCTGCATCAAATCCACAGATATTTAACATCTTTAATGTATCCTGTGTCGGTCTTGGAATAACATGACTTTGAACCACTCCTGAGATGCTTTCTGCTGTCCGTCTTCCTGCCTCCACTGCTGCTGTTACATCTTCCACACTTCCTCTGTATTTGATGGTTACCAAAAGCGGAACCGGAAGGGAATCTGCATTCGCAGGCTTATTTTTATCAAAAGGCTCTAAGGTTACATTGGCTGCCTTGCATCCCGCATCTGCTGCGATAAATGCACAAACAAGACCATAAACCTCTAAGATACCTACCGCTCTTTCATCCATCTAAATCACTTCCTCCTGCCCATCTTAATCCGGCATAACAGCAATCTTAAGACCTGTCATTGCAAGGTTCTTCTGATATGCTTCATTAATCTGGCTCAATGGATACTTATCTGTGATAAGCTCGTTGATTGGTAATCCGATTGCCTTTGCACTCTTTAAGAAATCAAAGGTGGTGGCATAATCTCTTAAAGTATATACCCAGCTTCCAACGGTTGTGATTTCCTTTGCACAAATATCAAAGTGTGGATTGATGGTTGCATCACCACCATTGATAAAGAATCCAAGCTCACATAATCCACCGCCATTGCGGATAAATTTATAAATATTGGAGTGACCTGCCGGTGAACCGGTACACTGGAATGCAAAGTCAGCAAGATGTCCGTCGAATTTAGACTCGATACCCTTTGCCATTTCCTCTGCTCCGTTGTAGTCCTTAAAGTTTACACTGTCACTTGCACCAAGACGTTTCGCAAATTCCAGTCTTCCTTCATTTCCATCTACTGCAATGATATTTCCAATTCCCATGGTCTTTAATACTGCAATACAGATTAAACCAATTGGTCCACAGCCCTGTACTACTACGCGGCTGTTAAAACGAAGAATGCCTGTTGTTTTTGCCCGCTCTACTGCATGAATTAATACTGCACATGGCTCAATTAAAATTCTGGAATCTAAATCCAGTTCACTTACATTAAAGAAGGTTGAGCCTTTACGGATTAATATGTAATCAGAAAACCATCCATTTAAATGTACTTCATCATCCGGAAGTAATCCGTATACATCAGCACCACCAACATTCTGTTTATTTAAGTCAAACATGGTGATATCCGGGTTATCTTTAAAAATCATACAGGTTACGACTTTGTCGCCAATTTTTACTGCTTTTCCTGCGCTGTCAACTTTGACGTTCTTACCCATTTTTACAATTTCACCAGTACCTTCATGTCCAAGTGCTACCGGAATTAATCCAAATGGATCTCTCTTATATTCATGGGCATCTGTTCCACAGATACCACAGCCCTCTACTCTGACTAAAATGTCATCATCGCCGACCTCCGGCATTGGAAATTCTTTTATTTCGATTTTTTCTAAAGCTGTCAGCATTGCAACTCTTGCTGTCTTTGGAATCTCTTTTCCTGCTGAAGAAGATGTACTTCCTGATGTCTGGGACAGATTATTTAAAACCTGTTTTACAATCTCTTCTACCTGAGATGCATTCATCTGCATTGGTATTCCTCCTCTATTTTCTTATTTTTAATATTTAAACTACTTTATTTATAAAACTCCTCTTTACGGTAACCGTACTTGTGTCTATCGAATACAAAGGCTGTCTGACATGCTGCATCGTCTGCGTTTTGTAAAGGTTGCTGCACTTGTCAAGCCCTCTCCTGTACGACTGGCAATTGTAAAGGTTGGATAACCTTCTCCACCGAATCCAAGTGCTGCATAGGATGGTCCGTTTTTCACTAAAATAGCGGTATCCATTGCTCTTGCATAGGCGGTAATACGGTCTACATTCTTAGAGTGAATGTGAGCGGAATGACGGTTGCCATGCTCTAACCATACTGCTTTTTCTACTGCATCTTCAAAATCTTTTGCTCTGACTACACCAAGAATCGGCATCATTAACTCTTCTGCAATCAATGGATGCTCTTTCTCTCCCTCAAAAGTAATACAGCGGATATTATCCGGCACTTCCACGCCTACCATTGCTAAAAGTGCTTTTGCACTTCTTCCTACACATTTACGATTTAATGCGCCTTTTTCTGTGAAGACCGTTTTGATTAATTTATCCTGTACTTCCTTAGAAGCAAGATAACAGCCCTGTTCTTCTATCATGTATTTCATCAGTTCATCACAGATTTTATCTACTGCAATGACTTCTTTTTCTGCAATACAAGGAAGATTATTATCAAAGGTACATCCGTTTACAATGTCCTCTGCTGCTTTTCTGACATCTGCTGTTTCATCCACTAAAGCTGGCGGATTTCCTGCTCCGGCACCAATTCCTCTTTTTCCACTGGATAATACAGCTGTTACAACTCCAGGACCTCCGGTTGCTACTAAAAGTGGAATATCCTTATGTTTCATCATGACTGCACTTGAATCCATGGTTGGCTTCTCTACGGTGCAGGCGATGTTGTCCGGTCCACCGGCTTCTAAAGAAGCTTCATTCAACAGATTTACTGCAAAAATAGATGTTTTAATTGCCTGTGGATGCGGGTTAAATACTACTGTGTTTCCTCCGGCTAACATTCCCATTGTGTTGCAAAGTACTGTTTCACTTGGGTTGGTACATGGTGTAATTGCTCCAATTACACCAAAAGGTCCCATTTCCACAAGAGTAAGTCCTCTATCCCCCGACCATGCAGTTGTGGTGATATCCTCTGTTCCCGGTGTTTTTTCTGCTACCAGAAGGTGTTTTAGGATTTTATCTCCTACATTTCCCATTCCGGTTTCCTCTACGCCCATACGGGCCATTGTTTCTGCATTTTCTTTTATTTTTCTACGAATGATGGATATGATTTTCTCTCTCTGATCCATTGACATCATTCGAACTACTTTCTGTGCTTCTTTTGCCTTTTCGATTGCGGTATTCATATCGGAAAATACGCCATGCATGCTTCCAACATTGCTGTTTAACTGCATCTTTGCCATCACTTCTCCGACAATACTTTTAATCTGGCTTTCTGTTATTTCCAAGCGATCACATCCTTTAATATATTTTTTCCATAAGCACCAAGCTTGGTATCCTGCTCGGCAGTTCCACCACTGACTCCAATTGCTCCAATCATCACTCCATTAACCAGAAGCGGTTCTCCACCACCGAAGATTACAATTTTTCCTTCGTTGGTGTTCTGGATTCCGTATAGTTCGCCTCCCGGTGCTGCCAGTTCTGCCAGTTTTGCTGTTGGCATCTGGAAGGCAATTGAGGTAAAGGCTTTGTTGACTGCCACATCATAGCTTCCGATATAAGCACCGTCCATACAATGAACTGCTACCGGTCTGCCGGATGCATCTGCTACAGCAACAACGGCTTTTACTCCCATGCGGGCTGCTTCCTTCTCTACTTCTTCCATCAGAGTTTTTGCCAGTTTCAGATTCATCATGGATGAGGCCTGCATTTTGCGAAGTACTTCCCGTACCGCATATTCCATATTGTTTTCCTTCATATGGCTGCCCTCCTTTTCCATGCAATTTTTCTTACATTCCTGCAATTACTTTCTTTACGATTTCTGCAATCATTGCTTCATCAACATTTGATGCATTATGTTTGTCACCACAATCACAACCAAAATTGTACTGGTAACCCGGCATATTTGCATAATCAGCTGTTCCACAGGAGCCGCCACAGTTATGGCAGTTATCACCATCTTTGTTTAAGCACACGTTTGCTGGATGTTTTCCCGGCATACCAAATTTGCGACGGATTTCATATAACTTTTTGATGTTTTCTTTATCGAATTCCTTAGGTCCGCCCAGCATTTTTGATTTGTAAAGTAACTCTGCGTAGAACTCTAAACTTTCCATCTTGTGATATGCTGCAAGTAAGTCTGTACTCCAGGATAATGCTCCATGGCTTTCAAGAAGAACTGCATCGAAATATGGAAGATATTTTTCTAAGTTATCCGGGATTTCCATTGTAGAAGGTGTACCGTATTCTGCAATCGGAACACATCCTAATGAAATAACTGCTTCCGGCATAATTGGCTGTGTTAATGGAATACCTGCAATTGCAAAAGCGGTTGCAAAGGTTGGATGTGCATGTACAACGGAACCAACATCCGGACGTTTTTCATAGACACGCATATGCATTTTAATTTCTGAGGATGGTTTGAATCCTTTGTTCGCCTGAATTACTTCACCTTTTTCATTTACTTTACAGATATATTCCGGTGTCATAAATCCCTTGGAAACACCTGTTGGTGTACACAAAAATTCATGGTCATTCAATTTTACAGAAATGTTACCGTCATTGGCTGCAACCATGTTTCGATTGTAAATTCTCTTACCAATTTCACAAATCTGTTTCTTAATCTCCATTTCGTTCATCATAATAGTTTGCTCCTCCTTAATGGCTATAAAAAATTTTTATTATAATAGAATTTCGCTTACAGAATTCCTGTGCACTATGTATGCACATCCTGACAGCGACTATAATTCACTCAGTTTTGTTTTCTCTGTATCTTCCTTGAGATACTCTAGTATCTCCGGCACACCGACTCCTTTTAGGGAATTGACATGAAAGATTTTTTTGCAGCCTGCGATTTCTAACCACCTGTCTGCTAAAGGTACGTTAGCATTTGGCAGGTCTATCTTTGTTACAATTCCAATACATTCACGGTTTGCCTGACAGGTTACATTGGGTGGAAAAAGGGAATATGGCTCGTTGGCTGCCACAAGAATTCCTACCACATCTGCTTCATATGTATATAGCGCCAATGCTTTTCCTAATCTGTGGCTTTGTGCATATTCTCCCGGTGTATCAATGACACTGTCATAATTCTGTACATACTGTGTTTTGTAATACCGGATTTCTTCTCCCTTTAACGCCTGGGTCAGGGTCGTTTTCCCTGCCTCACTGCGTCCCATCAAAACCAGCTTTCTCATGTTTTTGTAATCGGGCAGACATTATATCCTAGTTTTTCCTGACAGTAATCCTGCATCGCTTCAATAGCTGCCTGCACCTCACTTACTGTTCCGGTAATAATCAGCGAGCCACTGAAACGGTCTACAAAGCCTAAGGTAATTCCACTGGCTTTCATTGCAATATCTGCCATAATAATTGCTGTTTCCGATGGTGTTACCGTAGTAACACCAATAGCTGCCCTCTCATAATCAATACGAGGGTCTAAGCCTAATTTTTCATAAAGGCATCTGTCCGGGCTTGCAATGATATGTGCTAAGGTAATCTGTCTTCCCGGTACACTTTCCTGTATAATTCTCGTTTTTGTTTCTATTGTTTCAAAATTCAAAATTTCACCTCCAACAGCAAAAGCTTTCTTCAAAAGGCTTTGTCTGTATCTGCTATTAACCGCCAAGCTGACAATTCAGCCTTGAAACACTTTCGACTGTTTTTTTCAACATCTGCATATACTCCGGCTCCGGTGGAAGAATCTCTTTCATCTGATATTCTCTTCCTAGTCCTTCGTATTTGTCTTGACCTAATCTGTGGTAAGGTAACAGATGTATTTTTTCCACTCCCGGCAGTTTATCTGCAAACTGCGCAATGGCTGCAATCTCCTCCGGTGTATCATTAAAGGTTGGGATTACAGGAACTCTGATTACCAGATTTGTCTGACCGGATTCTGCAATTTTTCTTGCATTTTCTAACATCAGCTCATTAGAACGTCCTGTAAACTCCTCATGCTTTTTCGGATTCGTATGTTTGATATCCAAAAGGTAAGTATCCAAATAAGATAATATGCTTTCAATCACTTCGTATTTCGCACAGCCCATACTTTCCATTGCGGTTCCAATTCCCCTCTGCTTTGCTGTCTGAAGCAATGCTTTTGCAAACTGTGGCTGGCATAAGCTTTCGCCACCGGAAAGGGTAAGTCCGCCACCGCTTCTGCGGTAATAGGCTCTGTCCTTTTCCACCACTTCCATAACCTCTTCTACTGTTACATCCCGCCCAATGATTTTTTCTTTTTCACCGGTTTTCATGGTCTGTATCACATATTCCTGAGATTCCGGATTGCAGCACCACCTACATCTAAGTACACAGCCCTTTAGAAAAACAATGGTGCGGATGCCTTTTCCGTCATGGATAGAATATCTTTGAATATCAAAAATTC
>CAYMIS010000148.1:0-6296 GCA_964390485.1 uncultured Roseburia sp. | reverse complement strand
CAGACGGACAGTTTGTAAAAGCTGGTAACATTCTTTACAGACAGCGTGGAACAAAGATTCATCCAGGTGTTAATGTAGGTATCGGTGGAGATGATACATTATTCGCTTTAACAGATGGTGTCTTAAGATTCGAAAGAAAAGGAAGAGATAAAAAACAGGCTTCCGTATATCCAGTAGCTGAATAAGATATTTTAATGGACCCGACTATGTAACATAGGCGGGTTCAATTCATATTTACTCACATTTCATTATGTTACGGATGAGATGTGGCACCCATACAAAAGAAGGCTTCTGCTTCTAAAATAGTATGGCAATTAAGGAGAAAATTATGTTTGCAGATAGAGCAACAATTATTATAAAATCAGGAAAAGGCGGAAATGGTCATGTCAGCTTCCGTCGTGAAAAATATGTACCAAACGGTGGTCCGGACGGTGGTGATGGCGGAAAGGGCGGAGATGTTATTTTCGTTGTAGATGAAGGTTTAAATACTTTAACTGATTTTCGTCACAAACGTAAATTTGCTGCCCAGTCCGGTGAAGAAGGCGGCAAAAAGAATTGTCACGGAAAAAATGGCGAGGATTTAATTTTAAAAGTTCCGGCGGGAACTGTGATTAAAGATGCCGAATCCGGTAAAGTAATTGCCGATATGTCCGGAGATAATAAGCGTCAGGTGATTTTACGTGGCGGTCGTGGCGGACTTGGAAACCAGCATTACGCAACAGCAACCATGCAGGCTCCAAAATATGCACAGCCGGGTGGGGAAGCGATTGAGCTGGAAGTAAAACTGGAATTAAAAGTAATCGCGGACGTAGGTCTTGTAGGTTTTCCGAATGTAGGAAAATCCACACTTTTATCCAGAGTTACAAATGCCCAGCCTAAGATTGCCAATTATCATTTTACAACTTTACAGCCAAATCTCGGTGTGGTTGACTTAGATGGTGCAAAGGGATTTGTAATCGCTGATATTCCGGGACTCATTGAAGGTGCTTCCGAAGGTGTTGGACTTGGACTTGAATTTTTACGTCATATCGACCGTACGAAGGTAATGATTCACGTTGTAGATGCAGCCGGTACAGAAGGGCGCGATCCAATTGCAGACATCAGAGCAATTGAAAAAGAATTGGCAGCTTATGACCCGGAACTTTTAAAGAAGCCACAGGTCATTGCAGCGAATAAAACAGATGCTATCTATGGTGATGAAAACGACATTATCAAGGCATTAAGAGAAGAATTTGAAAAGGATGATATTAAAGTATTCCCAATTTCTGCTGTCAGCGGAAAGGGGTTAAAGGAATTACTGTATCATGTAAATAATCTTTTAGAAACCTGCAGTAAAGAGCCGGTTGTATATGAGCAGGAATTTGACCCGGCATTGCGTTTCTTTAAGGAAGAACCATATACCATTACGAGAGCAGATGATGCTGCCTTTGTTGTGGAAGGTCCTAAGATTGATAAAATGCTTGGTTATACAAATATTGAAACGGAAAAAGGATTTTTATTCTTCCAGCGTTTCTTAAAGGAACAGGGTATTTTAGACGATTTAGAGGCTCGTGGCATTCAGGATGGTGATACCGTAAGAATGTATGGTCACGAATTTGATTATTATAAGTAAAGAGGGAACTTATTAGGGGCTTGTACTTGCGCTGTGTACAAGCTTAAGAGATGTGAAACAGCGCAGAAATGAGGGATAACATGAATCTTACAAGCAAACAGCGTGCTTATTTAGGCAGCCAGGCAAGTACCATGTCGCCAATTTTTCAGATTGGAAAAGCAAGTCTTACTCCGGAAATTATTACTGCCTTAGATGAAGCATTAGAAAAAAGAGAATTAATTAAAATTTCTGTATTAAAAAACTGCATTGATGATCCAAAGGAAATTGCCCAGGTAATTGCAGAAAGAACCCGTTCTGTTGTGGTAAAGGTCATCGGTAAAAAAATCATTCTTTTCCGTCAGGCAAAGAAAAATTCCAAATATGAGCTGCCAAACTAATCGTTGCAGTCATTTTTAGAAAATATGACATATGTGAATTTCTAAAAGAAATCCTTTGTTTTGGAAATAAATTCTTGAAGAAGGTATATTTTCATGAAACAATTAGTTGGTAAAAAGATTGGTATTTTCGGAGGTTCCTTTGACCCGATTCACAAAGGACATCTGGCAATTGCAAAAGCGGCATATGAGGATTTTTCTCTGGATGAGGTCTGGTTTATTCCGGCAGGTCATTCACCAAATAAAAAGGAAGCGGATATGACCTCTGCAGAAGTACGTTTTGAAATGACTACGCTGGCAATTAAAGATTCTCCTTATTTTAAAGCTTCTGATTTTGAAATGAGAGCAGAAGGAACCAGCTACACATACCTGACATTAACCAGATTAAAAGAGCTGCATCCCAATACAGAGTTTTATTTTATTATGGGAGCAGATTCTTTAGATTATTTTGAAAAATGGCGCTGTCCGGAAATTATCTGCCAAAAGGCGAAACTTCTTGTTGCTGTTCGTGACGAATTAGGTCAGACAGAGATTATGAAAAAAATCGAAGGCATCAAACAGCTTTTTCATGCAGAGATTTACCCATTATCCTGTTCCAAAGTTACGATATCTTCCAGTGAGATTCGAAAAAAAATATCAGAAAAAAAGTCGGTGGCAGAGTTACTTCCTGAAAATGTGGCAGATTATATTGCAAGACATGATTTATATCATGTCTGAGATGGAAAGCAGAAGTATAAAAAGCACTTGTTGGGTGTTAAAAATAGCTGCTTAGGGAAAACTTAAATACAGAAATAAAAAGCAACACTGTGGGTAAAAGTTATAAGGGATAGCATAAATATCCGGCTTTTTCTATAGTTTGGAAAATAAGAATGGCTGAGGAAAACAGCAATGAATTATGCAGAACAAAAACGTAAATTAAAAAAAGCTTTGGATAAAGAACGCTTTGAACACACTTTAGGGGTTATGTATACAGCTTCCTGCCTTGCAATGGCTCATGGCTGTGATATGGAAAATGCCAGAATTGCAGGTCTTTTGCATGACTGTGCAAAATGTATTCCAAATGATGAAAAAATTGCCCTGTGTGAAAAAAATGATATTCTGATTACGCCAATTGAATACGAAAATCCAAGTCTTCTTCATGCAAAACTTGGTGCATTACTGGCAGAAAAGGAATATGACGTTACAAATCCGGAGCTATTACATGCTATTAAGGTTCATACAACCGGTGAACCACATATGAATATGCTTGATAAAATTGTATATATTGCCGATTATATTGAACCAAACAGAGATAAAGCTCCAAATCTTTCTTATGTAAGAGAGTTAGCCTTTCGTGATTTAGATGCCTGTATGGCGGAAATATTGCACGATACGCTAAATTATTTGTCTGGTCGTAAGGGAAGTATTGATCCGGCAACACAATTAACCTATGAATTTTATAAGCAGTATAAGGAGGACAAACATGACATCGAATGAATTAGCAAAAATCGCAGTAGCTGCGTTAGAAGACCGAAAAGCAGAAGATGTAAAAGTAATTGATATTCGCGAAGTATCACCAATCGCAGACTATTTTATTATTGCCAATGGTACAAACCAGAACCAGATTCAGGCAATGCGTGATGCGGCTGATGAAGCATTATATAAAGCTGGTGTAAAAGTACAGCAGGTAGAAGGAAATCAGAATTCTACCTGGATTCTGATGGACTATAACGACATTATTATCCATATCTTCTCTAAAGAAGATCGTTTATTCTATGATTTAGAGAGAATCTGGAGAGATGGAAAAGCAGTAGACGTGGCGGATTTATAAAATATCTGTCTCACGATAGCGAAGTGTTTTCCATAATGGCAGGAATACTTGTATATAGAAAAATCATAACAAAGTGTGCTTTGCACATTCCGACTCTTTTATAGGAAAGTTCGCTGAACTTCCTATAGAACATAACAGCAGTTATTTATGTTTGGTAAAATAACTGCTGTTTTTTTGCTTTATAGGAAAGCCTTGTTACGCTAAATCGCGAAAGTTCCTCCTATAAAGTAAAAACGCTCCTTGGACGCGCAGCTGCCTGAGTTATTAATCAAAGAAACGGAATACACCAAATACCTTACCAAGAACGGCACATTCATCTACAATAATTGGATCCATAGTGTCATTTTCTGGCTGCAGGCGGAAATGTCCATTTTCTTTATAAAAGGTCTTAACAGTTGCCGAATCTTCCACTAATGCAACAACAATATCTCCATTGTTAGCATCAGACTGCTTCTGTACCAGGATATTATCTCCATCGAAAATTCCTGCGTTAATCATACTTTCACCCTTAACTTTAAGCATAAAGGATTCCTCATTCGGCATAAATTCAGCTGGAATAGGGAAGTAACTTTCAATATTCTCAACTGCCAGAATCGGCTGACCGGCTGCAACACGTCCAAGAATTGGAACATTAACAACTTCACGTCTTGTTAAATTGAAGTTATCGTCAATAATCTCAATGGCACGTGGCTTTGTCGGGTCCCTTCTTATGTAACCATTCTTCTCAAGGGTCTCAAGATGGGAATGAACAGAAGAAGTAGACTTCAACTGTACCGCTTCACAAATCTCGCGTACTGCTGGTGGATACCCTTTATTAAGAATTTCCTGTTTGATATATTCTAAAATTTCTCTCTGCTTTGCACTAATCTTACCATATGACATAGCAATACCTCCTGTTAGAGTTTTTTCATAAATCTATAGTAACATAGAAGAAAACAAAATGCAAACATATATTCCGAAAATTTGTTCGTTTTTCTTGTTGACAAACAGATGTTCTTGCAGTATGATAAGAATACAAACAATTGTTCGCAACAAATGTTTGGTGATATGCATGAAGAAAGTGGAGGTACTGTTATGAGAAAGAGATGTTCCAATAGTAGTTCGAATAGAAATTCTAATAAAAATTTTATTAGAAGAGAAGTTGTTCGTAATCAGAAGATTCTGTTAGGTTCTGTAATTTTTGTTTTGGCTGCTGTGACAATCTGTTCCATCGCATTAGGCGCAATTAATACTCAGGCAGCACCAGCGGAACAGAATTATAAATATTATACCAGCGTAGAGATTCACTCTGGTGATACATTATGGTCAATTGCTTCAGATTACATTACAGATGATTATGAAGATATGGATGAGTATATTAAGGAAGTATGTGAGATTAATCATATTTCCGGGAACGAGATTCATTCGGGACAGTATATCACGATTCCATATTATTCGAACATAATTATGGAATAGATTTTTGTGGCATTTCTAAACTATGTAAATACTGTCGTTGTTGTCATTTTCGCAAAAATACTGTATAATGTCGAATGGTAGTGTGAAAATGTTTTTATAAGATTATTATAAATATTCTTAATTATCATTTAACAAATCATTTGAAACATACTTAAAACGTATATTGATTTGTTATTATGCAGTTTTACATAGGAGAGATAGTTTAGTTATGATAAAGTTTTTGTATGTTATTGTGATGAATTTATTCCGGGCACCTTATATGATTTCTAAAATGCGTAGAAAGGCAGATCATCCTGAGAAATATTCTGTAGAAGAGCGGTATGAACTGGCAAGGCACTGTGTCCGCTTGATGAAAACAACAGGAGCCATCCGGACAAAGGCTTATGGTGTAGAAAACCTTCCGGAAGAGGGTGGGTATATGATGTATCCAAACCATCAAGGTAAATATGACGCTCTTGGTATTGTCCATACCCACAGGAAGCCATGTTCCATTGTTATGGACAGAGCGAAATCCCATACCATATTAGTAAGTGAGTTTATTGATTTACTGGAAGGTAAGCGTTTAGATAAGAAGGATGTACGTCAGGCATTAACAATCATTAATGAAGTGTCAGAGGATGTGAAAAATGGCAAACGATACATTCTCTTCCCGGAAGGCGGATATGACTTCAATAATCGTAACAAAGTATGCGATTTTAAAGCTGGAAGCTTCAAGATAGCGTTAAAAACTAAAGCACCGATTGTACCAGTTGCTTTGATAGATTCCTATAAGGTTTTTAACAGTTTTACGTTAGGTCCTGTAACAACTCAGGTACATTATCTGAAACCAATTACCTTTGATGAATATGGTAAATTGAAAACGCAGGAAATTGCAAATCTTGTAAGAGACCGCATTCGTGAAAAAATTGACGAAGTGTTAGCTTCGAAATGATTTGAATCCTTGAAAATTTGAACTGCTTCCCGTCTAGTAAACAATTAAAAAAATATAAAAATTATTCCTGCCACCAGTTCAAAAACTGATGGCAGTTTTTATGCTTTATAGGAA
>CAYMIS010000147.1:0-6463 GCA_964390485.1 uncultured Roseburia sp. | reverse complement strand
CTCTACTCCAAACAATTTAGAAAACAAACCTGCTGCATAATAAAATTCATAATTTCCCAACAGAATTGAACACTGCATATTACATTTTATAATCAGACTTTGTCTTGCAATTGATGTGACCATACTTTCTTTTCCCACTTTCTGTTTTACACAAATACTGCCACATCCTGCTTTAAAGATGTGCCATTCTTGTCCATTATTTTATGTCACATTTTCCATTGCGTCAACTATCTCTCCTGCATTTTGCCATGACAATTTCACCTCTGAATTTATACTTATGCAACCTCAGAATTTGCCCATGTTGAATTTGTTATGATAAATTGACCCCTGATAAAAAATACCCGGTTTACGCACTCATACCGCCTAAGAAAAAATAAAGAGCGCCGCATAATTTCCCCAATGCTACGCATAGAATTACCCAGGAAAGTCCTTCCTTTAAACGAAAACGACGAAACAGAATCGGGAAAGCATTTAATATTTCCGCCAATGCCACGGCACTACACCCCACAAAGATTCCAATACAAAGGCCTGCAAGCGCCAGCAGAATACTGCCAAACGGAATCGAAAGCTGTTCGAATACAGATAAAATTGTTCCACAAGCTCCTCCTAAAATAATCATATTTTCAAAATGAATTGTTCTTTTTGACTGTTTCCATTTTCCAAGCATTCGGGGAACAACGCCGATTACCGCAATAAATGCAAATGTTCCGGCTGCCACCGCGGAACCGGCAAGCAGCGCAGCAAATGCCATAACTATCTGCCTAATCCACATCTATATTATGCCCTTTCCTTTCCGCGTTCTCTATGAAAATAGTGTCGATATCATCTGCATATTTACGCATCTGCACCTGTAAAGGGGTTGGGTCCATTGTGATTTTCTTTTTCCCAAAATGATTAAAAAACACGATAATTCCAAGAGGAAGCCCTATGCAGTAACAGATTTCCAAGATAGTAATCCCCTTAGGTTCTTCCCCCATTACCTGAAAATAGAATTTATCAAAAACCTCCGTGATTCCGACATCATTATTAAATGCCATAATCGTAAATGCTGCACCAAAAAAAATAATAACGGACAGCACTGCTGCCTTTAGATATTCCAGCCACAGCGTCTCTTCCCCAGGTTTATATTCAATAATAAAATCCTGTTCTCCCTCATTGGATATATCCAGATTCGGGTAATCCTCATGTATTAATTCAATGATTTTTAAAATAGAAAAAACCACAGATTGTTTCTGCTGCTTCTCTTTCTCCTGAAAGGTATAAATCTTTTTCTGCTTTAGCTGTCTTAACACTGCCTGATTCGTACATTCCATTTTAGCTACATCCTGCAGCATCACCTGATGTTTCTTCATTAGAATATCCTTATCAATTTTTATATAAAGGGTATCATTACTCATGCTTCCATTCCATCCTGACATAGCTCACATTCTTTTACCAGCATTCCATCCATTGGCTCTTCTGTCTGATTTGCTGTCCAAAAAAAATAGGCAAAACCTCCTGCTAATACTATTACAAGAAAGATTGCCAGACATATACGATATTTTTTACAATTCATATCCCAAACCTCCTGATTTCTTATATTCTTTTCTTCTGTTGCATTATAATTTCCAAAAAAGCAAATATTATGTATCAGATTGCTTTTTTTATGAAAACATGATATTTTCTTCCTATGGGACAGCTGTCCCACGGATAATAGATTTCATATTCAAATTTATATAAAAATAATGGTATGTCTGTGAGCCTGCGCCTTTCCTTTGCGCAGGTCAACTTTTGACAGCAGATTGGAGAATAAATGGCAGTAGTAACCAAAGAAGTTTTGACACTGGCAGTTGAAATAGGGGATGCTCTCCTTAGAAATGGGGCAGAAGTTTACCGGGTAGAAGATACGGTTCTTCATATTTTAGAAGCCTATGAAATTGAAGATTGTGATGTATATGTACTTTCTAATGGAATTTTTGCAAGTGCAAACGAAGATAAAGATGATGCCTGCAGTATGATTCGTCATGTTCCTTTAGGAAAAACTCACTTGGGACGTATTGCTGCTTTAAACCAGCTTTCCCGGGAAATATGCTCTCATGACTGCTCCCTGATTGATTCCTGGGACAGACTGGAGAAATGTAAATCTATTCCTTATAACAAAAGAGAAGTACAGGTCTTTTTCTGCGGTGTGGGAAGTGCAGGATTTTGTTACCTTTTTGGTGGAATGGTTTTGGATGCATTCTTTGCTTTCTTAGCAGGTGCACTGCTTCAGATTTTTTTATGTTTTTCCGATAAACGTTTGGAATCTAAATTTATTACAAATATTTTAGGCAGTGCCCTGGTTACCATGATAAGTCTTTTGGCTCTGGTTACGGGACTGCCGGTTTTACAGGATAAAATTGTTATTGGTGCCATCATGCCCCTAGTTCCGGGAATTGCCTTAACAACCTCAATCCGTGACCTTTTTAACGGCGATTATCTATCCGGTGCCATTCATCTTATGGATGCACTGCTCACCGCCTTTTGTATTGCCGTTGGTGTAGGTGCCGTCATTACACTTTATCAGATATTTATCCTAGGAGGCTTTTAGACATGATAGTTCAATTTGTTGTCTGCTTAGTTGCAACCCTGTCCTTTGCGATTCTTTTCAGCGCCCCGAAAATGCAGCTGCTTTTTTGCGGTCTGACGGGTGCCATTGGCTGGATTGTATATCTTATTTGTATAGAAAATGGCATAGGAGCTGCCATTGCTAACTTAATTGCAACCTTTGCTTTAACCGTAATTTCCCGCACCATCTCCGCCCTTCGGAAAAATCCGGTAACCGTTTACCTTGTAGCCGGCATTTTCCCTCTGGTTCCCGGTGCCGGTATTTACTATACCTCTTATTATTTTATTATGAATGAAATGAGTGAATTTACCCGGGCTGGCACAGATACCATAAAAACTGCCGGAGCAATCGCCTTAGGAATCATTCTTGGCTTTGCAATTCCCCAGCAGCTTTTCCGTACGCTGCAAAAAATTACCAGCTCCCCAGTCAAAAAAAATACTGCTGTAAAATAACAATTGTTATTTTACAGCAGCTTTTTTATCAAAAAGTTCTTAAAACTTCCTTTAAAATAGAAGCACTCTGTTTACAAATGCACATTTTTATCCTTTATTGTGCTGCAATTTTCTGGGCAAGGTCTTCTAAATATTCCCATCGTTCCATTTTTTCTTCTAAAGCTGTCTCGGCTGCCTCTTTTTCTTTGGTAAGCTCGTTTAACTTTACAAAGTCACTGGTACATTTTAACATCTGATTATCCAGCTCTTCTATTTTCGTTTCTAATGCCGCAATGTCCTCTTCAATCGTTTCATACTCTTTCTGTTCTTTATAAGTAAATTTAAGCTTCTTTTCATGCTTCCAGGTTGCAGTAGAATCAACTATCGGTTTTTCCTGTACCGGAACAGCGTTTCCGGCTCCGTTTTCTACAAATCCCCCCGGCGTTCTTCCTTCCTCCGCCAGTCGGTTTACATAATCTGTGTAACCACCTTCGTACTGTCTTATTTTCCCTTCCCCTTCAAAGGCAAAAATTCTGCGCACCACACGGTCAAGAAAATACCTGTCATGGGAAACGGTGATTACAATTCCATCATAGGAATCCAGATAATCTTCTAAAATAGCAAGGGTTCTGGTATCCAAATCATTGGTTGGCTCATCAAGAATTAATACATTCGGTGCTTCCATCAATACACGAAGCAGATTCAGACGACGTTTCTCTCCACCGGAAAGCTTTCCAATCGGACTGTACTGCTGGGATGCCGGAAAAAGAAACTGTTCTAACATATTAGAAGCTGATACCAGTCCATCCTTTGTCCGCACATATTCTGCTGTGTTTTTAATATAGTTAATGACTTTTTCTTCCGGGTCCATATATGCAATTCCCGCTGTCTTTTCTGTTTCAATTTCCTGCGTATAATAACCAATTTTAATGGTCTGACCTACCGTAATTGTTCCGGAATCCGGCTTGATTCTTCCATCAATCATTTTCATTAAGGTTGTTTTACCACTTCCATTTGGCCCGATAAATCCAATTCTGTCATTCTTTAAAAAGATATAAGTAAAATCTTCTATCAGCTTTTTGTTCTCATAGCTTTTACTGATACTCTCCAGTTCCACCGTAGTTTTTCCCATACGGGAGCTGATGGAACTCATTTCTACACTTCCGTCAAACTCAGGACCGGACTGGTTTTTCAATTCTTCATAACGCTGAATCCGCCCTTTTTGTTTGGTGGTTCTCGCTCTTGCACCACGCTTCATCCATTCAATTTCTTTTCTTAAGATTGCCTGACGTTTTCTCTCACTGGCAAGAGCCATTTCTTCCCGCTCTGCTTTTAATTCCAGATAACCGGAATAGTTTGTCTCATAGCTGTAAATACTGCCCTTGTCAACTTCTACAATACGATTGCAGACGCTATCTAAGAAATAACGGTCATGGGTTACCATAATCAGGGCTCCCCTCCATTTTTTCAAATAGTCCTCTAACCAATCCGCCATAGCAGAATCTAAATGATTGGTAGGCTCGTCTAACACTAAGACATCACAGGGAATCAGAATTGCAGCTACTAATGCCAGTCTTTTTCTCTGACCACCGGAAAGTTCTCCTACCTTTTGTTCAAAATCTGTAATACCAAGTTTTGTCATCATCGCTTTTGCATCACTTTCTAAATTCCAGTGATGCATATTATCTGCAGGATTTCCTGCATTTCCCTTTTCAGAAGATGCTCCGCCAACAAAATTCTGAACACACTGGGTCAATACTGTATCAATCACTGACATTTCCGGCTCGAAATAAGGATTTTGTGGCAAATAACGGACAACCGCATGATTTGCCTTTGTCACCTGTCCTGCATCCGGTTCTTCCAGTCCTGCCGCAATCTTTAACAGCGTGGATTTCCCCGTTCCATTAATTCCAATTACTCCGACTTTTTCTCTTTCCTGCAAATAGAAGGAAGCTTTATCAAAAAGCTTCCTTTCTGTGTAGGATTTTGTAATTTCTGCAACACTAATAATATTCATAAAACTCTATTTCCTCTTTCCTAAATCTCTGCCCTTACATTCTGCCAAATTCCTCTGGTGTGGAATTAAAATTACGGATATAACGCAGACATTCCTTCTCTTGCAATGGTTTACCATAATAATATCCCTGGATATACTCTACACCAAGCTTTTCCATTATCTCACTTTCTTCCGCATTTTCAATACCTTCTACCACCACCGGTATCCCCAGCATTTTCATTGTCTTAATTTCATTTTCCAAAACAATTTTGGCAGTTTCATTCCTAAAGTACGCCCAAGTCATTTCCTTGTCAATCTTAACTTCTTTAAATGGGAATTTCACAAGGTAGGAACAGTTTGAGTTACCACTTCCATAATCATCCATTGCAAAAGTAATTCCCAGCTCGCCCAATTCTTTCATATGACGTAACATTAATGCAGGAGCACTGATTGCTGTGCTTTCTGTAATCTCTAACGTAATCATGGATGGCGGAATATGATACCAGTTCAGAATCGGAATAATTGACTCCTTTAAATCCTGTTTCATGCACTGAACTACTGAAATATTAATCTGCACCGTTTTGATTCCAAGAGATGTATTCGACAACACATGCTTTGCCAGAAATTTACAGCATTGCTCTAATACAATTTCTCCAATTTGAATGATACTTCCATTCTTCTCTGCCAGAGGAATGAACTCCTCCGGTGATATAAACCCAAATTCTTCATCCTCCATACGGATTAGTGCCTCTAACGAAACAATCCGCTTTTCTTTTAAGGAGAAAATTGGCTGATAATAAACCTGTACCGACCGTTTCTGAATTGCCCTTCGAATTGCAATCTCCACCTGTCTTCTCCGGTGAAAGACCGCTAACAGCTTTTCATCTGCTTCTACTACAGATTTTGCCCCACTTTTTTTGGCAGTTGAAAGCATATATTCCCGCATGCTGAAAAAATCTTCCACTGTGGAGAAATCCCCCGGCCAATGCTGATTAATAATAACTGCCTCTACCGTCATATGGCTTTCCTTAATCTTCCACTCCTCAGAAAGCCTTTGTTCAATCTGATGAATGATATCCCTGCTTCTTTCCGGTGTATCTACTATAACACTGAAGGTATCTCCTCTATCCTGAAATACCTGAAATCTTCCCACCAGCTGATATAAGTAGCGTCCAATTTCTTCTAACAGCAGATTACAATTTTCAACACCAAATACCATATTCATATGATGGAACTGTCGGATATCAAAGGTAATAATAAAACGCTCATGCTTACTTCCACGATTTACAATCTGGCGCATTTTTAACTGTAACGCTCTCTCATTTCCAATACCGGTTACCGGATCTAAAAGTTCTCCGGGATTTTGCATGGAAAGATATATCATAAAAATAATAATCAGATTTCCCGCACTTGTCAGCAGAATATGTCTAAAACGGAACTGTATTATAA
>CAYMIS010000146.1:0-6472 GCA_964390485.1 uncultured Roseburia sp. | reverse complement strand
CAGTTACAGAAGGACATCCGGACAAATTATGTGATGCAATTTCAGATGCGATTTTAGATGCGTGTATGGAACAGGATGCAATGAGCCGTGTAGCCTGTGAAGCTGCCTGCTGTACAGGATTTGTTTTAGTAACAGGTGAGATTACAACAAAAGCACAGTTAGATATTCCAACAATCGTTCGTAATACTGTAAACGAGATTGGATACAATGATGCAAAGACAGGCTTTGATGGACATACATGTGCAGTTATGGTTGCATTAGACCAGCAGTCTCCTGATATTGCAATGGGCGTAGATAAAGCGTTAGAGGCAAGAGAAGGTGCATTAAAGGATGAGTTAGATACAGGTGCCGGAGACCAGGGTATGATGTTTGGTTATGCCAGCAACGAGACTCCGGAATTAATGCCATATCCAATTTCTTTGGCACATAAGCTGGCATTACAGTTGACAAAGGTTCGTAAAGATGGAACTTTAAACTATTTAAGACCGGATGGAAAGACACAGGTTTCTGTAGAATATGATGAAAATGGTGCACCTAAGAGATTAGAGGCAGTTGTATTATCTACACAGCATGATGAAGATGTAACTCAGGAACAGATTCATGAAGATATTAAAAAATATGTATTTGATCCAATTCTTCCAGCGGAATTAGTAGATGCAGAGACAAAATTCTTCATCAATCCAACCGGACGTTTCGTAATTGGCGGACCTCACGGAGATGCAGGATTAACAGGACGTAAGATTATCGTAGATACTTATGGTGGATATGCTCGTCACGGCGGCGGAGCTTTCTCCGGAAAAGACTGTACAAAGGTTGACCGTTCTGCAGCTTATGCGGCACGTTACGTTGCAAAGAACATTGTGGCAGCAGGACTTGCTTCCAAATGTGAAATTCAGTTGTCTTATGCAATCGGTGTTGCCCAGCCAACATCTATTATGGTGGATACCTTTGGAACAGGTAAATTATCTGATGATAAATTAGTAGAAATCGTTCGTGAAAACTTTGATCTTCGTCCGGCAGGAATTATTAAGATGCTTGATTTAAGAAGACCAATCTATCGTGGAACAGCTGCTTATGGACATTTTGGACGTACAGATTTAAACCTTCCATGGGAAGCAACAGATAAAGCGGAAACATTAAAGAAATATTTATAAACGGTTGATGAAGTGTTTCTTCACAAAAATGTATTTTAAATCTTGCCATACAGAAGCTGGATTTTATGAAAAGTTTAGAGAATTTTACATAAAAGAAATAGGTTTTTGTGTTTGGCAATGATATAATAGGTCATAGGATGTAATCCTGTGACCTATTTTTGCTTTATACGAGGAAAGACCCTGCCACGCTACGAGAGTTCCTCCTATAAAGTAAAAAACGCTCTGCGGGATGCGCAAGTGGAAAGTGTCATTGCGTGACTGCGCGGGAATTGTTATGAGGTAATTGTATGAAGTTCAAAAATAAAATTTTAATATCCTTTTGTATTATTATTTTTGTACCAATTTTTTTGGAATTGATTGTACTATTTGGTTTTCAACAGGTGCAGAATCGGGCAATTGCAGAGACTTATGGAATTGAAAATGATGGTTACCGGTACCTTTCTAATTCGGTACAGCTGTTAAACCGTTTTACTAAGGATATTTACCAGCAGCTTTTGATAGAAACGGAGCAGGAACCTGAAAAACTAGAAGATACCATGTATTTAAATCAGATAAATACGGAGCTGGAGAAGAAGGCATCTTATCTTGTTTTGCGAAAAGGACAGGAACTGGTGTATATAGGAGGCAGTGCGAATCCGGCAGTTTTGACGAACCTTCCGGAATATGGCAATGAGGAGATGAATTCTTCCTCTGGAACATATATTGATGGAGAGGAACAGAATCTGGTAAAACAGATTGATTTTGTATATAGGGATGGCTCAGAGGGAAGTCTTTTTATTGTAACCCGTTTGGAAGAAATGCTCCCGGAAATTAAGAATATGATAGCGGATATTCTTATTTCTATTATTATGATTCTGGTGCTTACTGCCTGTATGTTAAGTATCTGGATTTATACCAGTCTGATGAATCCGATTAAAAAGCTGCAGGAAGCAGCGCAGAATATTAAAGAGGGGAATCTGGATTTTGTAATAGAAACCGATGGAGAAGATGAGATTGGAGAATTGTGTAAAAGCTTTGAGGAAATGAGACAGCGTCTTAAGGATAATGCGGAAGAAAAGATTTCTGCAGAGAAAGAAAATAAGGCATTAATCAGTAATATTGCCCATGATTTAAAGACTCCGATTACTGCAATTAAGGGATATTCGGAAGGAATCTTAGATGGAGTGGCAGATGCACCGGAGAAAAGGGAAAAATATTTACGAACCATTTATAATAAAGCAGTCGAAATGGATACGCTGATTAATGAATTAACACTTTATTCCAAGATTGACACGAATCGAATTCCATATAATTTTGCCAAGCTGAATGTAGGAGACTATTTTAATGATTGTATAGAAGAGATAGGACTTGATTTGGAAGCAAAAAATATAGGACTTGCCTTTTTTAATTATACAGAAGAAGCGGTTCAGATTATTGCTGACCCGGAGCAGCTGCGAAGGGTAATTAACAATATTGTTGGAAATTCTGTGAAATATCTGGATAAACAGAGAGGTCAGATTAATATCCGTATTAAGGATGTGGGAGATTTTATTCAGGTAGAAATCGAGGATAACGGCAGAGGAATTGCAGCAAGAGATTTGCCGTATATTTTTGACCGGTTTTATCGTGCGGATGCTTCCAGAAATTCAGCAACCGGAGGAAGCGGTATCGGTTTATCCATTGTAAAGAAGATTATTGAAGACCATGGAGGCAAAATCTGGGCAACCAGTAAGGAATCCATAGGAACAGTGATGTATTTTGTAATAAGAAAATATCAGGAGGTGCCAAATGAGCAGAGTATTGATAATTGAAGATGAAGAGGCAATTGCAGACTTAGAGAAAGATTATCTGGAGTTAAGTGGTTTTGAGGTGGAAATCGAGAATGACGGAACGAGCGGTCTTGCCAGAGCACTAGCAGAGGACTTTGATATGTTTATTTTGGATTTAATGCTTCCTGGTATTGATGGATTTGAAATCTGTAAAAGAATCCGTGAAGATAAAAATACCCCGGTATTAATGGTTTCTGCGAAAAAAGATGATATCGATAAAATCCGCGGATTGGGATTGGGAGCGGATGATTATATCACAAAACCTTTTTCTCCAAGCGAACTTGTGGCACGTGTGAAAGCACACCTTGCCCGTTATGAGCGTCTGATTGGAAGTAATGAGCCAAAGAATGATGTGATTGAGATTCGCGGTATCCGTATTGATAAAACAGCACGTCGTGTCTGGATTAATGAGGAAGAGAAGCAGTTTACCACGAAGGAATTTGATTTGCTGACTTTCCTTGCAGAGAATCCAAACCACGTATTTACCAAGGAAGAACTTTTCCGTGAAATCTGGGATATGGAATCTATCGGTGATATTGCAACCGTTACTGTGCATATTAAAAAGATTCGTGAAAAAATTGAACTTAATACCAATAAACCTCAATATATCGAGACGATTTGGGGCGTGGGTTATAGATTTAAATTATAAACACATATTTTTCTAAAAACGCCAGGCAGATATTCGCCTGGCGTATCAAAAAAAGTCAGTGCATATGACAGACATTCAATAGTGTATCAATCATTGCAGAAATAATTCTGTGAGAATCAATGGCGGTTCTGCCAAATATTTTCAATAAAGTAATTTCATAAAGAAGGTGAGAACTAAAGAATAGATAGCTTGTGAACTTTTTAAGATTATTGTAGAATGGGGGAAAGAAGCTTTTTATGACAGAACGTGAAAGACAAAAAGAGATTGTTGCAAAGTTTAATATGATGGATGACACCTTTTTTCATAAAATGGCAGAGGATGTTGCTGTTTGTGAAGAGATGCTTCAGACTATTTTAAGGAATCCTAAGCTTAAAGTAGTGAAGTCTGCACCACAGAAGTTTTTACGAAATACAGGAGCCCGTTCAGTGATATTGGATGTACTTTGTAAAGATGAGAAAAATAGGCTGATGAATATTGAAGTGCAGAAAGAAAACAAAGACAATCATCAGAAAAGAGTGCGTTATAACGGCTCGAATATTGATACATATTATACAGAAAAAGGAGTTGCTTACAATAAAATACCAGATGTATATGTGATATTTATTAGTAAGTTTGATATTTTTAAAGAAAATCAGCCAATTTATCATATTGACCGTGTGGTCCGTGAAACAGGGAAAGTGGTATATAATGGATTTCATGAAATATATGTAAATACAAAAGTAAATGATGGGAGCAAAGTTGCAAGACTTATGCAGCTTATGCTTCATACGAAAAGTGATAATAGAGAGTTTCCGAATATTGCGGGCAGGGCGCGGTATTTGAAAGAGGAGCAGAAAGGAGTTCAGATTATGTGTGAGGAACTTGAAAAATACGCAAATGAAAGAGCTGCAAAGGCAGCTCGTGAGGCAAAAAAAGAGGCAAAAAAAGAAGCGAAAGAAGCTGCAAGAACGTTTTTTAGAAATGGTGTTTCTTATGAACTAGTGCGTGAGAGTATGAAGAACCTAACAGAAAAGGAACTTAATAAGATATATCAGGAAGTAGAAAAGTCGAATTGAGTGAACTATATGCGAGCAATGGTATGGAATTTCAAGGAAAACTTGACAACCCAATTTTTTTATATTATTTTATTATCAGAAAAATGAAATCAGCGATGAAAAGAGATAGTAGTCATTACAAAGATTGCAGAGAGAAGCCGTATGGTGCGAGGCTTTATTGGAGGAATGATGAACCAGTCTTGGAGCTGTATACCGACCGGATGTTATATGGAAGGCTATACTGGGCGCGCCCATTACAGCGCAGGAGTATTTGTTGAGAGAATACAAACATCTGCTAAACAAGTACTTATCGAGGTTCATGCTGTGAAGCATGAATGAATGAAGGTGGTAACACGAAGCAACAGCTCTCGTCCTTAAAAATTAAGGATGGAGGGCTTTTTTTATGCTAAATATACTATATGAAGATGAAGCAATTCTCGTCTGCATCAAAGAAGCCGGTGTTGCAACACAGACAAAGCAGATGGGACAGAAGGATATGGAAAGTATCCTGAAAAACTATCGTGTCAGCAAAGGTGAGTTGCCCTATATCGGAATTGTACATCGCTTAGACCAGCCGGTATCCGGTGTCATGGTGTTTGCAAAAACAAAAGACGCGGCAGCAGATTTAAGCCGCCAGATTGCAACGAAAGCGGCGGATAAATACTATTATGCAGTGACAGACGGCGTACCGGAGGCAAAGCATTCTTTGAAAGCAAGATGTGGCACATTAGAGGATTATCTGCTTCGGGATGGCAAGGCAAACATTTCCAAAGTAGTAACAAAGGGCACCGAAGGAGCCAAGCGGGCAGAGCTTTCTTATGAGGTTTTAACCCAGAATGGAACCTGTGCAATTGTCCGAATTAAGCTGGAAACAGGCCGCCATCATCAGATTCGTGTGCAGATGGCAAATGCAGGCTGGCCCCTTGTGGGAGACAAAAAGTACAATTTCAAAGAAAACATGAAAAGCAGTTATGGAACATTGTCCCTTTGTTCCTATAAGATAGCTTTTAAACACCCGGTTACAAAAAAGAAAATGGAATTTGAAATTCCAAATCCATTTTCCTTGTAGATAAATCGTAATTGCAAAGATTACCAGCGGTTACAGGAAATAATAATAAAAGAAAAAAGGAGATACTAACATGGCAAAGGATAAGAAATTAGTAGAAGCCATTACATCCATGGATGTGGATTTCGCGCAGTGGTATACTGACGTTGTAAAAAAAGCAGAATTAATTGATTACTCATCGGTAAAAGGATGTATGATTATCAAACCGGCAGGTTATGCAATCTGGGAAAATATCCAGAACGAATTAGACCGCAGATTCAAAGAAACAGGGGTAGAAAACGTATATATGCCAATGTTTATTCCGGAAAGTCTCTTACAGGTAGAAAAAGACCATGTAGAAGGCTTTGCACCGGAAGTAGCATGGGTAACCCATGGTGGATTAAATCCATTACAGGAGCGTCTTTGTGTAAGACCAACCTCTGAAACATTATTCTGCGATTTCTATAAGAATGACATTCAGTCTTACCGTGACCTTCCAAAGGTATATAACCAGTGGTGTTCTGTTGTAAGATGGGAAAAAGAAACACGTCCATTCTTACGTTCCAGAGAGTTCTTATGGCAGGAAGGACACACAGCTCATGCAACCGCAGAAGAGGCAGAAGAGAGAACCGTACAGATGTTAAATCTTTATGCAGATTTCTGTGAGGATTTCCTTGCAATGCCGGTAGTCCGCGGTAAAAAGACAGAAAAAGAAAAATTTGCAGGAGCAGAAGCTACTTATACAATTGAAGCATTAATGCACGACGGAAAAGCATTACAGT
>CAYMIS010000145.1:0-6503 GCA_964390485.1 uncultured Roseburia sp. | reverse complement strand
AAATTAACACCATCTGCCAGCTTTTGTAAAGCGGCTATTGTCTATTCTATATACCAATCATTAGTAGCTAAGTCTTTTAGAGGAGTGCTGAAACATAGCAAAGGTATTTGAGCTCCAGTATTAGAAGTAACATAAACATACACCTAACCATTAATGGGGTCAGCCAAGTCTAATGGGCTTCTAACAGCCTTGGAACTTCTAGGTCCTTTTGCTAAGACTATAGTAATTGGGATTGGATTATCTCTGAATACCTCAGACACTGACCTGTTCTAGGAGCTAAGAGAAGGATGGCCGCCTCTTAGAGCTTCTACCTTAGTAGTTATGCTAGACACATTAGGTCTAGATTCCTCTTGGATTACAAAAGGAGTATTTGGAGTTACAGCAAACACTTTAGCCTTCTTAGTAATTTTTAGCTTGCCATTCTCATCCTTAGCAGCTTCTCCAGGTTCTACTACTATAAGTTCTGTTGCTTCTCTCTTGTCTCCACCTATGAACTCGACAGCATGACCATAAGCATCCGTACTCTTAACAGTATTCACATGAGCTTCACTAGATAGGGTAGGTTCAAAATAGGTAATCTCATTGCTTTCTACAGATTCAAATCTAGCTTCCTCATCATCTACCTTTTTATCTGCTCTAAATACAGGACCAGCTGGAAGTCCTAACTTAGACCTAGAACCTTTAGGCATTTCTTTAGGCTTTGCCTGAGTTTGCTCGTTCTTATTCTTAGATATAAGTTCATCCACTAAAGCATCGTATAAAGCTTTGTCCTCAGGATGAGCTTCTCCTACTGTTTTAGCATTACCTCTTTGCTTAGCTTGAAAATCTAATGAAGTAGGTAGGGAACCTATAATCTAATCGTGTCCCTATTCGTCAGTAACAACCATCAGAATAACTGGTACCCCAGCTTCCTCGTTTAACTTAGCATCAGTAGTAAATCTTATCTCCTGACCTTCTTTTAATCTAAGATTTGGGTTGACTCCACTTATATAAGTATAGGCTCCGCTTTCAACAAGCTTTTTATGGACAGCCTTTATGTACTTAAGGAAAGCATCTTTATCTACTCCAGCAGGAATATCCTCTGGATGCTCTTCATAGTGCTTAGGTAAAGTCTCTTTATCTTTTCCCTAGAGATAATACTAGCTTACTTGTCTTCTCCTGTTAAATCCAGACTACCCTACTTGTGGACTTTTAGAGCTCCTCTCATTCGCCTATTTAGCCGCAGTAGGAGTTGTAGGATTAACAGCTTCTTCATCTCCAGAAGGTTCTTCTCCTCTATCTTCTGATGGAGCTTCTGCTGGTCCTTCAGACTCTTTAGTTTTCTTAGCTAACTTGCTAACCTCGTTCGGAGATTCTTCAGTTTTTTCTGCTAATTGCCTTACTTTTTCTTGTTCTGTGTCAATAGCTCTTTGAGCTTCTTCGGCAGCATCTACTAACTTCTTAGAATTAGCATCCATGAATTCAGATAAAGCAACTTCTGCAGCTTCAATCTGTCTTAGAGTTAAATCTTCTGGTTGTTCCTCTGGAACACTATTTCTAATTAACTCCTCAACAGCTCCGCCTTGAATAGCCTCTTTTACAGAGTCAGCTAGTTTCTTTACTGTGTCTGCATCATCTATGCTGTCTTCTATAATACTCCTTAGAATCTGAGCTTGTTCGTCTTCCAGTCCTGCCTAATCTATTAAGGAATCTAGAGAATCAATGCCCATTACAAGCTATTGAGCTTCTCTGGCTTTTCTCTTTTGTTCTAGGGTTAAATTTTCTATGAACTTCTCAAAACCTCCAGCATTTTGTATCTTACTTGCATTATCTTTAAGATACTTAGCAATAGTTCCAGCAGGAGAATTCCAATCTACTCCATCAATAGTACTTGATAGACTCCGTCTAGAGCTCTCAGCTTCTGCACTATTAGCACTTGCCTAATGAGCTTGGTCAATCTTTTCAGGATTCTTTAAGTACTCGTCAAGTAGTTCATTATATCTCCTGTGACCTTGACCAATTGATTTTAAGTCATTAAGATTCTTGAGGAAGGCATCCTTAATATCTTTAGACATACTAGTATCTCCTTGAAGAACTTGCTCTAGCTGTTTACTTATAATATCTCCTACTGTTTCTTCAGAACCTTCTGGTTTCTAAGTACTAGTAAGAAGGTATGCTAAGTTAAGACCTCCAGTCTCTACAGCTTGTTGTAATTGCTGAAGTACTCTACTGTAGTTCTTTATTCTCTTAAGCTAGTCAAATCTGCCTCCTAGTTGTATACCCGCTTTCTTTGGGTTAAATCCAGCTTCTTCCAATAGGTCCTCTACTTCTTGGATAGCTTCTAGAGAGGATACTAGTGATGGGTCATTAGCTAATTTAGTTATTACATCTTTCCATTGGTCGGTAATGCCATCAGCTCTTTCGCTCCAGTCGCTCATCATGACTTTATACCAAGTTAAGGTATCTAGCTGTTCATTAGTTAGAGTTCCTGAAGTAGCTTCATCTATCTAGTCTTGGGATAAAGAGATGGTATCAATTATCTTTTGAAATTGATTTACTCTCTTATCTATATCTTGCTTAATCTCGTCTGCAGTAAAAGCGGTTCCATCCTTATGTATATAAGGAGATACGGATACAGGCTTAGCTTGTTCAATTTCAGCTTCTAACTGAGCTAATTCTGCTTTCTTTTGCTCTAGCATATCTGAAGTAGCATCTATCTTAGATGAATCTCCAGTAGCCATAGCTTCTTCATATAGCTCCTCATATCCATCGAGCATAGTCTCTATTTCTTTCTCTACTTTCTTCTTCTGCTGTACCTTAGCAGTTATATCTGGAGTAGTTGCAGAAACTTCTTTAGATACGCTTTCAGCTATCTCAGCTATATCCTCATCTGTGAACTCAGTAGTAGTTTCCATAGCTCTTTGTAAGAGGTCTAGCCTATCTGCTCTCTTTAAGTGGTTCACCATCTCAAAGATAGAAGCCGTCCTAGCATCCTTATATTCCTTTTCGTCGTCATGGATAATTGCTCTATCCATAGTATCACTAAAATGGGTTTGAGCTATTAGGTGCCTAATATCATCAGATAGAGTTTCTCTTCTAAGAACTTCAGTAGCGTGCTGAGCTGCTATGTCTGCATTTTTTCTATCTCTTAGATAATCTCTAACTTCCGTAAAAGTACCGCCAGATAAACCAATCCATTTGCTCTTTCCTAAGTAAGTTTGGTCAGTGGAATTGTTTCCCTTACCAAATGTAGGACTACCAAGTAGACCAGTTATGGCTCCTACAAAAGCTTCTTCATAGTTATCTATATCTCCATACTGATTCTTAAATCCATGAAGGACAGACTCCATAAATCCTCTAGTCTTATAGGTGGATTCTATATCCATCTTAGAATCAAAGATTCTGTCTACTTCATTCTCATATCTATGGTGAGCTGCTTGAGCTGCTGCTCCTTGCATCATTTCTTCGTTGCCCTCTCTTAGAGGACCTTTAATAGCTGCCCAAGTTGCACCCATTTTCTTTCCTAAGATATGTGGAGCAACCTCTTCAACCATAGACTTTTCTGTTTGGGTTAATCCTTGGTAACCAGTCTCTTCAGCTTTAGCTACCAGCGCTTCAAGCTTTTGCATCTTAGTTGGGTCTCCAGCTTTTGCTGCTGCCTCAGCTTCCTTTAAAGCTTGCTTAGTAGCTCTAGTAGTAGTTTTACTTGCGTTTCTAGCAGCTTTCCATCCACCAGAATACATTTTTCCAAACATAGCTACATTGCTTAGCCACAGAATAGGAATGTTAAGAAGCCCATCCATAGTTCCTACGTTCTTGCTTTGCTTGACAGCTTCCTGTCTAGCAGCATCACTAGCCAGGTCAATCTACTGTAACTTAGCATTAAGAGCTCTTAGCGCCTCTGGGTCACTTGCTGGATTAGGACTACCATCTGCTAATATAGAACCTCCACTATCAATGAATTCTTGCATAGCAAGACCTTTCTATTCAGCCACTCTACTATCAATAGCCTGATTAGAAGTCATTATGAAGTCCTGACTAGAATTATATGCTTCCTAAACTGCTTCTGCATGGGCACTAAAGAACGAGCCGACTAAAGCTTTAGTTGCTCTAGTAGCTCTAGCCGCTTGCATTGCTTTCTGTCCAGCTTCTATTGTTGCAGTAGAAGCCTATCCTAATCTAGCCATACCTAAAGCTTTGGCTCCCCAGGAGATAGCTTTAGTATAAACTCCTCCTGAAAAAGCAGCCCCTACTGTAAATCCCATATTCTTAATAACTGTATCGAATATGAAATTAGCTGACGTCAAATTATCTAGACTATACCACGGACCATTTATCTCTTCTTCGGTTCTGTAGTTAACTAGTTCCTTCTCTGCAGCATTATTTAGTTGACCCATAAGATTCGTCACTGGATTATCCCAAAGACCTTGAGAGAAGGAAGTATTCTCATCTCCATCAAATGCGTTATATACTCCTTGTCCTAGACCAGTGAGCAGTCCCACGGTTCCGTCTATAAATGTGGTTCCTGCTAAGATGATACCCTTAGCAATACCAGCAGCTGCTTTAGCCAGTACTGATTGATTTTCAGCTCTATAATTGTCTATATCTTGTTGAACAGGGTCTAACAAGAGACTATCATCATATACGGAACTTCCATAGTCTAACTCAGGAGTCACCTGTGGAGTATAAAGAGATTGGTCACTTAATCCCTAATATCCTATATGTCCGTGAGCTGCATTATAGTTTGCATGAACAGACCTAGCAAATTCATCTTTAATACCTTGCAGCTCTATGTCGGAGAGCCCAAGGCTCTAAGAGGAATATAAATCTGGATTTCTAATCCCTCTTAAAGCTTTAGGTCCTGTTTCAGTTATACTTTTAGTTCTAGCCATTATATGTCTGTTTGATTACTTTCTTGTATTCCATATTTTGAAAGTTCATAGGAATATCCAAGTGTTGTTCCAGCTGCTCTTAGATAAGCAGCGCCATAGTTATCTATAGTTTGCTCAAGCATTAATCCTTCTTCCGAATTGTAGTAAGCATCAGGACCATACTTGCTAATCAAAGTTTGTTTCAATTGATTTGCTTCTTGCAATTTTGGTATGTTTATGCCATATACCTACTCTCCTAAGCTGCCAAGTTTGTTTCTAGGAATAAGGTATGTCTTGCCATTAAACTGCATAATAAGACCATCTGTATTAGCATTAGGAGCAGCATAGAACATAGGTGTGCCCTTTGCATTTCCTTTATCATCTAAGAAGTCTTTAGAAGCAGCCCTCCTACCTTTCGATATGTTACCCTTAGAATCAAAGCTGGTTATCTCATAAATAGACGTATTGTCACCGCTTGTTAATCCTGGCAGCAGGGCTTCTAGTGCTTTTTTGTTATTATCAGCACCAAAGTTTATCCTCATAGCTCCCATAGTTAGAGCTCCCTTTCCAGATAACATATCTTTCATTTGAGAAGATATACCACCTGCATTCCAGTGTCCAGCTTTATCTGGTTTAAAGTTCTATCTTAAGGAAGCATACATCTAATCATACCATTTACCAAGAGCCTCCTGAGAAGCTTTACTTCCGCCTTGTCTTACTACAGAGCCTCTATTTAGCAACTGTCCTTTACTGTCGAATAATCTTACTGTAGTTCCTCCAGAGCTATTCTTGAAATGGTAAGTATACACATCAGACCTACCAGTGACTAGATTTCCTAAGTCTACAGTCTTACCATACTTGCCATTCAAGTATCCAGAAAGACCTAATTTAGCTCTTAGCTATTCAACCATCTCAGCTCCATTGGCCCCAAGCTGATTAGGAGATACCAGATGGTGTATATCTATAGGTAGATTACCTCTAGTAACTCTATTTTGAGCGGCCTCCCTTCTTTTACTAAGCTCATCATTCATACTAAACTCATCTTTGAAGGTATCAATTTTAGCCTGACCTATAGCACTGTATAATCCCTAGTTAGCAAAAGCTCTAAATTCTTCCATAGTATAAGCATCTGCCCAATCAGCAACGCCTGAAGATTTAAGAACTTGTTCAGTGATACCCCTAAGAAACTCAACAGCCTAAGAGTCTCCTTGTTTAGCATCTTTGCTCATAGCAGCCATTACCTGTGCAGGGGTAGCTCCATATTGTAACATTCTCTCATATTGATAAGGTAGTCCTAGACCCTTTAGCTTTCCTTTATCAGTTAAAGCTCTTTGGAAGTTAGCAGCTGCCTGTGATACTTGCTGAGTAAGTAAAGCACCTGAATAGCTCTCTCCATAATCAAGAGAAGGATTCTTTATGAAGTCGTCAAGACTCATAGTTCTTGCCATTCTTTGGTATCTGAGAGTAGGATTCTGAGCAAGAGCCTTTCTCTGTTCAGTAGCAAGTTCCTCTCTCCTCTTATATGCAGTTTCAATAGGAACTATCTCTTTACTATATCTGGCTCTCATATCAAGCATTCCCTTTCTGCTTGAAGCATTAAGACCATACCTCATCAATTGTTCTGCTCTTGCTTCAAGGTCATCAGAGTAGGTC
>CAYMIS010000144.1:0-6836 GCA_964390485.1 uncultured Roseburia sp. | reverse complement strand
AAATACCGACCTCCAATCGTTAGATTTTGGGTCTAACTTTTGGGGGTCGGTACACTAACCAGTCTCTTACTACAAAAGTATTTTTCACATACTTTTCTTACACTATTTTCAATTATTCTTCAGCATCCGCTTCGGCACGAGCCAACAGTTCCTTCATGAGTTCCTCATTTGTCTCTGTTTCTTCTGAATGGCTGGCTGCCACTTTTGCAGCTTCCGCAGCTGCGGCTGCACTTTGGGCTTCCTCTTCTTCACTTAAAAGCTCGGAATTATCTGTGTTTTCGATGAGCGATTTATCTTCGCGCACTTTTGCAATGCTTGCGATTGTCACATCATCTGCTAAGTTCATTAATTTTACACCGGAAGTAACTCGTCCGAGAAGAGCAGTTCCCTCTACCTTGATACGAATAATTATTCCTTCCGTTGTTATTAACATGACTTCGTTATCTTTGTTTACGGCTTTTACACCGATAATGTTTCCTGTTTTTTCGGTAATCTTGTAGCATTTTACACCCTTACCACCACGAATCTGTGCTGTAAATTCGGATGTTAAAGTACATTTTCCAAGACCTTTTTCGGAAACAATCATTAAGGATTCACCCTGGGAATCCATCTGCATTCCCACTACTTCGTCACCATCAGCAAGGTTCATACCGATAACACCCATAGAAGTTCTTCCGGTACTTCTTACATCTGTCTCATGGAAACGGATACACTGTCCGTATTTTGTAACGAGGAAGATATCTCTCTCGTTATTTGTCTTTTTAACTTCAATCAGTTCATCTTCGCCACGTAAAGTAATAGCTGCAAGTCCTGTTTTACGGACATTTGCATAATCGGTGATTGGAGTTTTCTTTACAATACCATTTCTGGTTGCCATAAAGAGATAGTGCCCCTCTGTATATTCCTTGATTGGAATCACAGCGGTAATTTTTTCTCCCGGCTGGAGCTGCAATAAGTTGATAATTGCTGTTCCGCGGGCAGTTCTGCTTGCCTCCGGAATTTCGTAAGCTTTCATTCTGTATACACGTCCGGTATTGGTAAAGAACATCATGTAATGATGAGAGGTTGTCATCAATAATTCTTCGATGTAGTCCTCATCAATGGTTTCCATTCCCTTGATTCCCTTACCGCCACGGTTCTGGGCACGGAAGTTATCAAGGCTCATACGCTTAATGTATCCAAGCTTTGTCATCGCAATGACAGTATTTGTTACAGGAATTAAGTCCTCCATGGAAATATCATATTCATCAAATCCGATGGATGTCTTTCTTTCATCACCAAATTTATCCGCAATTACAAGAATTTCTTCACGGATAACACCAAGAAGCTTCTTCTCATCTGCTAAGATTGCTCTTAACTCTGCGATTCTTTCCATTAATTCCTTATATTCGCCTTCGATTTTTTCTCTTTCCAAACCGGTCAGTGCACGCAGACGCATATCTACGATTGCCTGTGCCTGTGCTTCTGTTAAAGAGAATCTTTCACTTAAGCGTTCTTTTGCTTCTGCAGTATTTTTGCTGCTACGAATAATATTGATGACTTCATCAATATTATCCAGTGCAACTAATAAGCCCTGTAAAATATGAGCTCGTTCTTCTGCTTTGTTTAATTCATATTTTGTTCTTCTGGTAACAACATCCTTCTGATGAAGCAGGTAGTAATTTAACATTTCGCAAAGGTTTAATACCTTCGGCTGATTATCTACCAGTGCTAACATGATGACACCAAAAGTATCCTGCATCTGGGTATGTTTATAAAGCAGGTTAAGTACCACATTTGGATTCACATCACGACGAAGCTCGATACAGATTCTCATACCCTGACGATCGGATTCATCTCGCAAGTCTGTGATTCCGTCGATTTTTTTATCCCGGACTAATTCTGCAATTTTCTCAATGAGTCTTGCTTTGTTTACCATATATGGCAGCTCGGTAACTACGATTCTGTTTTTACCATTCTGCATTGGCTCAATATCTGTAATTGCACGAACTCTTATTTTTCCACGACCGGTACGGTACGCTTCATTGATTCCGGTTGTTCCAAGAATCATTGCTCCTGTTGGGAAATCCGGTCCCTTTACAATGCTTAATAATTCCTCAATTTCTGTTTCCCGGTCTTCTAATACTTCGTTATCAATGATTTTTACCACAGCATTGATTACTTCCCGGAGATTGTGTGGCGGAATATTTGTCGCCATACCTACTGCAATACCGGTTGTACCATTTACTAACAGGTTGGGATAACGGGCTGGCATTACGACCGGCTCTTTCTCTGTTTCATCAAAGTTTGGTACAAAATCTACAGTATCTTTATTGATGTCTGCAAGCATTTCCATGGAAATTTTGGAAAGTCTTGCTTCGGTATATCGCATCGCAGCTGCTCCGTCACCATCAACAGAACCAAAGTTTCCATGACCGTCAACTAACGGATAACGGAAGGACCATTCCTGCGCCATGTTTACTAATGCTCCATAGATAGAGCTGTCTCCATGTGGATGGTATTTACCCATGGTATCACCGACGATACGGGCACATTTTCTGTGTGGCTTGTCTGGTCCATTATTTAATTCTATCATGGAATATAAAACTCGGCGCTGTACCGGTTTTAAACCATCTCTTACATCCGGCAGTGCTCGCTGGGCAATTACGCTCATGGCATAGTCGATGTAGGATGTTTCCATTGTTTTCTTCAGATCGACCTCGTGAATCTGGTCAAAAATTTTATCATCCATTTATTTTTCCTCGTTTTCCGGACTTTTTTACAATACATATGCAGATAAAATGTGATTTCTGCCGGGAATTTAAGCTATATATTCAATCATAAAGATTTTCTATTTTTCCCGAAAAATTTTACTGTTTTATCAATTATACTACATTTGCATTGGCAAATTTACTTATACATCCAAATTCTGCACATACTTCGCATTTTCTTCGATAAATTCTCGTCTTGGTTCTACTTTATCCCCCATTAAGGTGGTAAATGTTATGTCAACCTCAGATGCATTTTCTTCATCAATCATGACACGTTTTAAAATTCTGCGCTCCGGATCCATAGTTGTTTCCCAAAGCTGTTCCGCATCCATTTCTCCCAATCCTTTGTAACGCTGAATCTTGTTATTACCGTCACGACCAATTTCTCCGAGAATATTATTTAATTCCTCGTCACTATAGGCATACCAGACATTTTTATTTTTCTCAATCTTATAAAGTGGTGGTGTTGCAAGATATACATATCCCTGCTTAATCAGCTCCGGCATGAAACGGTAAAGGAAGGTCAGCATCAGGGTACTGATATGTGCACCGTCCACGTCGGCATCGGTCATGATGATAATTTTATGATATCTCAATTTCGTGATATCAAAGTCTTCATGAATACCTGTACCAAAAGCTGTAATCATTGCTTTAATTTCTGCATTCGCATAGATTTTATCTAATCTTGCCTTTTCTACGTTTAAGATTTTTCCTCGCAGTGGAAGAATTGCCTGGGTTGCACGACTTCTGGCTGTTTTGGCAGAACCACCCGCGGAATCTCCCTCTACGATAAAGATTTCACAATTCTTTGGGTCTTTGTCGGAACAGTCTGCCAGTTTTCCCGGAAGTGCCATTCCTTCTAATGCTGTTTTTCTACGGGTTAAATCTCTTGCTTTTCTTGCTGCTTCTCTTGCACGCTGGGCAAGCAGTGATTTCTCACAAATTGTTTTTGCAACCGATGGATTCTGTTCTAAGAAATAGGTCAGCTGTTCACTTACGATAGAATCTACCGCTCCACGGGCTTCACTATTTCCTAATTTCTGTTTTGTCTGACCTTCAAACTGCGGTTCTTCAATTTTGACACTGATAATTGCAGTCAGACCTTCTCGAATATCATCTCCGGATAATGCCGGTTCACTGTCTTTTAATAATTTATTTGCTCTCGCATAGGCATTGAAGGTTTTGGTCAACGCATTACGGAAGCCCGCAAGATGGGTACCACCTTCCGGTGTAATAATATTATTTACAAAGCTTAAGGTCAGTTCGTTATAGGAATCGTTATGCTGCAATGCAACCTCTACATAAACATTGTCCTTATTTCCCTCACAGTAAATAACATTCTGATAAATTGCTTCTTTGCTCTTGTTTAAGTAAGTAACAAATTCTTTAATACCACCGGCATAATGGAACTCATGAGAACGAACCGGATTTTCTCTTGCATCGTGAAGCACGATTCTTAAGCCTTTTGTTAAAAAGGCTGTCTCACGTAATCTCTGTTTTAAGGTATCATAATCATAAACGGTTTCTTCAAAAATAGTTGGGTCAGGAAGGAAGGTAACTTTAGTTCCATGCTGCTCTTCACTGCATTCACCTATTACTTTTACCTGTTCATTTGGTTTACCAATTTTATAACTCTGGGCATATACTTTTCCCTCTTTGTATACTTCTACGGATAATTCTGTAGAAAGGGCATTAACAACAGAGGCACCTACTCCGTGAAGTCCACCGGATACCTTATATCCTCCGCCACCAAATTTTCCTCCGGCATGAAGTACGGTATAAACAACCTCCAAAGCGGATTTTCCGGCCTTCTGATTAATATCAACCGGAATACCACGACCATCATCTAATACTGTAATGGAATTATTTTCATTAATGGTTACTTCAATGTTTTTACAATAACCTGCTAAAGCTTCATCAACTGCATTATCTACAATTTCATAAACCAGATGATGAAGTCCTCTTGAAGATGTACTACCAATGTACATACCAGGTCTTTTACGAACGGCCTCTAAACCCTCTAAAATCTGAATCTGGTCAGCACCATATTCATTTTGAGTTTCCATATTTTCTGCACCCATTTGTTCCTCACTTCTGCGCTGCCTTCATTTTCCCAAAGATTCATGCCTGCAGCGCTTCATGAATCCGGCTGTTGTTACTAACTTTTTATATTGCTGCTTTTCTACTCATTTTCATCTAATGATTCTGCTTTTTCACAATTACTTTTTTCAAAAACTACGCCACTAACTACCTCAAAAACCTTATTCAGCTGAAATCTGTTTTTCACAAATTCATCCAGACCGGTACAGGTAATCAGCGTCTGTGTATCATGTATATTATTTAACAAATAATTCTGTCGGTTACTGTCTAATTCCGATAATACATCATCTAATAAAAGAATTGGTGTATCGTTAATGGACCTCTTTACCAGCTCAATTTCTGATAATTTCAAGGATAAAGCCGATGTTCTCTGCTGTCCCTGGGAACCAAATTTCCTGATATCAATTGTTCCAATGGAAAAAAGCATATCATCCCTATGAGGCCCTACAGTTGTCTGGCAAAGTTTCATATCCTTCACTTTTGCCCGGCTTAATTCATCCTCAAAAAAGATATCCTCAATATTCGGCTCATATTTAATGGTCAGTTCTTCCTTCCCACCGGAAATACGATAATGTATGTCATGAACAATTTCATTCAGCTCTTCTATAAACTGTTTTCTTCTTTTAATGATTTTCTTTCCAGTTTCTACCAATTGCAAATCCCATATTGGGAGTGTATCCTTTAAATCCGGCCGATAAACCAAATCTTTTAACAATTTATTCCGCTGATTCAGAATTTTATTGTAATTTGTAAGGTCGGAAAGATAAATCTTATCCAGCTGGCATAGTTCCGCATCTAAAAATCTGCGACGTTCTGCCGGTCCATTTTTGATAATATTTAAATCCTCCGGTGAAAAAAATACCATATTGAGGATTCCAAATAACTCACTGGCTTTCTTGATTGGAATCTGATTGATAGCGATTCCTTTGGAACGATTATTTTTCAAATGCATATCAATCCGGTATTCCTTGTCATAAACATCAGAGCCCGGACTTTTTTTCATAACAATTGTACGGATATGGGATTCCTGTTCTCCAAAACGAATCATTTCTTTATCCTTGCTGCCTTTGTGGGATTTGGTTGTCCCACTAAGATAAGCAGCTTCTAAAATATTCGTCTTTCCCTGAGCATTATCACCAAATAAAATATTTGTTCCTGCATCAAATGAAATATTTAAATCTTCATAATTCCGAAAATTCTTTAATTCAATTGATTTAATAATCATTTCACAATCTGAATTGTCTCTCCGTTAAAAGAAACAACATCTCCGTTATAGAGTTTTTTTCCACGCTGTAATTCCACTTCGCCATTTAACATTACCTGGCCGTCCTGAATAAAAAACTTTGCATCTACTCCTGTTTCTACAAGTCCGGCTTTTTTCAATGCCTGACCAAGTTTGATAAATTCGTCTGTTTCTCTAATATTAACTGTAATCATTAATATCCTTGCCTTTCCAATACCTGCAAAATTTGCTCTGCGCCACAAATCCTGCACATTTATCCTTTAAAGGATGTGAAAAATTAAATGTTCTTTTTGCTGCGAAGCAGCCATGTTGTCACGAAGTGACAATGTTATCCCGCGAAGCGGGACGCGATTTTTAAATTTTCGCTTTTTTCAATATTTTTACAATAAATAATAATATTACTACATTTGCATATGCAACTAATTAATTTGCAGCCGCATTAAAGTTTACCGGAAGAATCAGATAAATGAATTTACCTTCATCATCCTTGATAAAACAAGGAGCTTTTGGATTTACCATGTAAAGTGTAACTTCCTCTTCATCAATTACACGAAGTGCGTCGATGAAAAACTTCGGATTAAATCCAATCATAATATCCTTACCATCTTTTGCAATATCAATATCCTCATTCATGGAACCGATAAAGGAATTAATCTTTAATTCCATATTGCCTTCTGTAATATTCATGATGATTGGTTTCTTATCTCCTTCTTTTACAAGAAGTGTTGCTCTGTCAATACAGC
>CAYMIS010000143.1:0-6972 GCA_964390485.1 uncultured Roseburia sp. | reverse complement strand
GAAGGATGGTTAGACTTCGACGTTGTTGTTGCTACACCTGATATGATGGGTGTTGTTGGTCGTTTAGGACGTGTACTCGGACCAAAAGGCTTAATGCCAAACCCAAAAGCTGGAACAGTTACTATGGACGTAACAAAAGCTGTTAACGACATCAAAGCTGGTAAGATTGAATACAGATTAGATAAGACAAATATTATCCACGTGCCAGTTGGAAAAGCTTCTTTTACAGAAGAACAGTTAAGCGACAACTTCCAGAGCCTTATGGGTGCTATCAATAAAGCAAAACCAGCTAGCTTAAAAGGTCAGTACATTAAGAGTGCAACACTTGCTTCTACAATGGGACCTGGCGTGAAATTAAACGTAACAAAAATTACTAACTAGTTTTGAAAAAACTTATTGACAGCATTAATATACAATGATATAATAGCGAAGCATTGTGAAGAGCAATGCTTTGCATATTGCCGAAGACAGTAGGTGCCGTAAGGCGTAAACGTAAGACCTACCGAGGAAATCTGATAATGAGTAATCATTATAGGAACGTATTGCGTGAGCAAGCGTTTGAGTAGAGATTTCACCTCTCTGTCTTTGACAGAGAGGTTTTTTATTTATGTGAATAGCCTGGCTATTTAACGGATAAACCTCAAAGTCTTTTATGCAATGCAGTACACATAAGTGTATTGCGAAAATAATAAAAGGAGGTACACAAATCGTGGCAAAAGTAGAACTTAAACAGCCTATCGTTCAGGAAATCGCTGATAGTATCAAAGACGCACAGTCAGTAGTAGTAGTAGATTACCGCGGACTTACTGTTGCAGAAGATACACAGTTACGTAAAGCATTAAGAGAAGCTGGTGTAACTTATAAAGTATATAAGAATACATTAGTGAAACGTGCGATTGAAGGTACAGCATTCGAAAGCCTTGCAGATTCCCTTGAAGGACCAAACGCATTTGCTATTTCTACAACAGATGCAACAGCTCCAGCAAGAGAATTAGCTAAGTTTGCTAAGACAGCTAAAGCTTTAGAAATCAAAGCTGGTGTTGTAGAAGGTAACTTCTATGACGAAGCAGGTATGAAAGCTATCGCAGAAGTACCATCAAGAGAAGTATTACTTTCAAGATTACTTGGAAGCATGCAGTCTCCAGTTACAAATCTCGCACGTGTGCTTAATCAGATCGCTGAAAAAGGCGGCGCAGCAGACGCAGCAGTTGAAGCAGCACCTGTAGCAGAAGAAGCTCCAGTTGAGGAAGCACCTGCAACAGAAGAAACAGCTGAATAATCCCTAATTAGCAGGGAACATCCTGGAAAAGTTCAGGAATAACTATAAGACATGCCGTAACGGCATAAGATTAAATTTTAATGGAGGAAATTAAAATGGCAAAATTAACAACAGCAGAATTTATCGATGCTATCAAAGAGTTAAGCGTATTAGAATTAAATGAATTAGTAAAAGCTTGTGAAGAAGAATTTGGCGTATCTGCAGCAGCAGGCGTTGTAGTTGCAGCAGCAGGTGCTGGTGCAGCTGAAGCAGCTGAAGAAAAAACAGAGTTCGACGTAGAATTAACAGAAGTTGGACCAAACAAAGTTAAAGTTATCAAAGTTGTTCGTGAAGCAACAGGTTTAGGATTAAAAGAAGCTAAAGACGTTGTAGACGGCGCTCCTAAGATCTTAAAAGAAGGTGCAGACAAAGCTACAGCTGAAGACATCAAAGCTAAATTAGAAGCTGAAGGTGCTAAAGTTACATTAAAATAATCACGTAAGCTACGAGCAGAGTGAAAATATAAAAAATCCCTCGCTGGAAACTAATTTCCGAGCGAGGGATTTTTTGTATTTTCATTCGGCGACAGCCGTGTGCTGGCTGGCGAATGCCAGACAGCAAAACTGCTCGTAGTTTACATGAGGAGTGGTGGAACGAAAGCGCAACGCGTGCCGATTGGCGTAAGTCAATCGGCTCAATCCGCTAGAATCGAATTACTGAGAATTTCATTCGGCGACAGCCCTGGGGTGGCTGGCGAATGCCAGACAGCAAAACTGCGCCTAGCACTTCAACATATTATCAATACATCTTTTTGCTTCTCTCATCGTATCTTCCGGGAGAATAATCTCTTCACCGCCTTTTCCCTGTACACAATGAAGAACCTCTGCGAGAGTGGTGAGTTTCATATCATGACAGACACATTTTTTGGAAAGGGGATAGAAATTCTTCTCCGGCAGTTCGAACTGTAAATGCTGAACAATGCTGTTTTCTGTACCGATAATAAATTCGGTCACATCACTTTCTTTTGCATAAGCCATAATTTCAGTGGTGCTTCCAAGGAAGTCGGCTTTGGCAGAAACCTCCGGATGACATTCCGGGTGAACTAAAAGCCTTGCATTTGGATGAAGCTTGCGGGCATTTTCAACATCTGCTATAGTAATGCCAAGGTGAACCGGACATCCGCCCTTTACAAATTTAAAATTCTTTTCCGGACATTGTTTTTCTACCCAGGCACCGAGATTGCAATCCGGGATAAAAAGAATATTTGGGTTTTCAATACTTTTTACAACCTTAACAGCAGAGGCGGAAGTGACACAGACATCACAATGTTTTTTTAATTCGGCAGTGGTGTTGACATATGCAACCACCGTATAGTCTGGAAATTCCTCTTTTAATTTACAAAGTTCTTCTGGTGAAATCTGTTCAGCCATTGGACAGCCTGCCTCTGAATGGGAAACATAAACTGTTTTTTCGGGAGAAAGGATTTTTGCGGTTTCTGCCATAAAACGAACTCCGCACATTAAAATATTTTTCTGCGCGGCTTTGGCGGCCTGTACACTTAAGCCATAAGAATCTCCTATATAATCAGCAACTTCTAAAACATCCTGGCTCTGATAAGCGTGGGCAAGGATGCAGATATCTTTTTCCTTTTTTAAGCGCAGAATTTCATCCTGCATATCCTTTGTTGTATACATATTTTCTATATTTCCTTCCTGACTTCATTGAATGCATTATAATGAATGAAAAGAAAAAAGTCAAGACAACTGTCTTGTCAGATGTAAAAACTTGTGATACAATGCAGAACAAATGCATTAAAAAGAAAGTGATTTTGTAAGGCGTATGATAAAAACAGACACTTTAATTGTTGGCAGTGGTTGTTCAGGTTTGTATTGTGCATTACAGCTGCCGGCAGATAGAAAAATATTAATAATAACTAAATCTGATTGTGAAAGCAGCGATTCCTTTTTGGCGCAGGGTGGTATGTGTATGCTGAAGGATGAGGCTGATTATGATAACTATTTTGAAGATACAATGCGGGCGGGACATTATGAAAATGACAAGAAGTCCGTTGAAATAATGATTCGTTCCTCTGAGGATGTGGTTTCGGATTTACTGTCCTATGGAGTGGATTTTCAGAGAGATGAGAATGGTGCTCTCGCTTTTACCAGAGAAGGTGCGCATTCGGATAAGAGAATTTTGTACCACAAGGATACAACAGGAAAAGAAATTACAAGCAAACTTTTAGCCGAGGCGAAACGACGCGAAAATATAACGATTTTAGAATACACCATGCTGTTGGATATTGTATGCAAGGATAATTGCTGCTATGGTGGTGTGATTCGTATGCAGGATGGTTCCGTAGAAGTTGTGACAGCAGAGGAGACGGTACTGGCAACAGGAGGCGTAGGTGGAATTTATCCTTTTTCTACGAATTACAGACATCTTACGGGAGATGCCATTGCCATTGCGGTACAGCATGGAATTGAATTAAAGGACATTAATTATGTGCAGATTCATCCGACTACTTTATACACGAAAGAGACAACGGAACGCAGCTTCTTAATATCTGAATCGGTAAGAGGGGAGGGTGCAAAACTTTATAATAAGAATATGGAGCGTTTTGTGGACGAGCTTCTGCCAAGAGATGTGGTAACAAAGGCTATTTTTAAACAGATGGAAGAAGATGGAACTGAGTTTGTGTGGGAAGACTTAAGGACTGTGCCACAGGAGGAGTTGTTCTCGCATTTTCCGAATATCGTAAAACGTTGTGAGAAAATGGGATACGATGTAACGAAGGAATGTATTCCGGTTGTGCCGGCTCAGCATTATTTTATGGGCGGTATTAAGGTTGATTATAATAGTGCTACATCTATGCAGTCTCTTTATGCAGTGGGAGAAACTGCATGTAATGGTGTACATGGAAAAAATCGTCTTGCAAGTAACTCTTTATTGGAAAGTCTGGTATTTGCCAAACGGGCGGCAAAGGAAATGGCTGGAACTGCAAAAGATATGAAGACAGAAAACGCAGAGCAGTTATGGAAGGATTTTTCTTTAGAGAAATATCAGAACGTTGCAGGATTGGAAGCAGAATATAGAAGAATCGTAAAAGATACAATAAAAAAAGCAAGCGAGAGGGAAGAGGAATAGAAAAATGTATGATCAGATAACAATGAAATTGAATGTAGAACCGTTAATTTTAAGCGCGTTGCAGGAAGATATCAGCAGCGAGGACGTAAGTACAAATAGTGTTATGCCATATAATCAGGCAGGTGAAGTGGATTTGATTTGTAAACAGGATGGAATTGTCTGTGGTTTGCAGGTCTTTGAACGAGTTTTCACTTTATTAGATGAGAAAACAAACGTAGAGTTTTTTGTAAAAGATGGCGATGAAGTGAAAAATGGCCAGCTTATGGCAAAGGTTCATGGAGATATTAAGACGTTGCTTTGCGGAGAAAGAACCGCATTAAATTATTTACAGAGAATGAGCGGAATTGCTACCTATACAAATTCTGTTGCAGGTCTTTTGAAGGGAACAAAGACAAAACTTTTAGATACAAGAAAAACTACACCAAACAATCGCATTTTTGAAAAGTATGCGGTGCGTGTAGGTGGTGGAAATAATCATCGTTACAATTTGTCCGATGGTGTCCTTTTAAAGGATAATCATATTGGCGCTGCCGGTGGAGTAAAAGAAGCAATTGCCATGGCGAAAGAATATGCGCCATTTGTCCGCAAAATCGAAGTGGAAGTAGAAACGGTTGCTATGGTGAAAGAAGCTGTGGAAGCTGGTGCAGATATTATCATGCTGGATAACATGACCCATGAGGAAATGAAGGAAGCGATTGACTATATTGCAGGTCGCGCGGAAATTGAAGTTTCTGGTAATGTAACGAAAGAAAATATTGCACGCCTTGTGGATTTAGGGGTAGACTTTATTTCCAGCGGAGCATTAACACATTCGGCACCAATTATGGATATTTCTTTAAAGAACTTACATGCAGTTTAAAAGATAATGTCAGTAAAGAACTCCCGATACTATGAAAAGGAAGGAAATGCACAGTATGACAGGAGAAATGCGTAGACAAAAAATTATAGAGACACTGCATAATTCAGATAAACTTATGGGCGGGGCATTGCTGGCAAAAGAGTTTAAAGTCAGCAGACAGGTGATTGTGCAGGATATAGCACTGCTTCGTGCAGCGGGCTATGAGATAGAGGCCACGAACCGTGGGTACCGGATTTTAAATAAATCATCCGCAAATAAAACGGCATCTAATCTTTCGAAGGAAGAGCGTCTGCGTAAGCAGTTTGCATTTTGCAGAGAAATTGATAAAGAAAAATTTATCAAACGTCAGACATATTTGACAGATGGGCTGCAAAAAGAAAATGATGCTGAGCATGCATGGCACATGGCGGTAATGACACTTTTGTTAAGTGAATATGCCAACGAAGAGATTGATGTGCTGAAAACAATATCAATGCTTTTGATTCATGATTTGGTTGAAATTGATGCGGGAGACACTTATGCCTATGATGAAGTGGGGAAGAAAACCCAGAGGCAGAGGGAGCTGCAGGCGGCGGAACGTATTTTTGGAATGCTGCCGGAAGATCAGGGCAAATATTTCCGGGAATTATGGGATGAGTTTGAAGCGCAGCAGACAAAAGAGGCGAAGTTTGCAAGAACAATGGACAACATACAGCCTATGATGCTCAATGCAGCATCGGAGGGAAAGTCCTGGGAAGAACGCGGAATCCGTCTTTCGCAGATATTAAATAGAAATAAAAATACTTCTGCCGGTTCAGAAAGTTTATGGGAATATGCATATCAGAATTTTCTGGAACCGAATGTAAAGCAGGGCAGAATTAAAGCTGAATAAAAACCGAAATTTAGGGACGCAGCCTTTTTTTCGAAATTTAGGGACGTAGCCTAAATTTCGAAAAAAAGGCTGCGTCCCTAAATTTCGGTTTGGGTGGAAACAAAAAATGGAAAATAAATGAAAAATATATCTTGACTACTTGACAAGTGTATGCTAAGATATACGTTGCACTATTGTGGTGCATTAGGCTTATTGCCTAAAACTGTGAGTTTTCACATACCGCAATATGCAGCGGTAGATTAAAATAAAAACGAGAGGTGAAACGTCAATGGAGAAAAACAGAATACGTCCGGTGAAAGCCGGAAAAGGCATGCGTATGAGTTACTCAAGACAGAAAGAGGTATTAGAGATGCCAAATCTGATAGAAGTTCAGAAAGACTCCTATCAGTGGTTCTTAAAAGAAGGCTTAAAAGAAGTTTTCGATGATATCTCTCCAATCGCTGATTACAGCGGTCATCTGAGCCTGGATTTTGTTGATTTTACATTATGCGAAAACGATGTAAAATATACAATTCCGGAGTGTAAAGAAAGAGATGCAACATATGCAGCGCCTTTAAAAGTTAAGGTAAGACTTCACAATAAGGAAACAGACGAAATTAACGAACATGAGATTTTCATGGGCGATCTTCCTTTGATGACAGAGACAGGTACCTTCGTAATCAATGGTGCAGAACGAGTAATCGTAAGCCAGTTGGTACGTTCCCCAGGTATCTACTATGGTATCGCACATGATAAAGTGGGTAAAACCTTGTATTCCTGTACTGTAATTCCAAACCGTGGTGCTTGGTTAGAGTACGAGACAGACTCCAATGACGTATTCTATGTTCGTGTAGATAG
>CAYMIS010000142.1:0-6974 GCA_964390485.1 uncultured Roseburia sp. | reverse complement strand
CGCCAGATGAAAACGCGAAGCGTTTTTGGAAGCGTCGCGCGGCGACGCTTTTTTATCTCATAGTAACAGCCGTTAAATTCTTTCACAGAATCCTTGAATTAATTTGACGGCGTTTTTTCTATAAAAACAGTGCCAATTTGCCATTGCAGGATTGCTTTGAAAAATATATAATAGAAGTCAGTTGAGTTAAAAGTAAGAAACATGGGAGATTTAGAAATGGGAAAGAAGATTATTTTAACCGGAGACAGACCAACAGGAAAGCTTCATGTCGGACATTATGTTGGTTCTTTAAAAAGAAGAGTAGAGTTACAGAATTCAGGAGAATTCGATGAAATTTATATTATGATTGCGGATGCCCAGGCATTAACGGACAATGCAGACAATCCTGCCAAAATCCGAGATAATATTATGGAAGTTGCACTGGATTATTTATCCGTAGGAATTGATCCGGCAAAATCTAATATTTTTGTACAGTCTCATGTGGCAGAACTGACAGAGTTAAGCTTTTACTATATGAACCTTGTTACCGTATCTCGTTTACAGCGTAATCCTACGGTGAAAGCTGAAATTCAGATGCGTAATTTTGAAACAAGTATTCCGGTTGGATTTTTTAACTATCCAATCAGTCAGGCAGCAGATATTACTGCATTTAAGGCAACAACGGTACCGGTTGGAGAAGACCAGATGCCAATGATTGAACAGACAAAGGAGATTGTACACAAATTTAATTCTGTATACGGAGAGACCTTAGTAGATCCACAGATTTTACTTCCATCGAACAAAGCCTGCTTAAGACTTCCGGGTACAGATGGTAAGGCAAAAATGAGTAAATCCTTAGGCAACTGCATCTATCTTTCTGAATCAGAAGCAGATGTGAAAAAGAAAATCATGAGCATGTTTACAGATCCTGACCATATCCGCATCGAGGATCCGGGTAAATTAGAAGGAAATACCGTATTTACTTACTTAGATGCGTTCTGTAATGATAACCATTTCGCAGAATATTTGCCGGAATATGCGAATTTAGACGAGTTAAAGGCACATTACCAGAGAGGTGGTCTGGGTGACGTAAAAGTGAAGAAGTTCTTAAATAACGTGATTCAGGAAGAGTTAAGCCCAATCCGTGCAAGAAGAGCAGAATATGAGAAGAACATCGAAGGTGTATACGAAATTCTGAAAAAAGGAAGTCAGGTTGCGCAGGAAAAAGCTGCTCAGACCTTAAGTGAGGTAAAAGCAGCCATGAAGATTAATTACTTTGATGACCCGGCATTTTTGGCAGAGCAGAAAAAGAAATTTGAAGCTTAAGATGTTACAGGATGATTGCGCATTAGCGTGAAAATCAAAAAACAGTTTTTTAGAACATATAGAATAACAATATCAGACAGAAATTATGAAGACCTATGATAGCTGCGATGAAGCCGTAAAGACTAATCGCAGCTATTTGGAGTTAAAAAACAGTATGTTTTTGGGGGAGAATTTCATCCCAAAAGATTTATGACTGGTAGAAGCATAGAGGCAATAGAAAGGTTAAAGATTGTAATGGCATTTACACATTTGCATGTCCATACAGAGTTTAGTCTGTTAGACGGTTCCAATAAGATAAAAGAATATGTTTCCAGAGTCAAAGAACTAGGAATGAACAGCGCGGCAATTACCGACCATGGTGTTATGTTTGGCGTCATTGAATTTTATAAGGCAGCCAATGCAGCTGGTATTAATCCGGTATTAGGCTGTGAAGTTTATGTTGCACCAAATTCCAGATTTGACAGGGAGGCTTCCCACGGTGAGGACAGATATTACCATCTGGTGCTGTTAGCAGAAAATAATGAAGGCTATCAGAATCTGATGAAAATTGTATCTAAGGGTTTTGTAGATGGTTATTATTATAAGCCCCGGGTAGATATGGAGGTTTTAGAGCAATATCATGAGGGAATTATTGCATTAAGTGCCTGCCTTGCCGGAGAAGTGCAGCGTTATCTGGTGCGAGGGATGTATGAGGAAGCAAAGGAAGTTGCTTTCAAATATGAGAAGTGCTTTGGTAAGGGTAACTTTTTCTTGGAATTGCAGGACCATGGAATACCAGACCAGAAAACTGTAAATGCCCAATTGTTACGTTTGAGTCAGGATACCGGCATTGAACTGGTGGCAACCAATGATGTGCACTATACCTATGCAGAGGATGCGGAAGCCCATGATATTTTACTTTGTATTCAGACCGGCAAAAAATTATCCGATGAAAACCGTATGCGCTATGAAGGCGGTCAGTATTATGTCAAATCAGAAGAGGAAATGCGCAGGCTTTTTCCATATGCGCAGGCAGCAATTGATAATACACAAAAAATTGCAGACCGCTGTCATGTAGAGATTGAATTTGGCGTGACAAAGCTGCCACATTTTGAAGTGCCGGAGGGCTATGATTCCTGGACCTACTTAAATAAACTCTGCCATGAAGGCTTAGAGCATCGTTATCCAGAGCGTCATGCAGAGCTTTTGCCAAAGCTTGATTATGAACTGAATGTTATCCGTAAAATGGGGTACGTGGATTATTTCCTGATTGTATGGGATTTTATTAACTATGCCAGAATGCACGATATTCCGGTGGGACCGGGACGAGGAAGTGCTGCGGGAAGCTTAGTTTCTTATACCACAGGAATTACGAATATTGACCCGATTAAGTACAGTCTTCTTTTTGAGCGATTCTTAAATCCGGAACGTGTTACTATGCCGGATATTGATATTGACTTCTGCTATGAAAGACGAAGTGAAGTTATTGATTACGTTGTGGAAAAATACGGAAAAGACTGTGTGACACAGATTGTTACTTTTGGTACCCTGCTGGCAAAGGGAGTTATTCGTGACGTAGGACGTGTAATGGATTTACCCTACAGCTTCTGTGATACGATTGCGAAAATGATTCCAAATGAGCTTGGAATTACAATTGATAAGTCGTTGATTATGAATCCGGAGCTTCGCGCATTGTATGAATCCGACCCTTCTGTTAAGACTTTGATTGATATGTCAAAACGCTTAGAAGGTCTTCCGCGCCATACCTCCATGCATGCGGCAGGAGTGGTAATTTCCCAGGAGGCAATGGATGAGTATGTGCCTCTTTCCAAGGCTTCGGATGGTACAATTACGACACAGTTTGTTATGACCACGATAGAAGAACTAGGTCTGTTAAAAATGGATTTTTTAGGCCTGCGTACCCTGACAGTTATCAAAAATGCCGTAGACCTTGTGGAAAAGAATCACGGAATTAAAATTGATGTGGATAACATTGATTATAACGATGCAAAGGTATTAGAATCCATCGGTACCGGAAAATGTGATGGCGTTTTCCAGTTAGAAAGTGCCGGCATGAAAAACTTTATGAAGGAATTAAAGCCTCAGAGCTTAGAGGATGTAATTGCCGGAATTTCCCTGTATCGTCCGGGTCCAATGGACTTTATTCCAAAATATATCAAAGGTAAAAATGAGCCGGAAAGCATCAGCTATGTCTGCAAGGAATTAGAACCAATTCTTGAGCCAACCTATGGCTGTATTGTTTATCAGGAGCAGGTAATGCAGATTGTACAGGAACTTGCCGGTTATACCATGGGACAGGCAGACAATATCCGTCGTGCCATGAGTAAAAAGAAACAGTATGTCATTGATGCAGAGCGTCAGAATTTTGTCTATGGTAATGAAGAACAGAATATTAAAGGCTGTATTGCAAATGGAATCAGTGAGCAGGCAGCGAACCAGATTTATGATTCCATGGTAGATTTTGCGAAGTACGCCTTTAATAAATCCCATGCCGCTGCTTATGCAGTAGTTTCTTATCAGACCGCATTTTTGAAATATTATTATCCGGTAGAATTTATGGCAGCTCTCATGACTTCCGTAATTGATAATACAAGAAAAGTATCCGAATATATTTACAGCTGCCGCCAGATGGGGATAAAAGTACTTCCACCGGATATTAACGAAGGTGATGGTGTATTCTCAGCGGTAGGTGGAGACATTCGTTATGGAATGTATGCGATAAAGAGTATTGGACGTCCTGTGGTGGATACCATTTTAGAAGAGCGGAGAGCAAATGGTAATTATAAGACGCTGCAGAGCTTTATTGAAAGAGTTTCCTGTAGGGAAGTGAATAAGCGGGCAGTGGAAAATCTGATAAAAGCGGGAGCCTGTGATGGGTTAGATGGTAACCGCCAGCAGATGATAAATGTCTATTCCACCCTGATTGATAATCTTGCCCAGGAAAAGAAAAAGTCTATGTCCGGGCAGATGAGTCTGTTTGATTTTGCTTCAGAGGAAGATAAAAAGGCTTATGAAATCCAGTATCCTGATTTACCGGAATTTAATAAAGAGATAAAGCTGGGCTTTGAAAAAGAAGTGATGGGTATTTATCTGACCGGTCATCCGTTAGAGGACTATGAAGAAAAATGGCGAAAGAATATTTCGGCAGTTACCACAGATTTTGTGCTGGATGAAGAAACAAATGAAGTGAAAATCAAGGATAATCAGCAGGTCATTGTGGGTGGCATGATTACAGAAAAAACCATTAAGTATACCAAAAACAATAAAGCAATGGCATTTATTACGCTGGAAGATTTGGTGGGAACTGTTGAAATTATTGTTTTCCCAAGGGATTATGACAAATTCCATGCACTGCTTATTGAGGACGAAAAGGTATTTATCCGTGGCAGGGCAAATGTGGAGGAGGATAAAAACGGAAAGCTTATCTGTGAAAAGATTTATTCCTTTGATGATACGAAAAGGGAACTTTGGCTGCAATTTGCAACCAAGGAGGAATTTGAAGAAAAAGAGCAGCAGCTGTATACAATGCTTCATGATTCAGATGGAAATGACTCTGTAGTTATATACATTTCTTCTGTGAAAGCAATGAAAAGACTGCCTGCAAGTCAAAATATCAGAGTGAATCCGGAGATTGTGAACAATTTAACTAACTTTTTGGGCGAAAATAACGTAAAAGTTGTAGAAAAGAGCATTGAAAAGAAAGCCTAAAGATATTAAAATAGTATAGGTTAGAGATTATACATTCGGGAACGTTTTCATAATTCCCAGATGTTCACAATATTCGTAATGGGTAGCGGATATTGACTGTATATATATTAAGGTTATATTATTTTAGGAGGAACTGACAATGGCAAAAGAAATGAAGACGATTGGTGTGCTTACCAGTGGTGGTGATGCACCGGGAATGAACGCTGCAATTCGTGCAGTTGTACGTGAAGGAATTGCAAAGGGATTAAAAGTAAAAGGTATTAAAAGAGGTTATGCCGGACTTCTTCAGGAAGAAATCGTTGATATGGCAGCAAATGATGTTTCTGATATTATTCAGCGAGGTGGTACTATTTTACAGACAGCACGTTGTATGGAATTTACAACAGCAGAAGGACAGAAACGCGGAGCAGAAATTTGTAAAAAACATGGTATCGATGGCGTTATCGTTATCGGTGGTGACGGTTCATTTAAAGGAGCACAGAAGCTTGCTGGCCTTGGAATCAATACAGTAGCTATTCCTGGAACAATCGACCTTGATATTGCCTGTACAGAATATACAATCGGATTTGATACAGCTGTAAATACAGCTATGGAAGCAATTGATAAAGTACGTGATACCTCTACTTCCCATGAGAGATGTTCGATTATCGAAGTAATGGGTCGTGGTGCTGGTTACATAGCATTATGGTGTGGTATTGCAAACGGTGCAGAAGACATTATGTTACCGGAAAAATATGATTTCGATGAGCAGAGATTAGTAAATAATATCATCGAGAAACGTAAACGTGGTAAAAAACATCATATCATCATTAATGCAGAAGGTATCGGACATTCTGCAAGTATGGCAAAACGTATCGAAGCTGCAACCGGTATCGAAACCCGTGCTACTATTTTAGGACACATGCAGCGTGGTGGAAGCCCAACCTGTAAAGACCGTGTATATGCATCTACAATGGGTGCATTAGCAGTAGATTTACTCTGCCAGGGCAAGAGTAACCGCGTAGTTGGTTACAGCCATGGTGATTTCATTGATTTTGATATTGATGAAGCACTTGCAATGAAGAAATACATTCCAGAATATCAGTATGAAATCTGCAAGAACTTATCCCGTTAATTGATAAGTAATCATTGATAAAACTGTAAAATGGATTTTATGACTCCACGAATTTTAATTCGTGGAGTTTTTTTCTGTGAAAGAATATGTTAAGATACATAATGAATGCAAAGAAGGGCAGGTAGCGCCATGATTACAAGTACAAGCAATCAGCAGATGAAAAATTTAATGCTGTTAATGAAAAAAGCAAAGGCACGTAACGAGCAGGGCTTATTTGTAGTGGAAGGACGGAAAATGTTTTCCGAAGCACCGGAGGAATGGATAGAAAAGGTATATGTGTCAGAGACTTTTTATAAAGAAAATGAGGAACTTCTAAGAGGAAGAGACTATGAGGTAGTATCGGATTCTGTATTTAAAGCAGTATCCGATACCCAGACACCTCAGGGAATACTTTGCCTTGTAAAAAAGCCGGAATATGAGTTAGAGCAGCTTTTATGCGGTGAAAAAACACACCTTCTCATATTAGAAAGTGTGCAGGACCCGGGGAATTTAGGAACAATGATGCGTACCGGAGAGGGAGCAGGAATTACCGGTATCATAATGAATCAGACAACTGTTGATTTATTTAATCCAAAGACAATACGTTCAACAATGGGAAGCATTTATCGGGTACCTTTTTATGTATCCGGGAATCTTTCGGAGACGGTGGCAGAATTAAAGAAACAGAATACAAAAGTATATGCTGCACATTTAAAGGGAAAAATGCAGTACGATGAGCCGGACTATAAAGGCGGAGTTGCATTTATGATTGGAAACGAAGGAAACGGACTGACAGAAGAAACAGCGGATTTAGCAGATACTTATATCCGTATTCCGATGGAGGGAAAAGTAGAATCCCTAAATGCGG
>CAYMIS010000141.1:0-7004 GCA_964390485.1 uncultured Roseburia sp. | reverse complement strand
TTTCTGGGAACTGCTCAGCCATAATGCGGATAGATTCTTCAGCAGCTGCTGTACGGAATGTAACTTCTGCACATGGAAGACCACCGTCAATTAATGCTTTTGCTAAAGGTGCAGCATCTTCTACGTTGTCTAATGCGATTACAGGTACAATACCAATTTTGGAAATCTCTTCTAATACTTTGTTCATAATGAATCTCCTTCTTCTATCTTTTTTATTATGATTCCCTATTTTGGAAAGGGGAAATCATGAAGTTCGTATATTACAATAGAAAAAATAGTACATTTTCTCTATGGAATCGAAACTAAGTTTCATATTGTGAAACGTCGTTCCGCGAAATGATACAATTTTATTATATCATCTGCAAAAACCTTGTCAATAAAAGAAATAGGAAAAATGCATGTTTTTTCAAAAAAACACCATATTTAGTGGAAAAATCTTGCGATGATGAAAATATTATGATATTCTCTGTAAGAATTGATTTCAGGTGTGTGGATTGCAGATTTATGCAAAGAAACATGAAAAGGGAAACAGGTGCAATTCCTGTACGATCTCGTCGCTGTAATAAGGGAGTGCCTTATCAATGCCACTGTTCGATAGAATGGGAAGGGATAAGGTGTGATAATCTTAGAGTCAGAAGACCTGCCTGAAATTAGTACATAAAACCACGAGGAATTGGTTATGGTACAGGATATTCAATCTGTTTACCATGCCTTTTTGCAATTGCAAGGAGGCTTTTTCTTTTGTAAAAATACAAAAGAAAAGGTGTCGTGCTGTAATCAGTGTTGACACAAACGAAAAATTCCCTTGGTATCAAAAACAAGGAGGAACAAGAAATGACAGAAACAAGCAAACAGGTAAGTAAAAAGAAAGGACTGCTGGCAGCAATTGTATTAGTTGTATTAATTGCCGCTGCAGCAATCTGCTATGCAGTATTTGCACCAAAGCCGGTGGAGGGAGCAAAAGCAGTCAGCATTGAGGTGGTAGATGATGCAGGGGAATCCATTATCTATAATGTAAACACCGATGCAGAATATTTACGTCAGGCAATGGAAGAAGCAGAGGGATTAACCTTTTCTGGAACAGAGTCTGAATATGGACTTATGGTTGATACAGTAAATGGTTTAACTGCAAGCTATGAAGCAAATGGAGCATACTGGTCTTTCTATGTGGAGAATGAATACTGTAATTATGGTATTGATACCCAGCCGGTAGAGGATGGACAGACCTTCCAGATTGTTTATACAGTAAGTGAATAATAAAGCTTGAAAACCCGCAATGCGGGTTTTCATTAATTTTTGGGTAGACAGTTATGAGTGAAAAAAAAGTAAAGGATAAAAAGTTTTCCAATAAAGTTCAAATTACCACAAAGGATATTGCATTAATCGGTGTTATGATTGCGGTATTAGAAGTAACAAAACAGGCACTGGCATTTCTTCCAAATGTGGAAATTACAACACTGCTGATGATTCTTTTTTCTGTTTATTTTGGAAAAAGGATATTTTATGTAATACCGGCTTTTATTCTGCTGGAGGGATGTATCTATGGCTTTGGAAACTGGTGGGCAATGTATGCCTATATTTGGCCATTGCTTGGAATTCTTGCAATGATATTCCGTAAAAATACCTCCGTCTGGTTCTGGAGTTTTCTATCGGCAGCCTTTGGGTTGTTTTTTGGGGCATTGTGTTCATTGACCTATCTTGTAATCGGCGGGCCCAAAGCAGCCTTTACCTGGTGGATTGCGGGAATTCCTTACGATATTTTGCATTGTATTTCAAATTTTATTTTATGTGTGATATTGTATACACCTCTTACTAAAATATTGAAAAAATTAAGATACCATATCTTTGTGGATTCTTTGTAAAATTGGTTGACTTTTACAGTTGCGGCATGCTATGATTCTAACGTATGTTTCGCATTGCGAAACGTGAATTTGAATTATGAAACCGAAAGGATAAAAGCATGGCTGAAGTGAAAGAGACAAAAAATCCGGTGCAGTCTGCAGAGCGAATTTTTCAGATATTAGAGATGTTGGCAGACAATGGAGAGATGGGGCTGATGGAAATCAGTGCGGCATTAGGATTACATAAAAGTACCGTTCATCGTTTATTGATGTCACTGATTTATATGGGATATGCAAAGCAGGATGAAGTAACACAGAAATATATGCTTTCTTATAAAATTGTAAATATGGCAGGAAAAATGTTAGAACGCATGGATATTTTACAGGTGGCAAAACCATATTTAGAGCGTTTATCAGACATTAGCGGAGAAGCTGTTCATTTGGTACAGCGGGAAGGTAATCATATTTTATATATTTACAAAATCGAAGCAAAGGTTGGAACAATTCGAATGGTTTCCCATGTAGGAATGGTGCATCCGATGTATTGCTCTGGTGTAGGCAAGACCATTATGGCGACCCTTCCGGAAAAGGAAGTAAAACAAATATGGAATGAAAGTATTATCGAGAAAAAGACCAGTAAGACAATTACCGATATTGATGAAATGCTTCGGGTACTGGCAGAGGTACGGGAAAAGGGCTACGCCTTAGATGATGAAGAAAATGAAGAAGGTGTCCGCTGTATAGCTGCCTCTTTAAGAGGTTATGGGAAAGAAGTGAAGTATGCATTTTCTATTTCAGGACCGGTCAGCCGTATGACAAAAGAACGGGTGGAGGAACTTGCGGTAGACGTGAAAAAAGTGCAGGAAGAATTATCACGGGAACTTGGTTATTATAAGTAAGGGCAGAAGAAGATAAAAAAGAGATTTTTTTCCATATTTTTTGTATAAAGGAAAATGAGATGGTCATACTATCCTTTGAAAACACAGTATAAGCTGTGAAAAGAAAAGGAGAAATGACTATGAAAAAGCTGAAATTATTGTTCGCAGGAATGCTCTTAACCTTATCCCTTGGCATGGTAACTGCCTGTGGAAATGATACGACAGACAACAATACGGACAATCAGACAAACACAGAAAAGGTTGAGGACAATCGTGTTGATAACACAGAAGATGTAAGTGGTATGGATAATGATACTGTTTTGGATGACAACGCAACAGATAATAACACAAATAATGGTACCGATGGCGGAATGAACAACGATGCAGGAACTGATAATAATATCAATGATGCAACAGACGGAACAAATGCAGCTGGTGATACAAATGGAGCAGGAAATAACGGAACAGATGCAGATAATCCGGTAGATGATGTGGTAGAAGGTGTTGGCGAAGCCGGTAAAGACATTATTGATGGTGTGGAAAATGGTGTGGATGATTTGACAGACGATAATACAGCAAATGACAACACAACTGAGAATAAGACAACAGAAAATAAAAGATAAGCAGAAAGCTTTCGAAGGATACAGGGCAGCCGCAAAGTGAAAATTGCGGTTGTCTTTTTTTATTCCTACGAAATTAAAAGCCTCCGAGTTCTTAAATAAAAATGAAATCCTTTCAAATTCCTTGTGATTCTTGAAGGATTGAATTATAATGAATAAACATGGAAGTTGGAAACTCTCCGTGAGCATTAGTGAAAATGGTTTAAGATATTAAGGAGCATAAAAATGAGTAATAATGATTATAGAGAAGTTATAGAAGAGGAACAGAAGGAAACTTCAGAAGAGAAACAGGAAGTGTTACATAACGAAACAACATCTGGTGGCTTAGAGGAGAAGCAGGAAGAGAAAAACTCAGATGAAAAGCCTTCAGGAAGAGATAACACCTTGACAGAGACAACAGATTCCGATAATGAGTATGAGGATGTCTGCTATATCTGTCACAGACCAGAGCATATTGCTGGGAAAATGATTAAGATTCCAAGTGATATCTGTATCTGTCGTGACTGTATGCAGAGAACCTTTGACAGTATGAACAGCACTGGTTTCCCAATGGATGACATGATGAATATGAGCATGGGAAAAATGCCGGGAATCAGCATGATTAATCTGTCAGATTTACAAGGCTTTGGCGGTATGCCAAACAGCCAGCGTTTAAAGAAAAAGAAGCCTAAGGAGAAAAAAGAAAAGGCTGTATTTGATATTCGTTCCATTCCGGCACCCCACAAAATCAAAGCATCTTTAGATGAATATGTGGTGGGACAGGAGCATGCCAAAAAAGTAATGTCTGTGGCAGTTTATAATCATTACAAACGAATTGCAGAAGATACAACGGATGGAATAGAAATTGAAAAATCCAATATGTTAATGATTGGACCAACCGGATGTGGTAAAACTTATCTGGTAAAAACCTTGGCAAAACTTTTAGATGTGCCTCTTGCGATTACAGACGCTACATCTTTAACAGAAGCAGGTTATATTGGTGATGATATTGAAAGTGTGGTAAGTAAGCTTCTTGCAGCGGCAGACAATGACGTAGAACGTGCGGAACATGGTATTATTTTTATTGATGAGATTGATAAAATTGCCAAAAAGCGTAATGCCAACCAGCGTGATGTAAGCGGTGAGTCTGTCCAGCAGGGAATGTTAAAATTATTAGAGGGGGCAGAAGTAGAAGTACCGGTAGGAGCCAGCAGTAAAAATGCAATGGTTCCAATGACGATGATAAACACAAAAAATATTCTTTTTATCTGCGGAGGAGCATTCCCTGGCTTAGAGGATGTTATCAAAGAACGTTTGAATAAGGCAGCAGCAATTGGCTTTAAATCAGACCTTAAGGATAAATATGACGAGGATGAAAATATTCTTTCCAAGGTAACTACTGAGGATGTCAGAAAGTTTGGTATGATACCGGAGTTTTTAGGTCGTCTGCCAATGATGTTTACGTTAGAACCTTTATCAGAAGAAATGCTTGTCAGTATTTTAAAAGAGCCGAAAAATGCAATTATTAAGCAGTACAAAAAACTTTTGGCAATGGATGAGGTAAAACTGGAATTTGAGGAAGAGGCACTGTATTCCATTGCAAAAGAGGCGAAAGAAAAGAAAGTCGGTGCGAGAGCGCTTCGTTCCATTATTGAAGAATTTATGTTAGATATTATGTATGAAATTCCAAAGGATGATAATATCGGTATGGTAACAATTACAAAGGATTACGTGGAAAAGAAAGGCGGACCACTGATTCAGGCAAGAGGCTGTTTTGCTATTGAAGAGAAGCCGGCAGCTAATTTATAAATAAAGAAAAATAGATAAAAAGTACCAAAAAAACTTTGCAATGTTTTGCTACTGTGCTATAATTAAGAGTAGGTTATTGACAGATAATTCTGACTATTAGTAGGACAAAGGAGGACTGCTTTTATGACGAAGGCACAATTGAGAAAAGCAAATGGCACAGTTTTTATGGTACTTATTGTTATTATGAGTTATGTCATGCTTACCCTTGTGGGGGCGGTATTATCGGGTAATACATCAGGCAGGGTACTGATACAGCTGGCAGTTGGAGTGATATCCTTGCTGACCGCCATATTCTTTTATGTTACGAAAAGAGATACCAGACAATGTTCAATGGCACTTATGGGAGCAGCAGCCGGGATTTATGTGACGTTAATGCTGTTAAATACAACAGATGGAACCTATGTGTACGCCTTTGCAATTTTATTTGCATGTATGGCATATCTGAACAGACAGCTTGTGATATTGGGAAATGTGGTTGTAATTATTTCGAATATATTGAGAATTGTTATTCAGTTTGATGCAGCAAATGTAGATGCTTATCTGACAAAAAGTTTTATTACAATGTTTACCATTATCCTTGCAGCAGTTGCATCTATTAAGATTATGGGACTGCTGTTACAATTTAACGAAGAGAAGGTTAATTCCATACAGGAAGCGGCAAGTGTTCAGGAAGCAAATAATGCCAAGATGACACATGTGGCAGAGAGTATTATGAATCATTTCGAGGAAGCAATGTCTCAGGTTGAGAGCTTAAGTGAATGCGTAACAGTTAGTGATGAATCCATGAAAAACATTGCATCCAGCACAGAGAATACGGTTGAGGCAATTCAGAAGCAGGCATTTATGTGCGAAGAAATCCGTGAACTGACAGATAGTGCAGAAGCCGAGATTCAGAAGATGTTAGATGCGGCAGACCGTACCAATCAGACCATTGCGGATGGAACGAATGAAGTATACAAATTAAGAGAACAGGCACACAACGTAGAAGAAGCAAGTAATACGATTGTGCAGGTAATTAATGATTTGACGAATCAGGTGGAAGAGGTACAGAAATTCGTTGGAACGATTTTAAATATTTCCAGTCAGACCAATCTTTTAGCGTTAAATGCTTCGATTGAGGCAGCCAGAGCAGGAGAAGCGGGAAAAGGATTTGCTGTAGTAGCTGAAGAGATTCGCCAGCTATCAGAACAGACCAGCGAGGCTTCTAATAACATTACTCAGATTATTTCCCAGTTAAACAGAGGAACACAGCTGGCAAATGAAAGTGTGGCTAATTCTGTAGAATCTGTACAGCGTCAGAATGAGATGATTGAGAATACACGTCAGCGTTTTGCACATATTAATACAGAGATGGATGAACTTTCCGGTTATATCAGTAATACGGAGCAGAATATGAAAGAGATTCTTCAGTCTACAGATACAATTGCAGATAATATAACAAATTTATCTGCAACAAGTGAAGAAGTAGCAAGTTCTTCTGAATCAAGCCTGCAGACCTCGGAGACAGCAGTTGTGAATATGAGAGAATGTAAAGCTGTGCTGGAGAATATCTATCACATCACAAAAGAGCTAAAAAGTGAATCGTGAGATATGGCAGGATGATTTGCAAACAAAAACATATAAGTGATAAAAACGAGATGTATAAATGCATCTCGTTTTTTTTGATTCATAGGAATTTGTGAAAATTCCTATAAATTAAAAGCCTTCGGCAGGATGCGCAGCTGCGCGCGCGGAACAAAAGCTGTGTTATATCAGAAAGTGGAACGCGGAGTGTGCGAAGCACACTTTTGTTCTTCAATAGAAATTTTCGCAAATTATTAGGTCATGAATTTGATATTTTTAGAATGAATCTGATTTTTATATAAAGAAATAAATAG
>CAYMIS010000140.1:0-7077 GCA_964390485.1 uncultured Roseburia sp. | reverse complement strand
GAATTTCTAAGGTTTTATCCAACACTCACCGAACTTTTCTTTACAAAAGAATAAATGTGAATGCTCTAAGTTTTTAATAATACCAATTATGACAGGAGAATTAGTGAATAATTTTGCAACAGCCCCCTCTTTAGCACGTCATAGTTATTTCTCCATATTTGCAAATTTCGTGTACTGAGGCAGCCATACCAGATTTACGGTACCGATAGGGCCGTTTCGCTGTTTCGCGATAATGATTTCTGAAATTCCTTTCATTTCAGAATCATGATTATAATAATCGTCTCGATATATAAACATTACCACGTCTGCGTCCTGCTCGATGGCTCCGGATTCTCGAAGGTCAGAAAGCATCGGTCTGTGGTCCGGACGCTGTTCTACGGCTCGGGACAACTGGGACAAGGCAATTACCGGTACCGAAAGTTCACGAGCTAGTCCTTTTAAGGAACGGGAAATATCTGAAATTTCCTGCTGACGGGATTCTGAACCTTTTCCCGAGCCGGACATCAACTGTAAGTAGTCAATGATAATTAATTTCAAATCATGCTCTAACTTGTATTTTCGGCATTTACTTCTCATTTCTGAGATGGAAATACCCGGAGTATCATCAATAATAAGCTTGGAATTACCGATAATTCCAGCACCTTCAATCAATTTTTCCCAATCTGCATCTGAAAGGTTACCGGTTCTTAATGCCTGGGCATCTACATGGGATTCCAAGGAAAACAGTCGGTTTACCAGCTGCTCCTTTGACATTTCCAATGAGAATATCGCGGTACAAAGGTCTTCATGAAATGCCACATGCTGCGCTAAGTTCAATACAAAGGCTGTCTTTCCCATGGAAGGACGGGCTGCAATCAGTATTAAATCCGATGGCTGTAAGCCTGCGGTACGATAATCCAAATCAATAAATCCTGTTGGAATACCCGTTACCGTTCCTGCTGTTTTCGCAGAGTTTTCGATTTTTTCCAGAGCATTCATTACAACCTGACGGATTGGCACATAATCACCGCCACCGCCTCGGGCAGAAAGCAGGTCAAATACCTTTTTCTCTGTGATATCCATAAGTGTATCTACGGATTCTTTTCCAAGATAACATTCATTTTCAATTTCTTCGTTTACTTTGATGAGCTTCCTGCGCATCGCATTATCTTTTACTATATTTGCGTAATATTTTACGTTTGCGGAAGTCGGTACCGCAGTAATCAAATCCTTGACATAATCAAGACTGGCAATCTCTGCCGGAACATCCTTCTCTTTGAGCTTATTCTGCAGGGTAACTAAGTCTACCGGCAGACCCTTACTATATAATTCCACCATCGCATCAAAAAGGACTCCATACTGTTTGTGGTAAAAGTCCTCGCTGATGAGCATTTCCATTGCTGTTATAATGGCATCTTTATCCATAATCATGGAACCTATTACAGACTGTTCTGCTTCCAGACTATTGGGCATAATCCGCTTAATCAGTGTCTCTTCCATGTCATCCTCCTTATAAAAAAGAATCTCGCTTGCGCGACAAGGTATCTCCTATAAAGTAATAAAATTTGCCCCAAAACGGGGCAAATTTACTCTTCGGTCGTTTATGCGGGAGTATATTTCACTCTGCATAAAATGTTAAACTTCTATTGTTTCGTTTTATTAACCTTCTACAACATGTACGGTAAATTTTCCAGTTACCTTTGGATGGAGCTTGATTGCAACCTCTGTCATTCCAAAGCTTCTGATTGGTTCCGGAAGCTGCATCTTTTTCTTATCTAATTCCATGCCCAGCTGTTCTTTTGCTGCCTGGGCGATTTCTTTGGTAGATACGGAGCCGAAGGTTCTTCCACCTTCACCAGCCTTCATGGTAAGAGTTACTTTTTTATCCTTAAGGCTCTCTGCTAATGCAACTGCTGCTTCGTAATTTTCCTGTGCTACCTTATCTGCATGCTGGTTCTGGAGCTTTAAGTCATTTAAATTCTTTGGTGTTGCTTCCACACCTATTTTTTTAGGAAAAATCATGTTACGGGCATATCCGTCGCTTACTGTTACGATTTCTCCTTTTTTTCCTAATGATTTTACATCCTGTAATAAAATAACTTTCATGGTATTTCTCCTCTCATGTCACTCGTTCTGTCTTTTTTTCTAAATCATTCAATTATTCGAACGATATCTTCCATAGATATTATTTCTCGATATCGCCTTCTTTTAGCATTTCATCGATAGTCTCCTGAATCATCTCTTTTGCTTCCTCAATAGAGCGGTCTGTCAGCTGAGCTCCGGCAACATTTAGATGTCCACCTCCACCTAAGCGTTCCATTATCAGCTGTACGTTAATTTCGTCAATCGAACGGGCACTTACATAAATCTTGCCCTGATACTCGGTAAGTACAATAGATGCCTTAATTCCGACAATGTTTAGAAGCTCATTTGCTGCCTGGGCACCAACAATCGTTGGGCTTTCAAGATTATCTGCCGGACACACAGAAATTGCAAAGGAACCACGGTATACATTTACCCGTCGTACGGCTTCTGCTCTTGCCTTGTAAGCAGCCATATCATTTCTTAACATTTTTCTGACACGGGTTACCTCAGCACCTGCTCTTCTTAAATATGCGGCAGCTTCAAAGGTTCTGACCCCGGTTTTTGTCATAAAGTTATTGGTATCAATTAATATTCCGGCATAGATACAATCTGCCTCACACGGTTCCAGCTTAATATTTTCTGAGAAGTACTGTAATACCTCTGCTACCATCTCACATGCACTGGAAGCGTAAGGTTCAATGTAGGAAAGCACCGGATTTTCAATTACTTCACTGCTCTGTCTGTGATGATCAAATACACAGACCGTCTCTGTTCTGTTTAAAAGCTCCGGACACTCTGTATAGCTTGGACGGTTTGTATCTACTACCATTACTAAAGTATTTTTATTTGTAATTAATAAGGCTTCTTCGCTGTTAATAAACATATCTGCCGGATAGCCTTTTTCCTCTGTAAAACATTCTAACATCGGACGCAGGGATGAGGTTACGTCGTTTAATACAATCTGTGCCTTTTTCCCTAGAACTCTTGCTGCACAAAATACACCAATCGCTGAACCAAGGGAATCTACGTCACTAATAGGATGCCCCATAATAACTACATGCTCGCGGCTTTCGATGATTTCCCGCAGTGCGTGGGCTTTTACTCTGGCTTTTACACGGGTATTTCTTTCAACCTGCTTTGCTTTTCCACCATAATAGGAAACTTCCTCGCCGGATTTCACAACTACCTGGTCGCCGCCTCGTCCTAAGGCAAGGTCAATACCCATACGGGCATACTCATAATTCTGGTTGTAGCTGACACCGTTTACTCCTATTCCAATACTTAGGGTAATGGTCATCTCATTTCCAACCTTAATGCTCTTAACATCTTCAATCAGACTGAATTTATCATTTTCTAACTGCGCTAAATATTTGTTTTTGAATACAACAAAGAACTTATCCTTTTCCACTTTACGAATTAAAGCATCTATCTCAGTAAAATACTTATTTACCTTACGATCTACCAGCGCCACCAATAAAGAACGTTTTACATCTTCAATGCTGTCTAAGGCTTCTTCGTAATTATCTATATACACTAAACCTGCTACCAGCTTTTGGTCCTTGTTTTCCTGAATATACTGATTTAGTTCTGTTTCATCAAAAAGGTATATTGCTGTCAGATATTCTGCACTCTCATCCACTGACACAATGCCACCGTTTGCTTCCATCACATCAAAATAAATTCGTTTCATGCTGACACGATAGCTTCTGTCTTCTAAGGTCAGATTCATGGATTCCACTGCTTCTGTACGCTGTAATACTTCTTTCGTAAGATTTGGAAAAATTGTTGTTATGGACTTATGATAAGACTTGTCTTTTCCTGTCAGTTCTGTAAATTTGGTATTAATCCATAAAAATCTTCCATTATAATCCAGCAATGCATAGGGTATTTCCAAATCGTTTAACAGCTGCTTTTGCACCGTTCCATACTGTGTTGCAAAATTTACCATTTCATTCAGCACAATCGGTCTGCATCTAAGATATGCCAGCAATGTTATCAAAAAGTACAATGCTACAAAAGCAGAGAACAGTGCTCCTGCGGATACATCTTCCAAATATACTAAAATATTTAAAACCGCCAGCAATACTGTCAATATCATCGGAAGCATGAAATATTTTTTCAATCTTCCTTTTATTTTTACCTTACTTTTCATATATCTCACCTAAGCCCGCAGGCTTTCCTTCTCACTTCCCAGACAATTGGACATCCGGTATTTCCCCAAAAATTCTCTGCTCGATTCCACTTCCTGCTTATCCCATGGGGCAAAACCGCCATAATAATAAATTATACCATTTTCACTGGCTAATAGAAAGATTTTTTTACGAAATAAGGGGGACGTATTTTACATCCCCCTTTCATCTGCCTTTATTCTGTTGCTGGTGCAAGGGAAAGATAGGTTCCCTTATCCATATCATCAATTAAATTATTAGAGAGTATCTGATGACCGGAAATGCTTTCATCCAAATCCTCCATAAACTCATTACCTTCTGAAAGGTAAGTTCCCTCCTCTGAGTAATGACAAATACTGTAGCCGGCTTCTATGCCGCCACCATATACCGGAAAAATCAGGTCATGCCAGCCATTTGTCATATTATCACTAATAATAACCGGTGTACGCACCATATAAAAAATGTCCTTTACAGAAAAAGTATCCTCTGTTTCTTCTAATAAAAGAATGGTATCTCCACTAGAACCCGTGGTATAATCCCCCACCACAAGGGCAAGTATTTCCCTTGTTCCATCTTCATTTAAGTCTGCATAATTATAATAATAGCGACTTTCCGCCTGGTATTCCTCCGGAATCTCAAAATAGGATGTCAAAAATTCTGCCAATGCCGGATATTCTGCTGTCTCCGCATAGCTTTCCGTAATTTCCGGTGTATTCTTCTGAATCTCCTGTTCAATCTGTTCTTTCAGATTAAACTCTTCTGTTTCTGTCTCGCTGCTTTCCAATGTTTTCTCGTCTGTGGCTTCTGTTACTATATTTTGTTCTGTATCAGCTGCTTCTGTATCTGTAATTACTGCATTCCCCGCCCATTTTTCTGCATCTGCATTTCTTTTCCCACAACCACAAAACATTGCCGCTGCCAGCGTCAGAATAACCATTCCTACTTTGTGGATTCTCTTTTTCATATACTCCCTTGATTCCTTTCGTTTTATCCCATTTGCTGTCCAAATATCTTCTGCTATTCAGCGAATACTCATTATCGATATTTTTTACTAATAAGACAATAGCATATCTTCCTAAAAAATACTCTTAAAAAATCATTAAATTTTTATAAGGTTTTTCTCTTAATTATCTTTCGTTTTTCTAATTAAAGGAATTATTCTATTATTTTATTATAGGATATGCTTTCCCATCCATTTTCCGGAAAAGAATCGAACTGTAAAAATAATTCCGCGAATTGTCCAATCCGCAAACATTCCTATCCACACGCCCATCGGTCCAAAATTCATAACACGAATTAAAAACACTGCCAGTGCGACACGGCAAAACCACATGGTACAGGTAGCCGTTATCATGGAAAAACGTATATCACCAGCAGCCCGGAAACCATATGCCGGAATAAAGGACAATGCCCATGCCAGCGGCTTCATAATGGTAATAGCTGTCAGCATTTCATAACATAGCTGCATACTTTCTGTCTCCATGCCTGCCAGATACATTACCGGTTTTGATATTGCAAAGGTCAAAAGACAGAAGAATAATAAAACCAGTTCTCCATAACCTGTCAACTTTACGATATAATATTTTCCTTCTTCCTTCCGGTTCGCTCCAAATGCCTGACCAACCACAGTCATAAGTCCGATTCCAACACCGACTGCCCCTACACCATTTACATTTTCAAATATATTTGTCATCGCCTGGGCTGCAATTGCCGTGGTTCCCAGCGTTGAAACAGAGGACTGAATTGCCAGTTTTCCAAACTGAAACATCCCATTTTCTACCCCAGCCGGGATTCCAATTGCTAAAACCTTCTTTATAATTCCAAAGTCCGGGCGAATCTGAAAATAATGGTTTAAAACAATGGCATGCCCCGGCTTTGACAAGTAATAAAAGATAACAACTGTACAAAAAAGTCTTGAAACCAGCGTTGCTGCTGCCGCTCCGGCTACCCCCATGTCGAATCCGAATATCAGAATTGCATTTCCCATTACATTAATCACATTGGAAATTACAGATATTTTCATTGGAAACTTGGAATTGCCCTCTGCCCGGAAAAATGCTGCTCCCGCATTAAATAAAGCGATAAATGGATAGGAAACTGCTGTAATAATAAAGTATACAATTGCCGCCTCCATAACTGCCGGCTCTACCTCTCCAAATATCAGGGACAATAGCGGTTTGCAGAATATCAGACAAAAGAGCATAATTGTCATTGATATTACAATTACGGTTAAAAATATCTGTCCTGCTGCTTTTCTGGCCCCTTCCGTATCTTTCTGTCCCATATAATGGGAACAGATAATAGCGGCACCGGTTGCCAATGCCGCAAATACCTGAATTACCAGCATGTTAATGGAATCCACCAGAGAAACTGCCGACATGGCTACGCTTCCTACATTACTTACCATCATGGTGTCTGCCATTCCCATCAGGGAATTTAGCATTTGTTCTATAATAATGGGTATTAAAAGCTTCCACAAATCCTTTGTGGTAAACATAATATTTTCCCAATCGATTTTCCTGCTGTCATAGCATTTGCTTTTTAATGCCTTTAACATCTCTTTTGCCTCACATTCTACAGGGTACTGTTTTATCATATTTTGCATACCTGCATATCATAACTCTGTATGTCAAAAAAATCTATTCCTTCATAGGAATTTGCAAAAATTTCTATGAAGAAAAAAAGACCAATCACCCTTTCGGATAATTGGTCTTAAACTCAAATCTTATTTACTGTGAATTTTATTCACATACGTATGGCATTAATGCTACGTGACGTGCTCTCTTGATAGCTACTGTAAGAGCTCTCTGATGTTTTGCACAGTTTCCTGTGATACGACGTGGAA
>CAYMIS010000139.1:0-7347 GCA_964390485.1 uncultured Roseburia sp. | reverse complement strand
TAGTACTAATTACCTAAAAATAAGGACTGTTAGAAATTTGAAATGCATTTTTGTAATTCAAAAACCATATCAATTGGAAAAATGCGTTTTTATGCAAAACAAATAAGAAAGCAGGGAGAGAAAATATGAGGAAAGTAAAACAAAAAACAATTCTGTGTATAGTATTTATTATGCTGTGTTCTATAATGATTTCGACAAATGTGCAGGCGGCAACAGATATAAAAAAATCTACGGAGTCGAAAGTGTCAGTAGGTGAATATAAAGCATCAAAAGTAAAAATCAACAAAACAAAGGAAACCGTGTATGTTGGAAGTTCAATCACTTTGAAAATAACTGGAACCAGCAAAAAAGTTACCTGGAGTACTTCTAATGCGAAAGTTGCAACGGTTTCAAAGAAAGGAAAGGTTACTGCAAAGAAAGCAGGAACTGTAACCATTACAGCAAAGGTGGCAGGTGAGAAATATAAATGTAAAATTACGGTTAAGAAGCCTGCTATCAGTGCATCTAAAAAGACGATTCACGTAAACAGCACATACACATTGAAGCTGATTGGGACAAGTATTAAATCGGTAAAATCAAGCAACGATAAGATAGCAACTGTTAGCAAAAAAGGTGTTGTTACGGGAAAAAAAGCAGGGAAAGTAACGATTACATTAACAGGAAAAGATGGGAAGAAATATAAATGTAAAATTACAGTAACGCCTACCATTAATGCCACCAAGAAAACCTTGTATGTAGAAGATAGTTTTACATTGAAATTGATAGGAACTAAAATTGCGTCAGCATCATCAAGTGACAAAGCCATTGCAACTGTGAAAAAGAACGGAAAAGTAACAGCGAAAAAGGCAGGAAAAGTAACCATTACATTGACAGGTAAAGATGGGAAAAAATATAAATGCAAAATAACTGTTAAGAAACCATACCTTAATAAAACAGCGCTGACATTAAATATGGATGAGACATTTACTTTAAAATTAACAGGTGCAACAGTAAAGACAATGACATCCAGTAATGAATCTGTTGTGACAGTAAACAAAAAAGGTAAGCTTACTGCTCATAATGCAGGAAAAGCGACTGTTGAAGTGACAGATACAAAGAAAAGAACATACAAATGTAAGGTTACAGTTCCTTCGACAGAAAAGGATGGAATACATGAGGTAAGTACAGCTGCTGATTTACTGGAAGTAAAAAACTATCCCAATGATGAATTTGTGCTGAAGAATAATATTGATTTAAGTACAGTGACATGGACAAGTGTATCCAGCTTTTCGGGAAAAATAGACGGAAACGGATATACAATATCTAACGTAGGGGCAAGATTGTTTGACACATTAGAAAAGAGTTCTGTGGTATGTAATTTGACCATTGAAGCTAATATTGCATCGGTAGAAAACGATGCAATATTAACAAGGAATGCGAATGGAAGAATCGAAAATTGTATTACTAAGGGAAAAATTTATACTTCAAACATTACAACTGCGCCGATGGGCATTTCCGGTATGGCTACACTTAATAATGGAGTGATAAAGAACTGCACAAATGAAGCAAGTATAACCCAATCCTATGCAGGTGACAGATGGACATCTGTAGCAGGAATTACCGCATTAAATTTTGGTAAAATAGAGAATTGCAAAAACACCGGAAGGATTACAAGCAGTTCCCGTTGTACCGGAGGAATCGTAGGGAATGGATACTATATCAGTCACAAATGCCAGAATGGTGTGGTTATCAATTGTGAAAATAGTGGTGAAATTATTTCGACATATGATGATAGTATTGAAGCATGCGTAGGAGGAATCGCAGGGGTAAATCAAGCACTTATTTATGGCTGCAATAATACAGGGAATATTACCTGTAATGATACTTCAAAAGAAAATTTATATATCGGTGGAATTTGTGGTGAAGCATCTGGTTATGCCTATGTCTTACAATGTAAAAATGTTGCAAAAATTCAAACTGGAATTTGTGGGAAAGCTGCAATTGATACATGTTATTTTAATGAGAATGATGAAGAAGTTTATGAGGGACGGGTAATAATTGCAGACTGTGTCAATGAAATAAATAATCTTTCTGAGGCAGAACTGGGAAAATATACCATTTGTGGATTGGCAGAAACATGTGAAAGAACCATTACGATTACAAGATGCCAGAATGTTCTTAATGGACAAAAGAAAGATAAATATATATCAGAAACCCTTGCCTGGAATGGAGGAGTAGTGGAGTGCATCAATAATGGAGCGGTACTTCAGAATACATTGAGTCAGGGCGAAGCATATCAAATTAAAGTTGGAGATACGTTGAATATTAGCCAAGTCGGAAGTGACGTATATGAAACTGTAATTATGGATAGAATGCAGGGACTCGATACGAATGCAGCGGGTGAATTTTATGGATATGAAAAAGGGAACTTGCTGCTGTATGGGGTAACAAAAGAAGGAAAAATTGTTACGCATGAAGTGGTTATTAATTAAAAGAATTGCGATTATGTACTGAAAATGTTGGATGCAAAAAGTCAGAAAGGTGGAACGTATATGAAAATAATTAGAAACATGAGTGTTCGTACAAAAACAATTGTACCAATAATAGGATTAGTCATTATGATGTTAATCGTTGGTATAGGTGGTATGTTAAGTTCAAAATCGATTATGAATGCGACGACAGAGATTAACAATGTACATTTTGTGAACGTTTATAATCTGGAAGAGTTAAATTATAATTTTGAAATATTGCAGAGAATTGTTTATGCTCATTGTGTCAGTGACAGTGATGAGACGATGCGTTCGCTGGAAGCAGAAATTGATACTGCATATGAGACAATATTGACTATTATGGAAACACTTTCTGCAAATATGCAAACAGAAGAAGCTGCTGTGATACTTGAGAAATTTCAAACAGATTATGTGACTTTTACAGAATATTTCACAAAGGCAATTGAGTATAGTGCAGCAGGAAAGGATGCAGAGGCTGCGGCACTTGCTAATACAAAGATAGCGGAGCTTGGAAATACAATTTCAGCAGATATTGATGAGATGGTTCTTTTGAGTCAGATAGATATGAAAGAAAAAGTAGAAGAGCAGAGAGGGATATATGCTAATTCTTCTACAATGTCTATTTTTATGTTGATTATGGCAATGATAATAGGCGTGATTGTATTTATAGTCATTTATGTGGAAGTAGTTACTCCAATTAATAATACAAATCAGAAACTAAACCAGATTATTACTGACATAGAAAATGGAAAAGGTGATTTGACAGCCAGAGTAGTAGTCAGAGGAAAGGATGAAATAGGACAGCTTTCAGCAGGAATTAATTCCTTTATTGAGGCTTTGCAGGGAATTATGGGAAGAATTACAAGCAATTCCAGACGATTAGATGAGATTGTGGGTTCCGTTTCCCACAGTGTAAATACTGCAAATGAGAGTTCTGTAGATATTTCAGCAGTGATGGAAGAATTGTCTGCATCCATGGAAGAAGTGTCTTCTACAGTTACGAATGTAAACGACAGTACAAGAGAAGTAAAAGAAAATGTAGTGGAACTTGCCAGTGCTTCGGATAATTTGCTGTTATATGCCAATGAGATGAGTAAGAGGGCATCTGAACTTGAATCAAATGCAGTGCAGAATAAGCAGAGTGCAAGTGAGATGATAGAGAGTATACTTACTACTTTGAAAAAGGCAATTGAAGACAGTAAAAGTGTTGACCGCGTTAATGACCTGACAGGGGAGATTTTAAGTATTTCTAGTCAGACGAATCTTCTGGCATTAAATGCATCGATTGAGGCTGCAAGAGCAGGGGAAGCTGGAAAAGGATTTGCAGTTGTTGCAGATGAAATCAGACAGCTGGCAGATTCCAGCCGTGAGGCAGCCAATAATATTCAGAATATTAACAACATGGTAACAATGGCAGTAAAAGAACTGATTAAAAATTCCGATGAACTTGTTAATTACATTAATGAGAGAATTCTTCCGGATTATGATAGTCTGGTAGATGCCGGCAAACAATATAACGATGATGCAATGCATGTAAATGAAGTAGTAGAGCAGTTTAACGAAATGGCAGCAAACTTAAATTCTTTAGTTCAGACGATTACAGATGCAATCGGTGGTATTTCATTTGCGGTAGAAGAGAGTGCAAACGGCGTATCAACAGCAGCCTTAAATACAAGTGAATTGGTTAAAGATATTAATCTTATTTCCAATGAAATGGAAAGCAATAATGAAGTGGCTGGACAGTTAAAGGAAGAGTCTTCTATCTTTGTTAATTTGTAAAAGATTGCAGATAGGAATCAGAGGATAGTGCAAAAAGGTTTGTGTCTGCTCATGTGCTTTATAAGAATCAATAAAAGTGTCCGTATTGAGGCGGAAATTTCCGTCATCATGCGAACACTTTTTTGTTGTAAATACCTTGAGCAGATATAAATCATTGCGTATTATATAGTTGAAGCAAAGATGAAAATATGTTAGACTTTTCGAAATTATGACTAGAGGAGGAAAAGAAAATGTTCGCAAAAGACAGAAGGCTTGACATTGACTGGCGGGCTTTTTATAAAGGAGTATTCGCATTGGTAATTCCAATGGCGTTACAGAATCTGATTAACGTGGGGGTTACGGCAACCGATGTTATTATGCTTGGCAGTGTGGGAGAGAAAATATTGTCCGGTGCATCCCTTGCAGGGCAGGTTCAGTATATTATGACATTGTTTTTGTTTGGATTAACCTCTGGGGCAACGGTACTGACAGCCCAGTACTGGGGGAAAGGGGATAAAAAAACAATTGAAAAAATACTGGCATTAGGAATGAAGGCGGCAATTATTGTAACAGCTATTTTTATGATTGCAGCTCTTGCAATACCGGAGACAATGATGCAGATTTTTACCAATGACCCGGAGGTGATTGCAGAAGGTGTGAAATATCTTAGAATTGTAGCATTTTCTTATGTGGCGATTGGTGTTACCCAGGTCTATCTTTATATTATGCGAAGTGTGGAACGGGTTATGGTTGCCACAGTGGTATATCTGATATCACTTATCTGTAATATAATATTAAATGCAGTTTTTATTTTTGGACTTTTTGGCTGTCCGGCAATGGGAATAGAAGGAGCTGCTTTGGCAACTTTAATAGCAAGATATGTGGAAGTGGTGTTGGTATTCGGATATGCAAAGCTTTTTAACAGGGATATTAAATTCCGATTTGAATATTTCTTGAAATCGGAAAAGATACTGGTAAAGGATTTTCTTGTATATGCCCTTCCAGTAGTAGTAAATGAAGTGATGTGGGGACTTGGAACAGCAACGAATACCGCGATTTTAGGCCATATGGGAAGTGCTGCCGTAGCAGCGAATTCAGTGGCACAGGTAGCAAGACAGTTAGCAACCGTAGTGGCATTTGGTTTATCCAGTGCAACAGCAATTTATCTTGGTAAAACAATAGGAGAAAGAAAATTAGAAGAGGCAAAAGCATATGCAAAGCGTTTTGTTTTCTTAAGTGTAGTAATGGGGGCAATCGGTGGTCTTTTGATTCTTGGAGCAACTCCGGTTACAGCATCTGCAATGTCGTTATCTGCTGAAGCGAAAGATTATCTTTATGTAATGTTTGCTGTAATGTCTTATTTTGTTATTGGACAGGCATATAACAGTACCATGGTTGTGGGAGTCTTTCGGTCTGGTGGCGATACCCGGTTTGGTTTGTTTCTGGACGTAACCACAATGTGGGGATGTTCCATTCTCTTTGGATTTTTAGCAGCCTTCGTCTTTAAATGGAGTGTGCCGATTGTATATATCATTTTAATGAGTGATGAAATTATCAAAATTCCAATAACTACATGGCGCTATCGCAGCTATAAATGGCTGAAGGATGTGACAAGAGAGAACTAAATAAAAGTAATTCGAGAAAATGACAAGAGACATAAATATAGAAATAACTTGAGGAAGCGACAAGAGAAGCATAATATAAATGCGGCTGTTATGATTTTTGTGCTGTGATATAACGATTCTAGAACAAAAATCATAGCAGCCGTATTGTTTTGATAATACCGTTTACAGCGGCAGGAAACGAGGTTTTCTTTTTTCGAAAATCGTAAAATACTGAAATCCGGCATCCTTTAAAATTCCAGTTACTTTTTCAAAATCATATCCTACATGCTCTGGGGCGTGGGCATCTGCACCAATTGTGATAATTTCACCACCAAGCTCTTTGTAGCGGTGAAGAATCTCTTCCGTTGGATTTGGATGACCAAGCCCATATTTGAACCCACCGGTATTAATCTCAATTCCTTTTCCTTTTGAAATCAGAAGTTTTAGAATTTCATCAATAATGTCCTGATATTCAATCCAGATATAATTTTTGTTTTTGGTTGGACCATATCGTACAACATAGTCGATATGACCATATACATCAAAACTATCGAAAGCCTGAATATTTTCTAAAATGGAAGCAAAGTATTCCCGGTAGGCTTCTTTTTCCGAACGACCTTCATAGAATTTTGGATAATAGGGGTCAATGCCATGTACCACATGGGAGGAACCAATTACAAAGTCAAAAGGGTACTGACTTAAAATATCAGCATGCAGGGGAGCAAGATGAGGCTGCAAACCAAGCTCGATACCAAATCCGACGGGGAAGATATTTTTATATTTTTCCTGTAAGGCCAGTACAGAGGAACTGTAATTTGGCAAATCTAATAGGAAGGTTTCCGGTTCATCCGGATAATCCATGTCGAGGTGGTCGGTAAAGCATATGCCGGCAAGCCCTCTGCTTCTTGCTGCGGCAATCATATCTTCCAAAGGAGCCTTGCTGTCCCCGGAAAACTGACTGTGCATATGTACATCCCATAAATGTGAAATCTGATTCATATAAAATCCTCTCTTTGAAAAGATAAAGTGTATAAATATGCTGTTATCCAAAGAAATGCTTTATAAGCAATCAGGATAACTGTGCATATTGCTTTGAATTTATTGTAATAATCATAATTAATTATAGAAGAAAAGACAAGCTATTCCTTAAAGGTATGAATAATATAACTTATCTGTCAAAAGAAAGAAAGCATGCAGTTGTGATTTTGTGTAAAATGAATGAAAAAGGGGGTAAATTTATAAATTTAGTGAAAAATTTAACAAAGCAAAGAAAAAGACTTGAACTTTAGAATGAAATTGGTTAAAATAAAAAAAGCTTGGGACGCATTTGTGTACAAAGTAATTGTAGTAAACAGAATGCAGCCCGAAAAGTATATTAATTTTTATACAATTCTAGGAGGAATTTAAAATGGCAGTAAGAGTAGCAATTAATGGTTTCGGTCGTATTGGTCGTCTTGCATTCAGACAGATGTTCGATGCAGAAGGATATGAAGTAG
>CAYMIS010000138.1:0-7371 GCA_964390485.1 uncultured Roseburia sp. | reverse complement strand
TTTATATGCTTTTTATTACAAAAGTAAAGACCTTTGGAATGATTACTATTATGGGCGTATTAATTGGTATTTTAATGGTATTTACTACCGGTAATTCATGGATTATGTTTGTATTTTGCTCATTATTAGGTCTTATCAGCGACTTGATTGCAAAAGCAGGAGGATATACAAGCAAGAAGATGAGTCTGATTGGATACTATGTATTTTCTATTTGGCCTGTTGGCTCATTTTTCCCAATCTGGATTATGAGAGATGCTTATTTTGATGGTGTTGTAGCATCTATGGGAGAGGCATATGCAGAAGGATTAAAAGCAATGACACCTTACTGGATTATCCCGGTTATGATTGTTTACACAATTGCAGCAGCTGTTATGGGCGGATTAGTTGCTGGAAAAATGAATAAGAAACATTTTGAAAAGGCAGGAATTGCATGAAAAATTTAAATCCAATAACAAAGATATTATCCATTCTTGCAATCAATATCACCATTACCTTTGGGGTAAATGTGATATGGGAGCTTGTGCTATTAGCTTGTGTAAGTGGGTTATTTCTGGCAAATGGTAAATGGAAAAAATGCATTCGTTATGTATTGATATTTGCTTTTTTGCTATTTGGAGATAAGTGCATTTTGCCGGTAATAACTATTCCATGGTTGTCTACATTGGCGTGTCTTGTGTTTATTGCATTTCGTAAATTTTTCTTTTGTATTATGTCGGCTGATTTCTTTGTTTCAACTACTGAAATCAACGTCATGATTGCTTCGTTGGAAAAAATTAGAGTTCCGCAAGTAATTATTATACCTTTGGCTGTGCTGGTGCGATTCTTTCCTACTGTCAAGGAGGAATGGAATCACATACGCGCAGCTATGCGTATGAGAAATATTGGAACAGGAGCAGGACAGATTCTGCTGCATCCGATAGAAGCTATGGAATATATGATAGTTCAACTATTATTTTCAACAGTAAAGATTGGAGAAGAATTAGCAGCAGCGGCATTAGCAAGAGGGCTTGGCATGCATAATAAAAGAACAAATTTGTGCCGTGTCTCATTAAAAACGGCAGATTATCTTGTGATGGTATGCTCCGTGACTGTTATGGTCTTTTCGAAGTTATGTGGAGGATATTAAAAATTTATGGAGGCAGTTCGTTTAGAAAATGTGTCATTTCAGTACGCTGGTGAGAATCGGAAAAATGGCATAAAAAATATATCAATGAGCGTAAAAGAAGGGGAGTGTGTTCTATTAGCAGGAATCAGTGGATGTGGAAAATCCACGATTCTTCGCGTGATAAATGGACTTGCGCCCTATTTTTACGAAGGGGAAATAACAGGAAAAATTGAATTAATGGGAAAGCCGTCAGATGAAATCCCCTTTGCAGAGATATCTAAAATCTGCGGAAGTGTATTTCAGAACCCTAGATCTCAATTTTTTTATATGAATACCTCTAGTGAGATTGCTTTCGGTTGTGAAAATCAGGGGATTCCTACAGAGGAAATTGAAGCACGGGTAGCAGATTGTGTAGAACAGTTTCAATTGGAGGATTTACAGAATCGCAATATTATGCAGTTGTCTGGTGGTGAAAAACAAAAAATCGCATTTGCAAGTATTTATGCGGGTAGACCGGATATTTATGTGCTGGATGAGCCTTCTGCAAATTTGGATTTTGATGCGATAAAGGACATTGAAAGAATATTAAAGACCTTAAAAAAACAGGGTAAGACCATTATTATTGCAGAACACAGACTTTATTACCTGATGGAACTTGCAGATCGTGTCTGCTATATAAAAGACGGGGAAATTGCGCAAGAGTATACGATAGAAGCATTTAAAAAGCTCTCCGGGCAGGAATTAAGAGAAAAAGGTCTTCGTTCACTTGATTACCGTATATTGCATGAGGAAGAGCTCAGACAAGGAAAAATAGATAGAGATATTAGTGAAAAAAGTAAAAAGGAATCCTGTAATGCGGCACAACATATCTACATGAAAGAGGTTGCCTGCAGGTACAAAGGGAGAGAAGAGCCGGTATTAAAGATTAAGGAGTGTATACTGCCGCTTCATGAAAAAATTGCAGTAATTGGTCATAATGGTGCTGGTAAATCCACCTTTATGAATGGCTTATGCGGGATGAATAAATCGGTAAAAGGAATCTATTGTAAGGAAAATGATATTCTTCCAATAAAGAGAAGAGCAAAAGAAAGCTTTGAAGTATTTCAGGAAGTAAACCATCAGCTGTTTACGAACAGTGTGGAGGAAGAAATATCATTAGGCAATGCAAATAGGAACGTTGAGGAAAGGAGTGGACTGATGTCTATGCTGGACTTAACAAATTATGCAGATACTCACCCGATGGCATTGTCAGGCGGGCAGAAGCAGAGAGTTGCAATTGCATCTGCACTTTATAGTGATAGAAAGCTGATTTGTTTCGATGAGCCGACGAGTGGGCTTGATTATCATCAGATGGAACGGGTAGCAGAACTGCTGGAACAGGTGCAGCCTAAGCTGGATTTGTTGCTGATAATTACACATGACCTGGAATTTATTTTAAAGACCTGCACATATATTGTGCATATTGAAAATGGGGAAGTATTGGAACAATATTCATTGGATGAGGAAGGAAAAGAGAAGCTATTTCGGTTTTTTAATTATGAAAAATAAATTATATTTTGAAAAAATTGAGAATGAGTCAAAGGGAGTAAGGCTGTTCTGTTTTTCTTATGCAGGAGGTGGGGCATCGGTGTTTCGTTTCTGGCAGAACAAGCTGGGAGATGAAATATCCGTGTGTCCTGCCCATTATCCGGGCCATGAGGAAAGGATATTGGAGGAACCTGTATGGGATATGGATGTACTTGTAACAAATATATATGAGGAAATACATAACAGAGATATGGATAAGCAGCCATTTTTTTTGTTTGGTCACAGTCTTGGCAGCAGGGTAGCTTATGAGCTGGCACTTCGTTTTGAAGAGGCTGAGGAAGAAAATCTGCTTGGAATCATTGTTTCGGCAGGGCGTGCACCTAATCGAAAAGAAGATAATCCAATCTATCATTTACCGGAAACAGAATTTTTTGAGGAATTGTCTAAGTACAATAGAACACCGCCGGAACTCTTTGAAAATAAAGCACTCTGGGCTATTTTTGAACCGGCATTACGGGCTGATTTTACTGTAGCAGAAACCTATTGTGATAAAAAACATCGAAAACTGCATGTACCAATTTTAGCATTACGGGGAACATTAGATGTGGAGATGACAGAAGAAGATTTAAAAGAGTGGCAGGAGTATACGGATGATGAGTTTTATCATTCTGATATTACAGGTGAGCACTTATTTATAGATACACATACAGATGAGGTATTAAAACGGGTAAAAGAATATATATCAAAGAAATGTTTAGAGGGTTTATATGCGAAGGGATAGAGTAGACGAGATTATATTAAACATATACAGGGAAGCGCTGCATGATGCAGCATTGAAAGAGACAGATAATTTTTTTGATAAGGGAGGTAATTCCTTAACAGCAGCGAAAATTTGCCGGCTGGTTCGAAAAGAAATGAATGTATCTATCGCAATCACTGATGTTTTTAAATATCCTAATGTGAAGATGTTATTGGAAAATACAAGACAGAGTGAGGTAGAAAACAGTCATCAGGAATTAATGATATTTCAGCGTGATGAAGCAGGACGATATGATAAATTTCCATTAACCAAAATTCAACAGGGATATGTGATTGGACGTGAGAGTGGGGAAAATTCATCCCATTTTTATTTAGAGTTAAAACGGGAGGAATTAGATGTCGAACGTTTTGAAAAGGTAATAAATTTTCTGATTTCTGATAATGACGCACTTCGAATTGTGATTGAGCCGAATAAACAGGAACAAAGAGTGCTGAAGGAAGTACCGTATTATAAAGTTCGTTATACTGATTTAACAAAGGAAGAAGATGGTGCTTACCAGATTATCAGGGAAGAAATGGAAAAACAGGTTCTGGATGTGTATCAATGGCCAATTTTTGATATTCGTGTAACGAAAACAGCGAAAATGGGATATATCTTGCATTTTAGTTTTGATAATGTGATATTAGATGGATTTAGTATTGGCAACAGATATGGTTTTTATCGAAGAAAACCTGATGATGGTTATTGGTGATTTTATGAGCTATCTGTTTTCGGCAGTGCTTTTTGTGATTATGATGTTTTTCTTTCATCCATATCTTGGAATTGCCTCTTTGGTAGTGACTTTGATTATGTATATTATCGGCGAGGCTATGAAAAACAGTCAGATAATGCATTTCCGTGAGCGTCAGGAATCAAATGAGCTTCTTACAGAAAGACAGAGTTTAGAGTGTTTTCAACACTCGGACATGGCAGATTGGTATTGCTGAAACCTGACTTGTTTGTGGAGTTGATCCGTACTTTGTAAACAGAAAATTTAGTTTTATAAAGCATTAATGGTTTCATACATATAGCTATCGCAAAATAGATTCTTTGTGATGGCTATTATTTTTGTCCCTTACTTGACACAGTCAGATATTTATTGAAAATATGTTGGAGCATAATTAAGAACAGAACAGATATTACAAGGCTTTTAAGCAGTTGCATTATCTGCTTTGTTTTATATATCAAAGTTAATAACTATAGTTTCCATCTTGACTTCTAGTCATTTATACGCTAAAATACAAAAAAAGTGAGAAGTATCTCGCTTTTATAGGAGGCGTGTATGAATATATTAAAACCAAATGCGATTATAGGGACTAATTCATGGGGTGGTACAGTTTATGGTCTTATGCTTCGTGGTAATTGTGTGGGTGAAGAGGTGATAAAAGATGCCACCATAAAAGCGAATGGGTTAGGACTAAATATCTATGATTTTGCCAGAGATTATGGCCTTGGCAAGGCACAGAAAATGATTGGTAAATTTGGCACAGAGAATATTATAATATCTGCTAAGTATACACCATTTTCAGGGTACAAAAAGAATTGTGTCAGAAAATCTTTAGAAAAGGATCTTGAAGATTTCAAAAGAGATTATATTGACATATATTGGCTCCATTTACCTATAGATATAGAGCTGCACATAAGAGAAATTGTTGAACTATATAGAGAAGGAAAGATTCGTTATATTGGTGTTTCCAATTTTACATTGGATGAATGTAAAAAAGCCAAAAAGATATTAGATAAAGAGAATATTCCCCTATATGGTGTTCAAAATCACTATAGCATTATTTCAAGGGAATGGGAAAAGAATGGATTACTTGCATGGTGTCAAGAGAATGAAATTCTATTTTGGGCATGGGCAGTGCTTGAAGAAGGAATGCTTACGGATCCGAGGGTAAAAACAAAAAAATCTCTTATGAAACTTATATTTGAACCTCAAAAAAGGAAGATGTCAGGACTATATAAGGTTATGATAGATATTGGAAGAAAACATAATATTAGTGTACCACAGGTGGCTATAGCGTTTGTTGCTAACAAGGGGATTGTCCCTATATGTGGTTGCAGAAAACCAAAGCAGGTAGAGGAACTTGTCAATGCAGTTGAGGTATCATTAAGCGATTCTGAAATCAAATGTCTTGAAAATGCAGCAGATAAAGCCGGTGCCAGAATAATGGGGGCGGATATATTTAGAATGTTTGTAAGAAAGGAAAAGAAATGAAGGAACCTATTCAGAAAAGGTCTATAGAGACAAGAAACAAACTAATGAAAACAGCTATTAAACTATATGCCGATAAAGGGTATCACAATGTGACAGTGGATGAAGTGGCTTCAAGCGCCGGCTTATCAACAGGTGGTGCGTATCGGTATTTTAAAAATAAACAAGATTTATTACTTGCTACAATACGGTATGCATATGAGAACATTAAGGATATGGCACATATGGAGGACACTCTTTTCAGGACCTTTTCGACCGAAGAAGAAAGGCTGTCCTATATAATGGATAAGTTTGTAATGCTACATCAAAAATATTATGATTTCCATGAGGTGCTGGAAGGTTTAAAACATAGTGATCCTGAAGTGAAGAAACTGTATAATCAAATAGAAAATTCTGCAATGTATGAAGTTGTAAATAGAATGAAATTGTTTTTACCAAGCGAAAAGAATTTGCCAGAAAAGGTTCATCTTGCAGTAAGCATGTTGGAAACATACTGTCATATGAGGTTAGACGAGCAATATAAAACGCTCGACTTTTCTTTTGTGAAGCAGGAAATTATTAAGACAATAGTTCGATTGAGAAATTGAAGACATAGTTTTAAAATGTAGACTTTCAGTCTCACAGCGAGATTGAAAGTAATAGAAGATTTGAAGTTTACAGCTTGATTTATGCAAGCAGGAGGTGCATATGAGTCGTATATTATTTCAAGAATCGTATATTGTAATTGTGTCCTCTTTTGACAAGACTGCAACACATAAGCATCCATTTATGCATTTGTTCTTTAGGCAAAACGAATATTCGTTTATCGGAGAAAGAAATCATAAGAATCGTTGAGTATAAGATACCGGCTGTTCTTGCTACCGGAGATGCTACATTAGTATTAAAGGATGGTGATATGGTTATGGTTGATGGAACAAATGGAGAGGTGAAAAAGATAAAGGGCGGAAATTAAAAAGTAACAAGTAATTATAAGAAGGAGGTTTGCACCAATGATTGATAATGGTACAAACCTCTCGTCTTTTTTATTCACTTTCGGCAAAACCCTAATCGGGATAAAGATTTTAGAAGAATGGTCTGAATAATAACTTATTTCTTACCGGAATCCGCAATTCCTTCCAATGTACCAATACTTTTGATAAAGTCCTGTTCGACCGGAGAAATAGTATTTTCCAAGCGGTTCTTGTACTTGGCATATTCGGCATGAGCCTTATCGAGTGCCTGCTTATGGCTGATGTGACCGCTACTGGTAAGAATATCACGGCGGGTCATTTTCAGGTAATCATCGATGGTTTCCAGCCAGTCCTTCATATACATAGGCTCCTGATTGAGAGCGTGTACTTCTGCAATATCAAGGTATGCGGTAACTATCTTGTTTAAAGCATCCAGTTCCTGCTGGGTAAGATAGTTTTTAGCTACTTCCACATCGGAGCGGCGGATAGTGTCGTTAGCCCATGAGGTAAGTCCCATATTATCTTTTTCAGCATCAGCACGCTGGTAGATAACCTCTGCGGCTGTGTGTTTGTGAGCTGCCCAGTGCATCTTATTCTGCACCTGCTTAAAGAATAGGATGGAGCTTTCTGCACTAGGATCGTAATCGATGCTGGTAGCATAGATTTCCAAAACTTTTCTCCAAAATACTTTTTCAGAGGAACGGATGTCTCTGATACGGGGAGTGTGTGAAGAAAAGTCTGTAAATACTGACCTTCTATGATAATGATTGGGCTG
>CAYMIS010000137.1:0-7553 GCA_964390485.1 uncultured Roseburia sp. | reverse complement strand
TCTCAGGTAGAATGCCGTATTCTTACTATTTTCGAAGTGGACGAGCAGGATTATATCGCACTTCTTCCTTTAGAGGAGAACGGCGAACCAAATGATGACGGTGAAGTATTCATTTACCGTTATTCTGAGGATGAAGAAGGCAATCCATCCCTTGATAATATCGAAACAGACGATGAGTACGAAGCTGTTGCTGACCGTTTCGACGAATTATTAGACGAAGCTGAATTTGACGAATTAGATGACTAAAGTTCATCCTTATACCAACAGCATTCGCATACATTTCATAGTACAATTTTCCGGGATACGCATACTGCGTACCCGGATTTTTTAACCCTTTTCAGCCATGCTCTGACGCATTTTTTCTTCTGCCTCTTTACATTCCATCTGGGCTTCTTTCACAAAACGGGAGATATCTGCATCCCTATGATAAACCTGTTTTACTGAAAATAGATGCAAATCCTTCTTTGCCCTTGTCATTCCCACATAAAACATTCTCCGTTCCTCTTCTATCTCATTATCCAAAACAGCTTTTTTATAAGGCATTACCCCTTCATTTACATCAATCAGGTAAACATGGTCATACTCTAACCCTTTGGCACTATGAAGGGTCGCTAACGCTACACCTTCTTTTTTCTGATTCTGTTCCTGATGTATCCGGTGCAGTTCCTCCGTGTATTCTTCGATATGCGTAAACCAGTCCTCAAAGGTCTCATAACCCTTTGCCCCGGCTTGTAATTCCTCTAAGATATCTATCAGTTCATCTTCACGAATTCTCCGGTAATCCGCATATTCTTTACAGAACTCATCATAGCCGATACCATGCCGTATATAATTAATGGCTGCGTAAGGACTCATTCTTGAAAGTAATTTAATATCATACTCCAATCTCTGGATTCGCTCTGCCACCCAGGGCTGTTCCTCATAGAACCATTCCCATACATCAAATGCCACTGTTTCTTCATCCAGAGAATCCCTGCTGATATAACGTTTTGGGCGGTTCATAATCTGTAAAAAATCGCTGCGCTGTCTGCTTCCTTTGGCAATTCTTATATATGCAAAAATATCCTTTGCAATCCAATGCTCATAAAGATTCGGAATATTATCCTTTGTACAAAAAGGGATATTGTATTCTAACAGTTGTTCCATCAAAAGCTGGGGCTGCATATTCGTCCGAAACAGCACTGCAAATTCCTCATAGCTTCCACCATGTTCTATCCGCTCTGCAATATCACGAATGATACGCAGATTTTCTTCTCTTTGCGTCTTAAACAGTGCAAATTCAACGTTCTGCTCCGGCTTATGAAATGCCTTTATTTTCTTTTCAAATCGTTCCTTATTATAGCTAATCAGATTCAATGCGGCATTTACCACATTTTCCTGCGAACGGTAATTCGTGTCTAGGAGAATCTTTTTTCCTTCCGGAAAGTCCTCTAAGAAATGCATCATAATCTCCGGTTTTGCGCCACGAAAACGATAAATGGACTGGTCATCATCCCCTACAATAAAAAGATTATTTTCCGGTGCAGCCAACATTTTTACAATGTCATACTGGATTTTATTAATATCCTGAAACTCATCAATCAGTATGTACTGAAACTTTTTCTGCCATGCCGAAAGGATATCCTTTCTTTCCGAAAAAAGCTCATAGGTATACACCAGCATATCATCAAAATCGATTAATTTATGCTGATACAGATATTCATGATATTCGCTGTAAATTCTGCGGAATACCTCTTCTGCGCAATTGACAGAATAGTAATTTGCAATGGTAACACCAGTGTTTTTCACCAGACCAATCTCTCCGAGAATCTGGGAAATAAATTCATTTTCATCCTCATATTCCAGACGATGTTTTGCGATAATGTTCTTCATCAGGGAGAATTTCTGTTCTTCCCGGATAATATTACTGGCATTATAGTGATATGCGTGTTTTAAGATACTAAAATAGACAGCATGAAATGTTCCGAAGGTTACCGGATATGTCTTGTTCCCCATCAGCCGGTAAAATCTGTCCTTCATTTCCATTGCTGCCGCTTTTGTAAAGGTAATTACAAGAATACTGGCAGGATTTACTCCATATTCCTGAATTAGATTTTTTGTTCTTTCTGTTATCACAGCGGTTTTCCCACTTCCCGGTCCCGCTAAAGTTAAGCAGGCTCCCCGGTGGTGCCGGATCGCCTGCAATTGTGAATCATTGTACGTTTTTCTCATTATTTGCTTAATAATTCAATTCCTTTTTTCACTCTGGCAATGGATTCCTCTTTTCCAAGAAGTTCCATTAACTCTGTTGCACCACCTGGTGTCATCTGTTTTCCTGAAACAGCGGTACGGATTGGCCACATAACATAACCATTCTTCACACCTTTTTCCTCTACATATTTGCAAAGCATAGCGTAAAGTCCATCATTGCTGTAGTCCTCCTGAGCCTCTAATAATGGAAGCACATCCTTTAATACCTCTAAAGATGTTTCCTCATTTGTTTTCATCTTCTTATGAGTGTACATAGCCACATCATATTCCGGTAAAGTTTCAAGGAAATCAATATGTTCACGAATGTCTGGGAATACTTCAATTCTTGTTTTCACCATTGCTGCAATTTTCTTGAAATCTAAGTCTTTTGTGATTACTTCCTTAATATATGGAAGTGCCATCTCGTAAAAAGCGTCGAAATCCATTGCTTTAATATATTCACCATTCATCCATTTTAATTTGACATAGTCAAATACCGCCGGTGATTTGCTGATTCTACGATAATCAAATTCCTTGATTAACTCATCTAAGGTAAAGATTTCTCTATTGTCTTCCGGGCTCCAGCCAAGTAATGCAATATAGTTTACAACTGCTTCTGTTAAGAATCCCTGTTCAATTAAATCTTCAAAGGAAGAGTGTCCGCTTCTCTTTGATAATTTCTTATGATTCTCGTCTGTAATTAAAGGTAAATGAATATATACCGGTGATTCCCATCCAAAGGCATCATAAAGACGCTGATATTTTGGAGAAGAAGAAAGATATTCATTACCGCGAACAACATGAGTAATATTCATGGTATGGTCATCTACCACATTTGCAAAGTTGTAAGTTGGATATCCGTCGGATTTAATTAAAATCATATCGTCTAACTCTGCATTTTCTACGGTAATATCTCCATATAACTCGTCATGGAAGGTAGTTGTTCCTTCGTTTGGAATATTCTGACGAATAACAAATGGCTTTCCGGCAGCTAAATTTGCTTCAATTTCTTCTTTTGATAAAGACAGACAATGCTTGTCATAAATTGTGATTTCTTTTCCCTCTACTACCTCACTCTTTAAGGAAGAAAGACGTTCTTTATCACAGAAACAATAATATGCTTCGCCTTTTTCTACTAACTGCTTTGCATATTCCATATAAATTCCTGTTTTCATACGCTCACTCTGAACATATGGACCAACACCGCCATCCTTGTCCGGACCTTCGTCATGGATAAGTCCTGTTTTCTCCATGGTGCGGTAAATAATGTCTACTGCTCCTTCCACAAAACGTTCCTGGTCTGTATCTTCAATACGAAGCATGAACTCTCCATCCGCATGCTTCGCAATTAAAAATTCGTATAATGCAGAACGTAAATTTCCTACATGCATTCTTCCTGTTGGGCTTGGTGCAAATCTTGTTCTAACTTTTTCCATTTTCATTCTCCTTTATCTTAATCGTTACAACGACCTTTTCCATTATAAAAAGCTGCGTTATAGACCCATAGTTTCCTTCGTCTGCCATGCAAACTCCTATAAAAACTACTTTGCAGCTCTTTTTTCTAAGCACACGCTATTATATAACATTTTTTTGATTCTGACAAGAAACTCATACTATAAAAAGCTTTCTACTATTCTGCCTATGCTAAAACAGGTACATCTGCCTCCCGGCAAATGTACCTGTCTGCTGATTTATTTTTATTTGTATCTTACCGATAACACATGGATTACAGATTAGAGAATATTGTTGTTTCCTGCTTTAAATCACCGGCAATGCCCTGATTCTCATTCATTCTGCTTGAAATATTATCCATGTCTGATACTAATACCTGTGTGCTGTCTGCAACACCCGTTACACCCTTTGCACCGTCATCAATTGCTGACGTAATTGCATTCAATGAATTAGCAATTTCGCCAATTACATTCTTTAACTCTTCTGTTCTTCCTGAGAAATCACTCATAATCACTTCTATATATTCCGCATCCTGCTTATACTGCGCACCTGATGCAACAAATTCCTCAAATACCGGCAAAATGGAATCATTCATATATATTACCAGATTATTTGCATTATCAGAAAGGTTATGTACTGCATTGGTTACAATGCCATTAATCTGCTGAATATTATTTGCTGCTTCACGACTGGAATCTGCAAGTTGTCTGATTTCATCTGCTACAACTGCAAATCCTTTTCCTGCTTCTCCGGCTCTTGCGGCTTCAATGGAAGCATTTAATGCCAGCAGATTGGTCTGACTTGAAATATTTAAAATATCATTGGTCAAATTATTTACCTGATCTACACTCTTACTTTCTTCGATAGCACGATTTAATATCTCTAAGATTTCATTCAGCTTGCGTCCGGTAGTCTCCATATTCTCCCGGGCACTCTTTTCCATCTCATTGGCATGGTCGCGCATTTCTTTGGAATAAGTATTCATTTCGTTTGATTTCTCTGCAATCAGTTCCACATCACTTCTTACCGCATCTGCATTGTCATTAATTGCAACTGCATTGCTTGAAACCTCCTGCATGGTTGCTGATAATTCTTCTGTCAACGCAGACAAATCTGACACGCTATCGTTCGAAGTATTTACACTTTCAAATACTTCATTTACCACAATCTCCATCTTTGCAGAACTCTTACTGATTGTACGGAAAATGTGCTGCAGCTTATCCATAAAGGAATTAATTCCTTCTGCCAATTCTGCAATTTCATCATTGGACATAACCGGAATTCGTTTCGTCAAATCTCCTCTTCGTTCATCAATTCCAACAATAATGTCTCTTAATTCTTTCTCTGTTGCACGAATTGGTTTTACCACTCGTGTTAATACAACATAAACACAGGCAATAATTGCAACAATACTTATTGCGATTGTAACCAGACTGCTTAAAAGCGCTGCCTGATATACGGTTGTCAATTCTGCTCGTGCTTCATTCGCTGCTACATCAATACTTTCGCTTAAAACATCAATATTTGCGAGTAATGCATCTCCATAGGTTGCGACCTCCCCATTTGCACAGGCATAAGCTTCTGCAGTTTTACTGTTCGCGCTATGGGCTACAAGAGAAATAACTGCATACTTAAACCCATCATAATTAGAAATCATTTCCTGATAGACTGCCTCCGTGTCACTGTCAATATAGGAACTATAATTCGCAAGACAGACCTCTAATGCTGCTTCTTCCTGTTTAATTGTTTCAATCAGTTCTATCATGGTATTAAAATCTGTCGCTACAATATGGGACAACCCCAGGGTTCGAATCTCCTGGGTTTTTTCCTTGATTACACTTAATGCCGCGATGCCATCCATATGCTCATTTACGATAACAGATGCACTTCTGTTTACCTTCTGTATATTGTTAATAGCCGCTACACTCGAGATAATTGATATAATACCTACCACTACAACCGGAATCAAAATTGCAATTCTGATACTTCCCCTTTTCTTGCTCTTCATTCTTATTTCCTCCATGTCGTCTCTATCTTAATTAAGAGCGGTAATCTGTTCTACCATCTTATCCATAATATCCTGTAATCCACTTCCATCCGGATTACCTGCCACCATCTTATTTCCAAAATTAGTCGTCGGCTCCCAATATTTACCACCAATTCTCTGAAGACTTGCAAATTCAGACTGTTGTAAAATTGCCTGAATAGCAGGTGATTCCTGAACCGCTGCCGATTCTGACGCTTTAATATTCGAAGGTCCCTGAGCACGTTTTTCAAAGCGAAGTGTCTGATTCTGTTCATTTGTAATCCACTCCGCCAGCTTTAATGACCAATAGGGCTGGTCAGAATAAGCATTGGCACCAACCATTTTATATCCTGCAAAGGACGCCATCTGAATCTGCTGTCCGGCACATGTATAAGTCGGAAGCTTTACGGCACCATAATTCTTACCCCATGCTTCCTCCATTGCATTGGCATCCCAAACACCACTGACGCCTGCAATCACACTGCCATCTGCCACACCTGCAAGAAAATCAGCACTTGTCATACTTGCAAAGCCCGGATTTGCTGCAATGTCTAACATCGCCGCTGCAACATCCACACCTTTAACTGCACCCTCTGTTGCATTCCATGTACAATAATTGGTAATACCATCTTCATTTAACCCAACAGTAAGACCGGTGTTTCCAAAGAAGGAATATAAATACCAGCCGGAAGTCCAGTCCATTACCACTTTTTTCCCTGCTTCACCGGCAACTGCCAGCATACCATCTAAAGTTGCTACATCTGCCTCTGTAAAATATTCCTTATTATAATACATAAAATATCCATTATCCGCAGTCATTGGATAGGCATATAATGTATCATTTACAGATGCTGCTGCAACTGCCCCTGCATTATTCTCAGCTGCAATCGTTTCTGCATTTTCCACAGGAATTAATGCCCCTGCCGCAACTAACGCCATCAACTGGTCATCAACAAAGGCAAATACATCTGCTCCATTTACGACATCTCCTAACAACGTATCTTTACAGCTGGACTCACTTTCTGCCGCAATTGTAATCTCAAAATCTGCCTGCCCAGCATATTCTGCTTGAAAACCTTCCACAATCTCAGCCAGAAGCTCCTGGTCCTCTTCTGCGCCCCATACTGTCAGGGAAACTGTTCCACCCGGAATCTCTTCTGTCACTGTGGCTGCATCTGCGCCGTCAACAGTCTCTGTTCCATTCTCTGTCTGGCTGGCGGTTCCCTGCCCACATCCAGTACTCATAGCAAGAACAAAAACTGCCAGTAACAAACAACCTACTCTTTTTCTCTTCATTTCCTATTTCCCCTTTGCTATTATTTTGGGACTATTGTACCACATTCACACCATTTTCACAACACTTGTATACAAGTTATTTCATTCAAGATTATCTGTTCACACAAAAAAATCACATCAAAATGTTTTCTTTTCAACCTTTTGATGTGATTCCTTTGTTTTATAATAATTCAATTATTTTTTTGTGATATAGCCCTGTGCTTTTAATAACTCTGCACATAATACAGCACCACCGGCTGCTCCTCTGACTGTGTTATGGGATAATCCAACAAACTTCCAGTCATATACGCTGTCTTCTCTTAAACGTCCTACAGATACGCCCATACCATTCTCATATGCAACATCCATAGATACCTGTGGTCTGTTGTCTTCTTCTAAGTACTGGATGAACTGCTTTGGAGCACTTGGAAGGTTTAATTCCTGTGGTGCACCACTGTAGTTTCTTAATGCTTCGATTAACTGTTCTTTCGTAGCTTTTTTTCTTAATTTCACAAATACAGCTGCTGTATGTCCGTTTAATACCGGAACACGGATACACTGGCATGTAATC
>CAYMIS010000136.1:0-7574 GCA_964390485.1 uncultured Roseburia sp. | reverse complement strand
GATTAAGAAGAATGGGACAGAAGAAAGCTCCTTTCTATAGAATCGTAGTTGCAGACTCTAGAGCACCAAGAGATGGTAGATGTATCGAAGAAATCGGAACATATGATCCAATGAAGAATCCTACAGAATACCATGTGAATGAAGAATTAGCAAAAAAATGGTTAGCTAATGGAGCTCAGCCAACAGAAACAGTTGCTAGAATTTTCAAAAATGCTGGTATCGAAAAATAGGATTAGTGAGGTGGTCTAATGAAAGAATTAGTTGAAGTAATTGCCAAATCACTAGTCGATTGCCCGGATGAAGTTGTTGTAACTGAAACCGAGAATGAGAAAGCCATTGTTTTGGAATTACGTGTAGCGCAGTCCGACATGGGCAAGGTAATCGGCAAACAGGGCCGTATTGCGAAAGCAATCCGTGCTGTTGTGAAGGCTGCTGCCTCAAAAGTAGAAAAGAAAGTTATTGTTGAAATTATGCAGTAATTTTTGGGCTATCTCGAAGGAGATAGCCTTTTTACATTTTATGGATGATGTTCTGTCATATGAGAGAATAAAAATGTGACTTTAAATATAAGAAGAAATGCGTTTGCAAAATAGAATTTCTATTCAAAATGCAGGAGGATAGTGATGGAAGATTTATTACAGGTAGGGGTAATAACGACAACCCATGGTGTCCGCGGCGAGGTTAAGGTTTTTCCAACCACAGATGACCCGGCACGATTCAAGAAATTAAAAAAAGTAATTTTGGATACAGGAAAAGAAAAATTAGACCTTGAAGTAGCAGGCGTGAAATTTTTTAAGAATATGGTTATTCTGAAATTCAAAGGTCTTGATAATATAAATGACGTAGAGAAATATCGCCAGAAAAGTCTTTATGTGACCAGAGAACATGCAGTAAAACTAAAGAAAAATGAGTATTTTATTGCGGACTTAATCGGACTTCGTGCAACTTCTGATGAGGGAGAAGAACTTGGTGAAATTGCAGATGTCTTGCAGACCGGGGCGAATGATGTTTATGTCATCAAAACACCGGAAGGGGAAGAGATTTTGCTTCCGGCAATTAAAGATTGTGTGAAAGCAGTTGATATTGAGGCAGGAACCATTGAGGTGCATCTGCTTCCGGGATTACGTGATATTAATAAAAAATAATTAGCGGGATAAAAATGGCAGGATACATAAGAGAAATAGTAAGCAATAAACCGTATGATTATTTCCATAACAATGTGGTTTTTAAGTATTTTATATGCAGTTTTATAAACTGATTTGGAATGTGAGGAACATATGAACTTTCATATATTAACATTATTTCCGGATATGGTAATGCAGGGGCTTTCTACCAGTATTATTGGACGGGCTTCTGAGAAAGGACTGCTTTCGATTGAGGCAGTAAATATCCGGGATTATACAACGAATAAACATAAAAAAGTAGACGATTATCCATATGGTGGAGGTGCCGGTATGTTAATGCAGGCGCAGCCGGTTTATGATGCATGGAAATCCATTGTAGAACGTATTGGATATAAACCAAGAACCGTATATCTTACCCCTCAGGGACCAACCTTTACCCAGCCGATGGCGAAAGAATTGGCGTTAGAGGAAGATTTAATTCTTTTATGCGGTCATTATGAGGGAATCGATGAGCGTGTCTTAGAGGAAATCGTAACCGATTATGTTTCCATTGGAGATTATGTGCTTACCGGTGGAGAACTTCCGGCAATGGTAATGGTGGATGCTATTTCCCGTATGGTACCGGGAGTACTTACCAATGATGAATCCGGTTCCACCGAATCCTTTGAGGGAGACTTGTTAGAATATCCTCAATACAGCCGTCCGGAGGAATGGATGGGCAAAAAGGTTCCCCCGGTTCTTTTGTCAGGAAATCATAAAAAAGTAGATGAGTGGCGCAGGGAGCAGGCAATCCTTAGAACCTATGAAAGAAGACCGGATTTACTGCCAAAGGCAAAGCTTACGAAAAAAGAAGAGATGAAATACCATGATTTACTGAAAGCATGTAAGGAAAAGAAATAAATGACTAAAATTTTATTAGTAGAGGACAACGAGGCAATTATTTTAGGACTGGAGTATCTGCTTAAGAATGAAGGTTTTTCCTGCAAAGTGGCGAGAAGCTACAAAGAGGCGACAGAAGCCTTTGGAAATATGGCATTTGATTTGGCAATTCTTGATGTGGGACTGCCGGATGGTGATGGCTTTTTACTGTGCAAGGAAATCAAAAAGGTGCAGGAACTGCCGGTGATATTTTTGACGGCAAAGGAAGAAGAAGAGGATGTGGTCAAGGGATTTTCCCTTGGTGCAGATGATTATGTTATAAAACCTTTCCGAAACAGAGAATTAATATCAAGAATACATAATGTATTGCGCAGAGTGGGAAAAGATAATGACGTGCTGCAGTGTCGGGAGGTAAAGCTGGATACGGCATCCGGCAGGGCTTTTGTAAAGGGAGAAGAAATCTCTTTGACAAAGCTGGAATATAAAATCTTGTTTGTTATGATGAGCCATAAAGGAAAACTATTTACCAGAGATGAGATATTAGCAAGTATCTGGGATATGGATGGAAACTTTGTAAACGACAACACCTTATCCGTTACTATGAAGCGGCTGCGGGAAAAAATCGGAGACAAGGATGCCACACTCATAAAAACAGTTAGAGGAATGGGATATCGCATTGAAAAAGAATAAAGAATTTCGAAAAATGATTGCAGGCACCGGTATTGGAATACTGGTGCTGTTGCTATTTTTTCACATGATTGCATACGGCTATCAGAAAAAAATAGCAGAGGAAAATTATATAATGACAGCGTCGTTATTAGGGGAACTAAAGCAGCAGTATCCGGAATTTGACGAGGAAACCTTTATAGCTTTCTTAAATGATACCGGAGCAGAAAAGGAAGGCGCAGTGCTTTTACAGCAGTATGGAATTTTTCCGGGAGAGTTTGCAGATGCAAAACAGGACAGCTTATATCAGCAGTTTGTGATGGCAGGTGGGGCGCTTTTTATCATAACAGCATTTTTTGTGGCCTTCATGTTTTGGCACTATTTAAACAGGCGGCAGAAAAGCTTAGAACAGCTGACACAATATGTGAAACGTATTTCCCATGGAGATTATACATTAGCACTGACAGAAAACACCGAGGATGAACTTAGTTCCCTCAAAAACGAACTTTATACGGTAACCGTTATGCTAAAGGAGCATGCAGACATTTCAAAAAAACAGAAAAAAGCTTTGGCGGACAGTGTTTCAGATATTTCCCATCAGTTAAAGACACCTTTGACATCCGTTATGATTCTTCTGGATAATCTGTCGGATGATGAGGATATGCCGGCAGAAACAAGGCAGCACTTTTTGAAAGAAATTACAAGACAGTTAAATTATGTGAACTGGCTGGTGGCAACACTGCTTAAACTTTCACGACTGGATGCGGGAGTGGTAGAATTTTCGAAGGAAGTATGGTCTTTGGATGAACTCCTTTCTAAGGCAACAGAAAAAATAGAGGTTATGGCAGAGTGGAAGCAGATTACACTCAAACAAAAAGGGGAAAATGGAATAAATATCCTTGCCGATGGTCACTGGATGCTAGAGGCAATTACGAATATTGTAAAAAATGCCATAGAACATAGCCCGGAGGGAAGTGAAGTGCTTTTGTATAAAGAGGATAATGCAGTATACACAGCAATTAAAGTTACCGATTATGGGGAAGGAATAGAAGAAGAGGAATGTAGACATATCTTTGAACGCTTTTACCGGAGTAAGCGGGCAAAAGCGGACAGTGTAGGAATTGGATTATCCTTAGCAAAAGAGATTGTAACACAGCATGGTGGCAATATTACCGTAGAATCCCAAAAAGATTTAGGAACAACCTTTACCATAAAGCTAATGAAAAATTAATTTTTTAAAAAGGAAAATGTAACGGAATTGTCATTTTACATTGTTAAACTCGAAGCATCAAATAGGAAAGGACATGAGTATGGACATTTTAAGAACAGAGAATTTAACAAAAATATATGGGAAAGGTGACAATCAGGTAATTGCAGTCAATGATGTACAGATTTCTGTGAAGCAGGGAGAATTTGTGGCTATTGTAGGAAGCTCGGGAAGTGGGAAATCTACCCTGCTGCATATGTTAGGTGGTGTAGACAGACCAACCGCTGGTCAGGTGTTTATTGAAAATCAGGACATTTACCGGATGAATGATGACAATCTGGCAATTTTTAGAAGACGACAGGTGGGACTGATTTATCAGTTTTATAATCTGATACCGGTTTTAAATGTAGAAGAAAATATGACGCTTCCCTGTGAACTGGATGGAAAAACACCGGATAAAGAACTGTTAGAGGAATTATTACAGACATTAGGATTAAAGCATAGAAGAAAACACCTGCCTAATGAATTATCCGGCGGACAGCAGCAGAGAGTGGCGATTGGCCGGGCACTTATGAACCGTCCTGCAATCCTTTTGGCAGATGAACCTACCGGAAATCTGGACTCGAAAGCCAGTGATGAGATTGTGGAGCTTTTAAAGGTTTGCAATCAGAAGTATAAGCAGACCATTGTAATGATTACCCACAACCTTGAAATTGCAAAGCAGGCAGACCGGGTTCTTGTAATTGAAGATGGTAAAGTTGCGGCAGACAGGGAGGGCAGATAGCTCATGGATATTATGAAGAAACTGACCTTTTGCTCCCTGCAGAAGAATAAAAAGAGAACCATTGTAACGATTATCGGAATCATTCTTTCCACGGCACTGATTACAGCAGTGGCATGTATGGCAGAAAGTCTTCGGGCAAGTATGGTTGCCTATGAAAAAAAGCAATCGGGAGATTACCATTACTACTTTAATGGCGTAGAGAAAGAGAATGTAAAGTTTTTCGAGAATAACCGTAATATCGAAAAGCTGGGATTTGAAATAGAAATAGGTTATGCAAAATTAGAGGGCTGCAGCAATGAAGAAAAACCTTATCTTTATGTGCTGGGAATGACAGATGAGGCAGTTCATGCAGTTTCTCCAAAGCTGCTAGAGGGAAGAATGCCGGAAAAAGAAGGAGAAATTCTTATTTCAAGGCACACCATAACAAATGGCGGCGTAGATATTGCGGTTGGTGACAGCCTGCAATTGGAGCTGGGTTATCGGGATGATAAAGAGGGCGGCAGATTAAACCAGTCCGTTAGTTATACCGGGGACGAGGAACAGCTTGTTTCCACCGGAGAAAAGACCTATCAGGTAGTAGGCATCATAGAACGTCTGAATTATGGTATTGAAGGCTATACCGCACCGGGTTATACGGCAATTACCTGCATGAAACCGGAAGATATTACAGAAAAAGTAAATATCTATGCCAATTATACGAAGAAGGCATTAAAAAATAAAACAAAAGTGACCGCGGGTCTGCTTGGAGTAACGGAAGACATTCTCTCGCGCTATGAGGCGGGAGAAAGCTTGACGGAGCAGGAGTGGCTTCAAATAGAGCAGGTGGCAGATTATTATGATTCTAATGAGTGGCTGTTAAAATGGGAGCTTTTAGATTTTTCCAACTCTACAATGAATCTTTTATATTCCATGTGCGGTGTTGCAGTGGGAATTATTATTTTTGCCAGTGTATTCTGCATCCGAAACAGCTTTGTAATATCCCTGACGGAAAAGATGAAGCTTTATGGAATGCTTTCCTCGATTGGTGCGACGAAAAAGCAGCGAAAAAAGATGGTTTATACAGAAGCAGCTTTTTTAGGAATAGTAGGTGTACCATTAGGAATCTTTTCCGGTGTATTTGCAACCTGGGTTCTGGTAAAAACCACCGGTTTTTTATTTGCAGAAAGCTTAGGAATTGAACTTATTTATGTGATGTCTGTACCTGCAATGATAATCGGAGGAATCCTTTCTTCTGTTACTGTATTTTTATCAGCGGGACAATCTGCCCGTAAAGCGGCAAAGCTTACACCAATACAGGCAATCAGAGGAAATTCCTTTATAAAGTTATCACGGAAAAATGTAAAAATTCCGGGCATGATACATCGCTTCTTTGGAATTGGAGGAACAATTGCTTACAAAAATTTGAAACGTTCAAGAGCAAAATATCGTGCAACCATTGTTTCGATTGTAGTAAGTGTATCTATTTTTATTGGAATGACAACCTTTGTGGAACAGACTTTTTTTGCTACCGCTTATTATTATAAGGATGCAGGATATCAGCTTCAGGTAAGTCTCTACTCTGAGGATGCAGAAGAAAATTATAAAAAAGCATTGGAAATTGCGCAGCAGGAAGATGTATCCTTTGCAGAAATCAATCGTATGATTGAGAATTTTAAAATACCAACAAAGATGCTTCCGTATAATGCAAAATATCTGTCAGACAGTGATACAGATATAGCTTCTCTGCCGGAATATGTGGGAATTGGTATTGTGGCTTTAGAATCCCAGGCATATGAAAAGTATTGCAGGGATGTTGGAATTGCAGTAGAGGAAAATGAACAAAAGGCAATTTTAGTTGCTGATTATAATATGGGAACGATGGAGGAAAATGGAAAAAAGGTAGAGATTAAGGGGATGATGTATGATTTCCTTCCGGGAGATAAGTTGTCAGGAAGTATCTGTATCGGAGATGAATCCCTGCCGGAAAGCTATCAGGAGGAAACCGTTGAAATAGAACTGAGTGCCATTACGGATGTTCGACCGCTTTCATTAAAGTACTACAGTGGACAAGGATGTCTGGTTGTCAGTGATGCGTGGATGGAGCAGCATAAAGAATATATCAGTCATTTCCTGTCCATGTATCTTTGCTGTGAGGATGCATATGCCTTAGAAGATTATATTATGGCTGATTTTGAGCAGGATGGATTTGTAAAATATAACATTACAAATGAAGAGGCGGAATATCAGAAAGTGCATTCCTTATATCTTTTAGTGGCAATTTTTCTCTATGGATTTATTACGGTAATTGCATTAATCGGAATTACAAATATTTTCAATACGATAACAACGAATATGGAGCTTCGCTCCAAGGAATTTGCCATGTTAAAATCCATAGGAATGACAAGGAAGGAATTTAAACGCATGATTCGTCTGGAAAGTATTTTCTATGGAAGTAAATCTCTTGTGCTGGGGATTTTGGCAGGCTGCGGATTTTCCTATCTGTTTCATATTGCATTAATGGATAATTTTGAAACGCCATTTAAGCTTCCGTTTACCGGAATTATCATTTCAACGGTGGCAGTTATTTTGTTGCTTTTTGCAATTACCCGCTATTCTATGAATAAAATTAATCGGAAGAATATTATAGAGACAATTCAGAATGAAAATATTTAATGGCTGTTTAAATAGGATTTTGCGTTTATTGCTAGGTTTGTGAAAAACATAGATGTGATAAGTCAGGATTTTCGCTGCGAAGCAATTTTATATGAGCTATGAAAGCTTGTGAAACGCTCTTATAATCGAGGAAAATCGAGGGAAAACTGAAAAAAGTGCTTGCACATGAACATGTTATATGTTAAAATATAGCAGTTGTGAGTAGAAGAGATGGTCCTCTGTTACGAATAGGCGTATTAAGAACATCCAAATAATAGGAGGT
>CAYMIS010000135.1:0-7625 GCA_964390485.1 uncultured Roseburia sp. | reverse complement strand
TAGACGTATCTATCACAGGTAACTCTACAAACCCAACACGTTTCCAGCATCCAGTAGCAGGTACATACAAAAAAGAATGTATCGAGCAGGGTAAACAGTACTTTTCAGTAGCATCTGGTGGTGGTACAGGACGTACATTACATCCAGATAACATGGCTGCAGGTCCAGCTTCCTACGGTATGACAGATACAATGGGACGTATGCACTCTGACGCTCAGTTTGCAGGTTCTTCATCTGTACCGGCTCACGTAGAAATGATGGGTCTTATCGGTGCAGGTAACAACCCAATGGTTGGTATGACAGTAGCTGTTGCAGTGGCAATTGAAGAAGCTCACAAAGCTGGTAAATGCTAATTAAACCTGACAGATAGTGTGAATAATTGTTGAGTTATGTTTTATATAAGTAAAATTGACTCAACCACAAAAATAAAGACTTCCTAGCCGCTTTTGATGCGGTATGGGAAGTCTTATTTAGTTTGTGGTGTTTGTGTAAGACACGCACAGAGATGCGGTGGAAAAGGTTGTAATTGGAAGGTGAGTGTGGTTAACTTATAAAGTAGATAAAAATGGAAAGAGTCGTTTTGGGAGGACATATTATGGAATTTATGGGAAAAAAATTAGAGGACATTATTGTGACGCTTCCATATGAGGATGGAACTAGTATGGAATGCGGAGTTTATTCTTATTTCGAATTTAATAATAAAAAATATTTTGCATTACTACCGCTTAAAGGGAAAAAGCAATTAGATTTTTCGCAAAACTATATGCTTTATGAGGTGGAAGAAGATGAGGAGAAGAATCCTATTGTTGTGTATATAGAGGATGATATAGAATACGCTCTTGCAGCGCAATATTTTTCAAATCAGCTATCAAAGAAATAAGATATGAGAAAATGATAGTTGCTGTAAGCACACTTTTGTGCTATAAAGAGAATTACTTGAAAAAATAGTACCAATGAACTATTATTACTGTAAATACAATAGTTTACATTCAAATTCTGAGGAGGAGAGAAGATGTATAAGAAGATTATTTTTTCGGTAATAGTTACCATACTTTTTCTTTGTGGTTCAAAAATAAGTGTTGATGCGGCTGAAATTGTTTCAAGTGGAAAATGTGGGGAAAATGTAACATACACGTTAAACAGTGACGGATTATTAACGATATCAGGAAGCGGTGGTTACAGTGATGTACTATTTGAGGATAAAGTTGTTGATGTTGTAATAGAGGAGGGTATTACAAGAATAGAGGATTTTGCCTTTAGTGATATAGGTATCGAAAGCATTACACTGCCGAAAAGCTTGGAGTCGATTGGTGAGTTTGCGTTTGAAGACTGTACCAAATTGAAAAAAGTTATTTTTTCAGAAGGATTGAAAATGATAGAAGAATATGCGTTTTACGGCTGCACCAGTTTGGAATATATACATTTGCCTAAAAGTTTAAAAAAGGTGGAACAATGGACATTTTATGATTGTCCGTTAAGTCATGTATATTATGCCGGAACGGAAAACAGTGGAAAAAAGCTAATATTCATTGGACTTCGTATGTATTTGCTGCGGATGGTATTCATTATAAATGTGTCTTGAATGGTGATAGTGATTATAAGTACAAGATAACGGGAGAAAAAACAGTAGAATTTGTTGGAATTACAAACTCGAATATGAAGTCAATAAAGATACCCAAAAGTGTAAGAATAAATAATAAAACATATAAGGTTACAACAATAGGTGAGAAAGCTTTTAAGGGCAATAAAAAAATCACAAAGGTGATATTTGGAGAAAACATAAAAAACGTTGGTCATGAAGCTTTTTGTGGATGTACAAAATTAAATAAAATCACATTTAATTCATCGTTGCAAAAAATAGGTGATGGAGCTTTTTTTGAATGTAAATCTTTAACGAGTATAAAAATTCCTAATAAGGTTACGGAACTGGGGGAATATGCTTTTCAGAGATGTGTAAAGCTATCGAAAGTAACATTGGGCAGTTCATTGAAAAAAATTGGAAACGCAGCATTTTATGAGTGTAAAGCTTTAAAGAGCATAACGATTCCGAGTAAAGTAACGACGATTGATGGATGGGCATTTAGAGATTGTAAGAAACTAAAAACAATTACAATTAAGTCAACGAAATTGAAAAAAGTTGGAGAAAATGCTTTTAAAGGGATTTACTCAAAAGCAAAAATTAAAGTTCCTTCCAAAAAGTTGGGCGCATATAAGAAATTACTTAAGGGAAAAGGGCAGGGAAATAAAGTGAAAATTCAAAAGATGTAATCATTAATTTTGCCAAAATTTTGTCAGACAAGTTTTGCCTGTTTATTCTTAGCAGTAAATTGCTTATATTGTATAAAAAATTGCCACTTTTTTAAAATTATAAATTAGGAAGAATAATCGGACTTCGGAAATTATAAACTAGTAATAGTATATTTTCCGAGGAGGATTTATGGACAAATTAAAACGTTATATTGTCGCAGGAATTATTTTTACGGTAATAGCTGGTATTTTGTCACATTTTGTGTATGAATGGTCAGGAAGAAATTATATATTAGGATTTTTCTTCCCGGTGAGTGAATCGACGTGGGAGCATATGAAATTAGTTTTCTTTCCAATGCTTGTTTATTCGTTGTTTGCAGTTAAACAGTTAGAAAATGAGTATCCATGTATTCGTAAAGCATTTTCGCTGGGAATCCTTGCAGGTACTTTTCTGATACCCGTTTTCTTTTACACATATACAGGAATTTTAGGCTATAATGTGGCATGGCTAAATATCCTGACATTTGTTTTAAGCGTAATAATTGCCTATGCGGTTGTTTACAAAACTGCGCAATCCTGTGTTGATTCAAAAGAAAACGTAATTTTAAAAATTCTTGTTTGGATATTTTCTATAGCATTTATCCTGTTTACTTATAATCCTCCGGAACTTGGAATATTTAAAGTGGGATAAGTGAGGATTGTTTTCAGCGTATCAAATAGAAAAATCATCCGATTCACATAACAAAATGATAGGATACCTCTAAAGTAGACAGATAAAAAATTTGTTACTTTGGAGGTTTTTTTTGTCTGGAAAAGGAATTATTCGAGAATAATGAAAAATTAGGAAAAAAGTCTCAAAAAAATCTGAGAATACATTGAAAAAAATGTAAAAAGGTGTAAAATTAATATATGAGTTATTTTCTCAATGAAACTCAAAATTATAAAGATATCGCGCAGTCTGGTATCAGAATAAAGAGTGAAGGAGAAGGATTATGGGAAAAAAAATGAAAAATAATTTTTTTAATTTCAAAGGGCTTCGTATTCAGGAACGATTGCAAAAGGCGTTTAAAATTATTATCCTGATTTCTACGATAGCATTAGCAATAGGTGTGATTGCAATTTTTGTTATTACATCTAATTATAAGAAAGCAATGAACAATTATGCGCTGCCTCAGGGAGATATAGGTATGCTTATGAATGAGCATGCAGAATGTCGTTCTGCTATGCGTGGCATTATTGGTTATGAAGATCAGGCACAGATAGATTTAATGTTAGAACAGCATGCGGAACATAAAGCAAAGGTATATGAGCTTATTGAGGTAATTCGCCCTACAATGGTTACAAAAGAAGGTCATGCATCCTTGGTTGCAATTGAAAGCGCATTAGAAGCTTATTTTGTGAAAGAAGCCGAGATTATTGAAATTGGCGCTACGACTGACCAGGAGCTTTGCCGTCAGGCGCAGGAAAAGGCAATTGCGGAGATAACGCCATTATATAATGCAGTAGATGAAGCAATTGTGAGCCTTATGGAAGTGAATGTTGCTAAGGAACATGAGATGGAAGTAGTGCTTGCAGTTCTTGAGTACGGTTCCCTTATTGTTATGATAATTTTGATAGCAGTATCCGTTTCCGTATCGACAAGAATCAGTAGTGTGATTGCAAAAGGAATTGCGAAGCCTTTAGGAGAGTTAGAAGAACGTTTTATGAAATTTGCAAATGGAGATTTGCAGTCAGACTTTCCGCGTTCAGATGCACAGGATGAAATTGCCGGGCTTATGAATGCGTCCAATGATATGGTGCAGAGATTAAGCGCAATTCTTTTAGATGTAAAATATCTTTGTGATGAAATGGGAAATGGTAATTTTACGGTAGATACAGAGTGTGAACAGTCTTATGTTGGAGATTTTAAACAGCTTCTTATGGCAATCCGTACAATGAACCAGAATGTAAGCAGTACATTATTAGAAGTAAATCAGGCGGCAGAGCATGTGAATTCCGGTGCTTCCAATTTAGCAGAGGCTGCGCAGGAATTGGCAGAGGGTGCGACAGACCAGGCCGCTTCGGTACAGGAAATGTTAGCTACGATGAATACCCTGTCAAATGGTTTGAATGATACTGTCAGCAGTATGGAAGAAGCCTATCATCAGGCAATGAAATGCTCAGAGGATGCGCAGCTTAGTCGTGAAGAAATGGGCAACATGGTTGCATCCATGAATCGTATCAGTGAGACTTCTAAGAAGATTGAAAATATTATTTCAGAAATCGAAGATATTGCAAGTCAGACGAACTTACTGTCATTGAATGCTTCTATTGAAGCAGCAAGGGCGGGAGAGGCAGGCCGTGGTTTTTCAGTAGTTGCAGATGAAATTCGTAATCTGGCAGACCAGAGTGCGAAATCTGCTGTGGACACAAGAGCATTAGTTGAAAATACATTGCGCGAGATTGAAGAAGGAAATAAAGTTGCTTATCGAACTTCTGATGTTTTAGATGGAGTGGTAGAGGCAGTACAGAAAATTGCAGAGACCTCTAAGGGCTTAAGAGAGGATTCGGAACAGCAGGCAATTGCAATGCAACAGGCAGATGCCGGAATCGAGCGTATTTCAGAGGTTGTTCAGTCTAACTCAGCAGCGGCAGAGGAATCATCAGCGACAAGTCAGGAATTATCTGCGTCAGCAATGACCATGCATGATTTGGTAGGAAGATTCCAGTTGAAGAGTTAAGAAAAGCAAAGTAGATAAAAACATACATAAAGTCAAAAAGTCAAGCACCCACGCTTGACTTTTTGTTCTTCTATAGAAGATTTGTTGTAGGGATATGGTAGAAAAATGTATTTGACAAAATCTCCTTGTTAGTATAAACTAACCAGCGGTAATTAGTTTATACTAACATTAAGGAGAACATTTATGAGAAGTAGAAAATGGATGATAACAGTGAATTGGATGATGTTGATTTCACTTATTGTGGTGTTTGCCACAGGCATATTATTAAAAGTAATGCCTGGCATGTGGATGGGAATTTCCCATGCATTATCAGGCCTTCTATTGGTAATTTCAGCAGCAATACATATGGTACAGCATGGAATGCTTTCTAAAAAATCCAGATAGAAGATGTAATAAAAATGTGCTATCATAAGTGGGAAAATAGAAAAAGACAAAGGAGAAAAACATGGTCTTAATATGGGCAGTTTTAATTTTGACGGGAATGCTTATGATTGCAGCACCATCAGCATGTACAAGAAAAACAGACAGAGGGAATCCAGAGGCAGAGAAGAAAACGCGAACCTTGGGAATGTGGTTATTTTTTGCAGCTGTTATCTGGATGATAACAGCAAAATTATCATAAAATGGTAAAATTTTTAGTGAAAATGTTTGATTATCAAAAAATTAGTTTACAATTATCTTTTATATGATAAAATGTAAAAGTATGAAAATGTTAAAATGACGGAGGATAAGCAAATGTTTTGTAGAAATTGTGGTGAAAAATATGTTACAGATGAAGCTGTAATGTGTGTAAAATGTGGCGCGCAGAAGGGTGCAGGAGTGAATTTCTGTCCTAGTTGTGGAGGGCAGACACAGATGGGTGCACAGGTATGTACTAATTGTGGTGTAGCAATGGGTGCGTATGAGATGAAGGGCGATAAGTCTAAGATTGCAGCTGGCTTATTAGGAATCTTCTTAGGTTGCTTTGGCGTACATAACTTTTACCTTGGATATACTTCAAAAGCTGTTATTCAGTTGGTTTGTACAATTGTAGGAATTGTATTATCATGTGTTGTTATTGGTGCATTTTTAGTTCTTGGTATTGAAATCTGGGGCTTAGTAGAAGGAATCATGATTTTATGTGGCAAGATTGACCGCGATGCACAAGGCAGATTATTAGCAGATTAATGAGGTATCAGATATGTATATTTGTAGACATTGTGGTTTGCAGTATATGACAGATGAAGCTGTGATGTGTATGCGCTGTCAGGCTCCAAGGGGAGCTGGTAATCAGTTTTGCCCATGCTGTGGAGCACCGGTTCGACAGCCGATGCAGAATGTGTGTTTAAATTGTGGGGTTGAGATGGAAGGCTATGGAAATACAAGCCCAAAATCTAAAGTGGCAGCCGGATTGTTCGCACTTTTCTTGGGAACCCTTGGTGTACACAATTTTTATCTTGGTTATACCAAAAAGGCAGTTGTACAGCTGGTACTTAGCTTGAGCGCATATATTGCATATATTGCAGCGATAATTGGAATTGCAGAGCCGAAATTTAACTCTTATCTTACATTTCCTGCGATGGTTGCGATAATTATTGCAATAATTTATTTTTTTATAGTTATTTGTTGCGTTGGAATCTGGGTATTTGTAGAAGCAATTATGATATTATGTGGAAAAATTAACAAAGATGGCAAAGGTCGAAGGATTAAATAAGACTATTGGTTATTTTGGGTATTCCTAATAGGTATACCCATTTTTCCTATAATTCATTGACAAAATAATGGAATATGCTATTATCTACTTTAGTGTGATGTGTAATTAAAGTGTGAAATAAAAAGAGAGGTTTTCTTATGAGAAGACGGGTGTTATCACTCCTTGTTGAGAATAATCCGGGTGTTACAAGTCATATTTCCGGTTTGTTTAGCCGAAGAGGTTATAATATTGATAGTTTTTCAGCTGGTGCAACAGCAGATCCAAGATATACAAGGATTACAATTGTTGCAACCGGTGATGAACAAATTTTAGAACAGATTGAGAAACAACTTGCGAAGCTTGAGGATGTCGTAGACATTCAGGAATTAGAGCCGGGTTCTTCTGTAACAAGAGAACTGATTTTAGTTAAGATTCGTGCGAAAGATACCGAACGCCAGCCGATTCTTAACGTAACAGAGATTTTCCATGGAAAAGTTGTAGATGTAACCCGTGATGCCATGGTGATTGAATTGACCGGGCATCAGGATAAGTTAGAAGCATTTATGGATTTATTGCAGGGATATGAAATCTTAGAATTAGCGCGTACGGGAATTACCGGATTGTCCAGAGGGACAGCGGATGTAAGAATTATGGAATAATGAAAGATAGTGGAGGAAAAAATATGTCAGCAAAAATTTATTATCAGGAAGATTGTAATATTTCACTTTTAGAAGGAAAAACAATTGCAGTTATTGGTTACGGAAGCCAGGGACATGCACATGCGTTAAACGCAAAAGAATCTGGATGTAACGTAATTATCGGTCTTTACGAAGGAAGTAAATCCTGGGCAAAGGCTGAGAAACAGGGATTCGAAGTTTACACAGCAGCAGAAGCAGCTAAAAAAGCTGATGTAATCATGATCTTAATCAATGATGAATTACAGGCAGATATGTATAAGAAAGATATCGAGCCAAACCTTGAAGAAG
>CAYMIS010000134.1:0-7680 GCA_964390485.1 uncultured Roseburia sp. | reverse complement strand
ATGCGAATGGCGTAACCTTGTGATAATACCAATTATGACAGGAGGATTGGTGAATCATTTTGCAACAGTCCCTACCATTTTTTGCGATATTCGGAGGCAGTGCAGCCTTCTAATTTGCGGAAAACTTTGTTGAAGTAACTGGCGTCATCTATGCCACAGAGCGTAGCGATATCCTCGATGGAGGAATTGCTGTAACGAAGCAGCTCTTTGGCATAGGTGATTTTTTTAACAAGAATATATTGAATGATGGTAGTTCCAAACTCCTTTTTAAATTCCCGGCTTAAGTAATATTTGCTGATAAAGAAATTTTCTGCAAGAAAATCCAAAGAAATATCCTCGGTGTAATGCTCGTTCAGATAAGAGGCAACATTTTGCAGCTTTTCACTAAGGGGAGAAACGGATAATTCCTTTTCTGTAGGTTCTGTGGATAAAAGCGTGAGGATGTGGTGAATCTGGTCGGCAGCAAGAATGTCGGTATCCTCGTTTCTGTTTTCGTGGAGCAAAAGAACTGTCTGAATGGCAGTGATAAAGTCGTTCTGGCGGCTGGAATGAAAATGCCAGCTTTGACGTTCTAAAAAATATTGATAATAAGCCTCTGCCTGGGGACCATAAAAATGAATCCATAAGAGCTCCCAAGGGTCTTGTTCACTGCTGATATGGGTATATTCCTTGGAGCAATCTAAAAAGAAGCAGTCTCCGGCTCTGGCAGAAACAGTGGTGACATGTTTCTTGTCCGCAAGATTTTCCTGATAGGTAACGGTCCCGCTGCCGGAGAGAACTGTCATAAAAAGGAAGGAGTTTAAACCACTTCGCTTACTTAGATGGGGCTTTAAGCTTTTTAAATAGCCAGCCTCCTGAATATAAAAGAAATGCTCTCTGGTAAAGGCAGGGGGCGTGCAGATAACACGTCTGGTATTGGTAACCTCTGAGGTTTTGTATTTTTCAAAAAAGGCTTTTTCCATAGTTTCTCCTTTCCGGCAAGGCTATGAGGCAAAAATATGTGTTTTAGTGTAGTGTAACAAATGAAATATATATTATAGCAATATAATACTATTTTCGGGCAATATATTCAATTGAAATGTGATAGAAATTGGATTATTCTTACAAAGGCTTAAAAAAGTGTAAGAACAAAATAATCACAATTATTAAAAGCAATGAGATTGCTTTTGAAGTGAGGATAGGATGATTTCTGAAAAAAAGGAATTTATTGCAGTCGATTATATGAAGTTAATCTGTGCATTACTCATTGTAGGACTGCATACGAATGTGTTCAAAAGCATAAATGGTGAAGCGGCCTTCCTGTTTAACGAGATTATCAGCAGAATTGGTGTGCCTTTTTTCTTTCTTGCTTCTGGTTTTTTTGTGGCTGGTAAATTAGAAGATAAGAGCAGGCTGCTATTGTATATTAAGCGTATTCTGGGCTTGTATCTCATATATACGCTGCTTTATCTGCCCCAGATGATTCTCGTCTGGAAACGTGAAGGAAGAGCATATAAAGAATGGATTATTATCTTTTTGCGTAAATTTTTTTGTGTGGGAAGTTATGGACAGCTTTGGTATTTTGCAGGACTTGTGACAGCGGTACTGTTATTGTATTTAATGGTAAAGGTTTTAAAACTTCCGGTGTCGGTGAATTTCATAATTGCATTGTTATTGTATGTGGTGGGAGTGCTGGGAAGTGCTTATAAGACCTGGTTTGCTTCGTTACCTGCAATAAGAAATATTCTGCTGGGATATTATGATATTTTTGAAACCACCAGAAATGGAGTTTTTTTGGGACTAATATTTGTAATGACAGGATATTATTTAAGAATTTATGCAGATAAAATCAGGAATGTAAGAAAATATTTTTGGGGAGCAGTCCTTTTCTTTGGAGTGCTGGTGGTAGAAGGATATTTTGCGAGGCAGCAGGGAACAACAGAGGGATTTGATATGACATTTTCATTGCTTCCCTTTAGTATATGTCTGTTTATTGCAATCTGTTCTGTAGGAATGGCGCAACAGCATATGGATGCCGGGAAAAAAGTGAGAAATATTGCTACTCTGATATTTGGTTTTCATTTATGGGTAGATTTTTATGTGACAGAGATATTGTGTATACGATTAGGAATGACAGTCAACAGTGTAATCTGGTATGTTCTGATAGTTGCATTAAATCTGATTCTTGCAGGAGTGGTTTTATGGCTGTCACGATATAAATATTTCAGGTGGCTGAAGTTCCTATATTAAAATTGGTAAAAGCTGTTATGCATAAGTGTAATAGTAATAGTATAGAAGTTAGTTTAAGAAGAAATAGAACAAAAGGAGATTAAAAGTATGAGTAAAAAAGCGTTTATTACCGGTGTTACAGGTCAGGATGGAAGTTATCTTGCAGAGTTTTTATTAGAAAAAGGATATGAGGTACATGGTATGGTGCGTCGTTTATCCACAGAGAAAAGAGAAAGAATTGACCATTTAAATGATAATCCAAATTTTCATTTACATTATGGTGATTTAGCAGATTCCTTAAGTCTTGTAAAAATTATCGGAAGCGTTCGCCCGGATGAAATCTATAATCTGGCAGCCCAGTCTCATGTAGGTGTCAGCTTTGATGTTCCGGAATATACAGCGGATGTGGTTGCAACTGGTGTGCTTCGTGTATTAGAGGCAGTTCGTGTATGCGGTTTAGAAAAGACCTGCCGTATTTATCAGGCATCTACTTCTGAATTATATGGAAAAGTTGAGGAAGTTCCTCAGCGCGAGACTACTCCATTCCATCCATACAGCCCATATGCGGTGGCAAAACAGTATGGTTTCTGGATTGTAAAAGAATATCGTGAAGCCTACGATATGTTCTGCTGTTCCGGTATTTTATTTAACCATGAATCAGAACGTCGTGGAGAAACCTTTGTTACAAGAAAGATTTCCCTTGCAGCTGCTAGAATTGCTCAGGGTAAACAGGAAAAATTATATCTTGGAAATTTATCTTCTTTACGTGACTGGGGTTACGCAAAGGACTATGTAGAATGTATGTGGCTTATCTTACAGAACGAAAAGCCGGAAGATTTCGTAATTGCAACAGGAGAACAGCACTCTGTACGTGAATTCTGTGAGTATGCCTTCCGTGAAGCAGGTATTGAATTAGAATTTAAAGGCGAGGGCATGGACGAAGTCGGTGTGGATAAAGCAACCGGAAAAGTTTTAATTGAAGTATCACCGGAATTCTACAGACCAACAGACGTTGTTAATCTTTGGGGAGATCCAACAAAGGCAAAAACAGAGCTGGGCTGGAACCCAACAAAGACAACTTTTGAAGAGTTAGTAAAAATCATGGTAAAACACGACATGGAATTAGTTGCTAAAGAAAACTAAAATTCAGGGACGTAGCTTTTTTTTCGAAATTCAGGGACGCAGCCTAAATTTCAAAATTTAGGCTGCGTCCCCAGATTTCGAAATTTAGGCTGCGTCCCTGAATTTCTGAAATTCGATTTGGAGGAAAAAAAATGATGGAAAAAGATGCGAAAATATATGTTGCCGGACATCGTGGAATGGTAGGTTCTGCAATTGTTCGTTGTTTGGAGAAACAGGGATACCATAATATTATTACAAAAACCCATAAGGAATTAGACCTTTGCCGTCAGGATGAGGTGGAACGTTTCTTTGCAGAAGAAAAGCCGGATTATGTGTTCCTTGCAGCCGCAAAGGTTGGGGGAATTATGGCAAACAGCAAAGCGTTAGCAGACTTTATGTATGACAATATGATTCTGGAGATGAACGTGATTCATTCTGCTTGGCAGAACGGCTGTAAGAAGCTGATGTTTTTAGGCTCTTCCTGCATTTATCCTAGGATGGCACCACAGCCAATGCCGGAAAGCTGTTTATTAACCAGTGAATTAGAGAAAACAAATGAAGCCTATGCTTTAGCAAAAATCAGTGGTTTAAAATACTGTGAGTATTTAAACAAACAGTATGGTACAGATTATATTTCGGTAATGCCTACAAACCTTTACGGACCAAATGATAACTATCACCCGGAGCACAGCCATGTGCTGCCTGCATTAATCCGCCGTTTCCATGAGGCAAAGGAAGCCGGTTTAGCAGAAGTAACCTGCTGGGGAACAGGAACACCGCTTCGTGAGTTCTTATATGTAGATGATTTGGCAGATGCCTGCGTATATTTAATGAACAACTATAGTGGTGATGAGACAGTAAATCTTGGTACAGGAAAAGAGTTAACAATTAAAGAATTAACAGAGCTTGTGGCAAAGGTGGTTGGTTTTGAAGGCGAGATTAAGTGGGATTCCACAAAACCGGACGGAACACCAAGAAAGCTTTTAGATGTCAGCAAGTTAGAAAGTCTTGGCTGGAAATATAAAACAGAGTTAGAAGACGGAATACGTCTTGCTTACGAAGACTTCTTAAACAATCCAATGCGTGCAGAACGTTAGAAAAAGGAATTTTTGCCTGCATTGGTGTCATAAAATGATAAGGCGCAGATGACAGCGTAGAAGTGAGGAAAATGATGTATATTGTATTATTATCCGGTGGCTCAGGAAAAAGACTGTGGCCATTATCAAATGATTCATATTCAAAACAGTATATTAAATTAATGAACCATGATGAAGCAGGAAACGAAGAAAAATGTTCCATGCTTCAGCGTGTGTTCGGTCAGCTGGGCAATGCTGGTCTGGCAGAAAATACGATTGTATGCGCCAGTGATGCTCAGGTGGAATTAATTGAAAGCCAGTTAAATGGTTTGGCAGAAGTGGCAGTAGAACCAATGAGAAGAGATACCTTTCCGGCAGTTATGCTGTCCTGTGCTTACCTTTTGTCAAAAAAGGGAGCAAAGGAAGATGATGTGGTAGCTTTTTTACCGGTAGACCCATATACAACAGGAGAATTTTTCTCCTGTATCAAAAAGCTTGGTACATATGTGGAAAATTCGGAAGGAACAATCGGACTTCTTGGAGGAGTACCTACTTATCCATCTACCAAATACGGTTATATTTTGCCGGAACTGGGAGATACAGAGCCATTAACAGTAAAAGGATTTCAGGAAAAACCGGATGAAGCCACAGCGGAAAAACTGGTAAATGAAGGGGCACTCTGGAATTGTGGAGTATTTTGTTTTAAACTCAGTATGGCTGCAAAATGGTTAGAAAAATATGAGGTAACCACCGATTATGACCAGATGGTAACGGATTACGAGAAGCTTCCCAAGAAGAGTTTTGACTATGAAGTGTTAGAGCACTGGGATAACATTGTTGCAGTGAAATATGATGATATCTGGAAGGATTTAGGAACCTGGAATACCTTAACCGAGGAAATGCGGGAAAAGAGTATTGGGGATGTGACCTGGGATGAAACCTGTGAAAACAGTCATGCCATTAATGTGCTGGGGATTCCTATGGTTGTGATGGGGGCAAAGAATATGGTAATTGCTGCTTCCCATGATGGTATCTTAGTGGCAGATAAGCACCAGAGCTCTTATATCAAGGACTGCCTTTCTCATATCACGGATGAATCAAAATATGAGGAACGCCGCTGGGGAACCATAAAGACGATTGATAATGATGAGGATGATGGTATTAAAAGTGTTACAAAGCGCATTAAAATTGTGAAGGGCAAGACAATGCCTTGTCATAAGCATTTTACACACACAGAGACCATTACTGTTTTATCCGGTATGGGTAAACTAATCTTAGAAGGTACAGAGGTAGACCTTTTAGCAGGCTCTACCGTCAGCATTGCAGCAGGCAAAGCACATGCTATCAAAGCAGTCGGTTCAGACCTCCGTTATATCGAAGTATGTCTGGGGGACTCAGCAGAGGACGAAATTTTATTATAAATGAAAACCGGGGCTTCCGTAACGAAAGTTACGGAAGCCCCGGTTTTTTGTGGAGATAAGTCATATTATCGGTAAATCAAAGTATTCCCATATATTCTTTTGCAAGGCAGTATTTTTTGGGGCTTGGATAAAGTTTTAGAAATTCCTTGCTCTTTTCGATGAATAAACGTTTTTTGTCCGCTCATTGCGTTTTATAAAAAGTCAAAGGTGTCCGTAGCTGAACGAAAATTTGCGTCTGTAGCTTTCAAGTACAGCGTAACAGGACACTTTTACAAAGTCGATATTGGAATCCGGCTCCCGAAAGGGATTTGTTATGTTACTTAAGAAATCTAGGTTGTGTTACCCTCGTCCACCGGATTCCGTTTTATAAAAGTGTCCTGCTCGCTGTACTAAGAAACCTACGAAAGCATAATTTCCGTCTCAGTGCGAACACCTTTGACTTTTTGTAAAGACCTTGAGCGGACAAAAATAATAGCGATTTCATCGAAAAGAGCAATGGAATTTCCAAACTTTTGACAGACGCACAAAATACTACCTTGTCGAAAGAATATATAGGAATGGCAGAAATTATCGGTAATATGACTTAGCGCCACAAAAAGAATAGGGCTTCCTGCATTTTGGCAGGAGCCCCATATGTTTGAAAATATAATTATTCAATTACTAAGTCTGCCCAGTCGTCATCCGGAACGATTCCAACGTAGGTTTTACCAGTGTTGATAGTGATTTCGTTGCCTGCTTCATCAAAGTATCTTGTTGGGCTTGTTTCGCTTGTTTTAGACCAGGTAACTTTGATGGCATGTCCGTTTGTAATGTAGTAGCCTTCGTTGCCGGTGCTTACTGCATAGAAACCAAAGTATCCATTGTCATCATATACAAGGTATGGACAACTCTGTAAAAGCACGTTCTTAAAGCAAAGCTGTGCATTATTATTCTGTGGGTCTAAGTGTTCCTTACCATATTCAGAATAGTAATATAACTGGGTATCTGCATCATAATGTAATTCAGAATCATTGTGTGGGAATGGAAGAATTACGTCATTTGCGGTGATAGAACCGCTTGCAGTACTTAAATCAACCGGATTGCTTTCTGTTGCAAAATTATAATGTGCACCTTCGTAGTACTCTGTGTATTCTCTTTCAATACCTGCTTTTTCAATTCGTTCTGCCAGTTCACCGGTACATACATATTCTGTAAATTCAGCAGATTTGCCATTGTCGATTCGGCTGAAACCGCCACTTAAGTGGTCTACATAAGGTTTTGAAAAATAACCATCTATATAAATTGGACCACCGTCATGAATTAAGATAGCATTCCATTCAGGAGCAATCATAAGGTTTGTAGGTCTTGTGCTTCGGATACTTCCAAACTGTTCAATGGATTCCCAATCTTTGACAAGACACATAAAACGTGTAATACGATTATTCTGTGTGCTGTTCATCATTTCATAGACAACATCTGCCTGTGTTAAACCATAGTGTGGTAGAGCAATGGATTCGTTATCTACCATGATAGCCACCGGACGCTGATTTTTCAGACTTTCATCGATTGGTTCATTAGTAAGTTCACTGCGATACATGCCTTCTGGAACAATATCAGCAACAATTTCTGTTTCTGAAGAATTCTCAGAAGTTGTTGTTTCAGTAGAAACGGTTTCTGTCTCAGTCTCTGTAGATGGTGTCTCCTCTTTTCCGCCACAGGCACATAAAGAAACAGTAAGTGCCAGCAGGGAAAGAATCTGTAATGTTTTTCTTTTCACTGTAAATACCTCTCAACTTCTTTTACATTTTAGTTTTACCATAAATACAAACGATAAAACAATATAGACAATTTTATCATATCTGTTGGGAAAATAG
>CAYMIS010000133.1:0-7682 GCA_964390485.1 uncultured Roseburia sp. | reverse complement strand
GTCGAAAGAATAAATGTGAATGGCGTAACCTTGTGATAATACCAATTATGACAGGGGATTTTTTAATAAAATTTTGCAACAGCCCCTTCTTTCTTTTCTAAGACCCAAATCACCAAAATGGTGTGAAGATTCAAAGGGCAGGAACCATTCGAGAAGAAAGTGCATATGATAAAAGAAAAAGGTTTCATATGCGGGAAAACACACCGGGATTGGCATTTAGCGATATTTTAAGAAATGGAAGACCAGACGCTGTAGCGTGGATAACGGGAAACCGGGAAAACCCACAGCTCAGTGGACTGGTCAAATTTTATATGACACCCTACCAGGGGATTTTAGTAGAGGCGGAGATTTTTGGACTGCCTAATATACGGGCACAGGACTCCACAAACTATTACGCAATGCACATTCATGAAAATGGAGATTGTACACCACCTTTTGATAAAACGGGAAACCATTATAGTTACCGCCCCGAAATGCATCCGAATCATACGGGGGATTTAATGCCTTTATTGGGAAATCAGGGATATGCCTGGGGAGCATTTTATGACAAGCGGTTTACCGTTACGGAAATTATTGGCCGTTCCGTTGTCATTCATGCATTGCCGGATGATTTTACAACCCAGCCTTCCGGCAACTCCGGAGAGAAAATTGGCTGTGGTGTAATTCGTTAGTAGAGAAGAACTCTGATGTAAGAAGAACCATCTTATTGTCAAAAAAACGATAGAAACATCGATTCTTGTCTGAATAAGACGACCGATTTTCATTGTAAGGGTATCTTTGGAAAGCTATAATAAAACCATGAAAACACTCCGCGCAGTAAGCAGGGAACAAAGCAGGTATTGGCTATAGTCCTTCATTGGAAATAATTGCCGAAAAAATGTCTGAAAATACCTGAAAGGCAAATTTATTACGATATATTCTGCCGCCCTGCGTTGCGTAGTGCGGCAGAGTGCGTATTGTAGGGGCAGGATGAACTGCGCCTGTGTGAAATCAAAAGGAGGACAAGCATGGAGAAAGTACGATACATGATTTCGGATGCCGCCAATCTGGTAGACGTGGAGTCACATGTGCTGCGCTACTGGGAAGATGAATTAGAACTGGAGATTCCCAGAAATGAGATGGGGCATCGTTATTATACACAGGATAATATCAGACAGTTCCTGCGCATCAAGGAACTAAAAGAAAAAGGATATCAGCTGAAGGCAATTCGCATGATAGTACATAATGGAAGTGTAGACAGTAAGCTGTCGGATTATGCCATCGGCTGTGAAACGGAAAATACAATGGAAGGTCAGGTATCTTCCGGACAGGTATTATTTCGTGGTCCCTTTGTAATGTCTTCAAGAGAAGAACAAAAAAGTATTATGGATAATGCGGATAAGATGGCGCAATTTACAGAACTGATGACGGAGATTGTCAGTAAGGCAATTGAAGCAAATAATGAGAAATTAAGCCGTAATATCAGTGAAGACGTTGGTGAACAGGTGTTAAAAGAAATGAATTATCTGCTTAGAGAACAGGAAGAAGCGGAAGAAGAACGTTTCCGAAAACTGGATGAAGCAATTCGTGAAAATTTAAAAAGAAAAGGTGGATTATCCTTGAAAAAGTGGAAAAAAAACCCGTCACAATCGTGACGGGTTTTCATTTGCGAATAGTAATTATTCTTCGCTGATAGCTCCTGTTGGACAGACACCTGCGCATGTTCCACAGCTTACACAAGCACCAGCGTCGATAACGAACTGGCTGTCACCCTGGCTGATAGCGCCTACTGGACATTCAGCTTCACATGTTCCACAGCTTACGCAAGAATCAGAAATTACATATGCCATAATTATTTCCCTCCTTAATTAATGAATCATTCATATTACTACGCAAGCGTAGCTTTTTCTAATTGTAATACAAAAAAAACAGCTTTACAAGTAATAACTGAAAAAATGATTGTATAAAAAAGAGTCCAAAACTTTACAGACATAAATTCGATTTTTAGCACCTGCAAAATTCTGGACAGAGAAATAATTACGAAAATGTAGAAAAATGATACAGCGTTTTACTATAGAAATTTTCCCCCGGTTTTAATATGATACTAGGAAAATTTTCATGGTTAATGGCATCTGGAAAATGCTGTGTTTCCAGACAAACACTGGAATTTTTTTCGTAAGGTATGCCATGCTTACCAGATTGACTGGTAGGCTGGTTTGGTACATAAAGCTGTAGTCCCGGCTGGTCGGTAAAACAGGTCATACGGATACCGCTTTCCTTCGATTGGAGTACTGCCGCTTCCCGTAAGCCGGTTCCATTAATAACAAAATTGTGGTCATAAGTTCCGGATTTGGCGAACTGTTCGTGTTCTAAAGACATGAACTTGCTGATTGTATGCAGAGTGCGGAAATCAAAGGGAGTTCCTTCCACAGAAACAAATTCACCGGTAGGGGCCTGGGAATCATCCAATTCTGTAATCTTATCTGCATCAATAAAAAGCTCATGGGACAGAACATCTCCTTTTCCCTCGCCATTTAAGTTGAAGTAGCCATGACTAGTTACATTAATTAAGGTATCCTGGTCGGTAGAGGCTTCATATACAATAGATAATTCATTATCTTCTGACCAGCCGTAGGTTACAGTCAGAGTCAGATTTCCCGGATAGCCTTCTTCGCCATCTTCTGAATGCATCGTAAATACAAGACGATTGTCTTTGATATCTGCATTCCAGATTTTAGAACCATAACCGATAATGCCGCCATGGAGATGGTTGCTGCCACAGTTTATGGCTAATGAATAATCCTTTCCATTTAAAGAGAAACGTCCATCTTTAATACGATTGGCAACACGACCGACAACGGCTCCAAGACTGGTATTGTCATTTTTGTAATTATCAGCAGAAGTCAGTCCAAGGCACACATCCGTCATATTTCCATTACGGTCAGGAACTACAATATTTACAAGACGGCAGCCAAAATCAATAATTTCTACATAAGCGCCGCTTGCGTTTTCGAGATGGTAACTATGAATGCATTCCCCAGTAGCCGTTATACCAAAATCAGTTTTTGTAATTTTCATAAAAATTCCTTTCCAGTAAATATCCTTTACCAAATAGTATGCAATAAAAATATCCCCACGTTAATTCATACGTATAAAACCATAGCATATTTGCAAAAACATGGCAAGCATGTTGCCTAATTTTGGGAATTGTGAGATAATTAGGAGAAGAGTATAAAAATTGCGGAATGAAAGGCATGGTAGTTTGAAATGCAGACAAAATTAATAAAAATTGATTCCGCCCATATAGAGAGTGAGAATATACAGGAAGCAGCGGAGCTTATCCGAAAAGGAGAACTGGTTGCCTTTCCTACAGAGACGGTTTATGGGCTGGGGGCAGATGCTTTGGACCCGGAGGCTGCTAAGAAGATATATGCGGCGAAGGGGAGGCCTTCGGACAATCCATTAATTGTTCATGTTTCCAAATTTGAAGATTTAGGGACAATTGCGAAGGAGGTGCCGGTACAGGCATCACGGCTTGCGGAGGTGTTCTGGCCGGGACCGCTTACGATGATAGTGTGGAAAAATGACCGTGTTCCATATGCTACAACAGGTGGAATGGAGACAGTGGCAGTCCGTATGCCGAATCATCCGGTGGCATTGAAACTGATAGAAGACAGTGGCTGTCTGATTGCTGCACCAAGTGCAAATACTTCCGGGAAACCAAGTCCGACAGAAGCTTCTCATGTGGCACTGGATATGGACGGAAGAATACCTATGATTTTAGATGGCGGTGCAGTAGGTATAGGAATAGAATCTACAATCATAGATTTAACAGAAGAAAAACCGATGATACTGCGTCCGGGATACATTACCAAAGAAATGTTAGAAGAAGCATTAAAAGAAGAAGTGGTGATTGACCCGGGAATTATTGCCTCTGATTCCTTAATCAAGCCAAAGGCACCGGGAATGAAATATAAACACTATGCACCAAAGGCGGATTTAGTACTGGTGGATGGAGAGGCTTCACAGGTTGTTCGTACCATTAATGAGCTGGTGCGGGAGAAACAGCAGCAGGGATTGAAGGTAGGTGTAATTGCCACCGATGAGACAAAGGAACAGTATCAGGCAGATGTTGTAGTAAGTATTGGCGCAAGAGCAGATGAAGACGCAATTGCCCAGCATTTATATAAGATTTTACGAGAGTTTGATGACTGGCAGGTAGATGCGATTTATTCAGAGAGCTTTGCAACTCCAAGAATTGGACAGGCAATTATGAATCGTTTGTTAAAGGCAGCAGGACATCAGGTTTTACAGGTATAGCCATTGATAACTGAGCAATGAGAGGGGAAGCGATATATATATGAAGCAATATAACAGGATTATTTTTGTGGCGGAAAGCGGAGTATGCCGTGCGCCGATGGCAGCAGGAATACTAAGCGAATACACCTTAAAACATCCGGTTGAAGTAGAAAGCAGGGGATTAGTGGTACTTTTCCCGGAACCGTTGAATCAGAAGGCAGAAGCTGTTATGATTAGTAACGGTATTAACATGGAAGGCTTTGCCTCCACACAGCTGTTGGAAGAGGATTTTACAGAGGATACACTTGTGCTTGCCATGGAGCGGACTCATATGGAGAAAATTCTCGAAAAATATGAGAATGTGATACCGGAGAATCTGCATGTGTTGACAGAACTGGTAGGGGATGAATTAGAGATATTAAATCCTTATGGCGGTTCCTTACAGGCCTATGGATTATGTTACGAAACATTAAGAAAAACTCTTCACAAACTGGTACAGCTTTTGAATGAAAGCGACTTGTATGAAAAATAAATATTTATTAGTCATACATCAATATGGATAAATATCCAAATTGGCAGATATAGAAAGGAATAGGAATACAAATGTCAAAAGTAGTAGTTATGGATCATCCATTGATTCAGCATAAAATTGGTATTATTAGAAGAACAGAGACAGGTTCAAAGGATTTCCGTACATTAGTCAGTGAAATCGCCATGTTAGAGTGTTATGAAGCAACCAGAGATTTAAAACTGGTAGATGTAGAGATTGAGACACCGGTATGTAAGACTACCGTAAAGGAATTAAAAGGAAAGAAGCTTGCAGTTGTTCCGATTTTACGTGCAGGACTCGGTATGGTAGATGGAATGCTCTCCATGATTCCGGCTGCGAAAGTAGGGCATATTGGTTTATATCGCGATCCGGAAACATTAGAACCGGTAGAATATTACTGTAAACTGCCGGAGGACTGCGCAAACCGTGAAGTGTTTGTAGTAGACCCGATGTTAGCAACAGGAGGTTCTGCAGCGGCAGCCATTCAGATGTTAAAGGATAAAGGTGTGAAAAACATTCGCCTGATGTGTATTATTGCGGCACCGGAAGGTGTGAAAAAGATGCAGGAGGCTCATCCGGATGTAGATATTTATATCGGTGCATTAGATGACCATTTGAATGACCACGGATATATTGTTCCGGGTCTTGGTGATGCGGGAGACCGTATTTTTGGAACCAAATAAAGAATAAAGTTACAGCGAATATAGGCGGCCTAGAGCAGCTTAATATTCGCTGTCTTTGGATATGCTGAAATGTCCATAATCTTGTAAAACAGATAATAAACCAAGCACAATCAGAGAATACTTAAGGTGGTTTATGGGCAAATACTAAGAAATGAAAAAGGAGACAGTCATGAGTGACAAAAGACAGGATTATATCAGTTGGGATGAATACTTTATGGGGGTAGCGATGCTAACCGGCATGCGTTCGAAGGACCCAAACACACAGGTGGGAGCATGCATCGTAAGTCCCGACCACAAAATATTATCCATGGGCTATAACGGCTTGCCAATCGGATGCTCTGATGATGAATTTCCATGGTGCAGAGAGGGAGAACCACTGGAAAATAAATACTTTTACACAACCCACAGTGAACTGAATGCGATTTTAAATTACCGGGGAGGAAGCTTAGAGGGAGCAACCATATACGTTTCTCTTTTCCCATGCAATGAATGTGCAAAAGCCATTATACAGTCCGGAATTAAGCGAATTGTATATGACAGCGATAAATATGATGGAACAGCGTCTGTCATTGCCTCCAAAAGAATGCTGAATGCAGCCGGAGTTGTACTTCAGAAATATGAGCATACTAGTAGGGAAATTACAATATCGTTATAAAAATTTTTCAGAAAGCCCCCGTAAATTATTGGAAAAATTCTATTAATTCATGGACAAACGTTGAAAAAATGTTATAATAAAAAATAACTATCTAGTAAAAAAGTACGATAAAAATGCTTCAAATGCAAAAAATAAAAGAAGAGACTAACTATGAAGAATCAAAGAAAGGTCTTTCAGGCACTGACTCTGGTGATGCAGTTTGGGTTAAATATGATAGTTCCCATTTGTATGTGCACAATGCTGGGTGTCTGGCTTGGAGAAAAATATGATATCCCAATTATCACCGTTCCGCTTTTTATCATAGGAGCGCTTGCCGGATTTACGAACGTATTTAAGATGGCAAAAAAGATATATGGGCAGGATAAGGATAGAAAAGATGTTTAAAAGAATAAATGATGCATTACCGGGTCTTCTTTTGGGGATTCTTGTGTATGGAGTTCTTGCAGAACTTGTGGGAGTCTGGTTTGTTCAGGATAAGCTTCGCTACACCAGCGGACTAGTTATAGGAATAGCATTAGCCTGTGGCATGGCAATCAACATTGCCATCGTTTTACAGGATGCGGTTGATATCTATGGAGAATCCGGGGCAAAGGCGAAGATTGTTGCCAAGTCTGTTCTTCGATATGCAATCGTGGTAGTTGTATTTTACCTTATGATGAAATTTAATTTAGGGAATATTTATTCCGCTTTTATTGGTGTTATAGGCTTGAAAATATCCGCGTATTTACAGCCTTTTACACATAGATGTATTCAAAAAATACAAGGAAGAGGTGATGTGTCTTCGGACAATGAAAATAATGAATCTTAATAAGGAGGTGAAATTGTGAGTAACGCAATTTTGATGGCATCCGGAGCCGACAACATTGACTTTATGATACACGGATTAATTCCAATTGAAGTCTTTGGCTGCGAGGTCTGGATTACCACATCACACGTCTGCATACTCATCGTAATGATTATCATGTTAACGTTTGCATTGATTGCAAATCGCAAGATGAAGCATGCGACAGAAGTGCCGGATGGCTTCCAGAATGTACTGGAATTACTCGTTGAGAAATTAGACGGCATCGTCTTTGGAACAATGGGTAAGGTAGCCACACCGAAGTATCGGAATTATATTCTGACAATCTTCATGTTTATATTCATTAGTAATATATCCGGTTTGTTTGGTTTAAGACCGCCGACGGCAGATTATGGTACGACATTATCAATGGGGCTTATCACATTTTTCTTAATCCACATCGCTCAGTTTAAGAATATTCCGCTGAAGCAGATTTGGGTGGATATGTGTTCGCCGTTACCACCGTGGTTACCAATCTGGTTTCCAATTAACTTAATTAGTGAAATTGCAGTACCGATTTCCTTGTCATTGCGTTTGTTTGCAAACGTATTGTCAGGAACAGTTATGATGGCGCTGGTATATGGATTAATCAACAAATTCGCTTTGATTTGGCCAGCAGCACTTCATCTTTACTTTGACTTGTTCTCAGGAGCAATTCAGACCTATGTATTCTGT
>CAYMIS010000132.1:0-7837 GCA_964390485.1 uncultured Roseburia sp. | reverse complement strand
TTTATCCAACACTCGCCGAACTTTTCTTTACAAAAGAATAAATGTGAATGCTCTAGGTTTCTGATAATACCAATTATGACAGGAGAATTAGTGAATCATTTTACAACAGTCCCATTTTTATAAAAGAAAAAAAGCATCCGACTTAATATCGAATACTTTCCCTTCTTTTACCGAAATAAATTCCTGAAACCTGAAATTTCTTTCGCTTTTTTGATGATGTCCATCTGATTCATCTGAAGATATTTCTCTAATACTATCAGTTCATCCTCTTCAAAGCCCTTGCTTTTTATAATCTTACACTCTGGAATACTCCCCTCTGCAAAACGCTCCCCTTCTTCAAACTTAACCGATACTTTCTTCTTTCCGTCTGCGACCACAATTGCGGAATAAGTCATTTTCATCTCATCATGCTGTCCCATCGCTTTTTCTCCTTCTAATTCCGTTTAAACAGTTCCCCATGCTTCCATGCACTATAAAAGAAAACTTTCACGTTTAGGAATATATCGGTCTTTTTTCCGATAGGCTTAACCCCACATTTTATATCTGGAATATTTTCCCGGTCTGTAGATTACATTTTCTTTCTTAGGGAATTTAATTGGGAATATTTAGAAATCGGTGCCTTATAAATAAGCAGCGATACCCCATATTCTATAAATGCTGTTATAAAAATAATTGCACCCCCTATCAATATACTTACTGCCGGATGAAAATTCATATGTAAAATTGCACTGTTATTATACTCACGAATTGTTATTAAACTTCCAAACACACTCGTTATGACTATAAAAAATACCAATGATACTACGAAATACTTTGTACTAAACGCCATAAATATCATTAATAATGCTGCAAATGCTGCTGCCCATATTAAAATAAAGGTAAAATCTTCCTGATTAATCACATTTTTTGAAAGCTTTATCCATTCCAATACAGCAATCATGGCATACGCACATAGAAATGCGACGAAACTGAGTAATGCTGTAACAGAGGTTTGAATTTTTTTCTTCCAGGGAGAGGCAGCTACCACATTTGGCACATTCATAGAAACAAGGAGCTGCAACGGCCACACTGCCACTAGCATAATAGAGAAAATTCCTATATACGATACTCTAAAGGAATCTTCTGCTCCCTGCATTTCTGCTAAAATTCCAACTATCAATCCTATGATACACCATATCATACAAGTTCTAATTCCATAGGCATAGCGAAGCATTTTAAACCCCGTCTGTAACTGTTTTATCATAATAACTCTCCTTTATACGTTTCTCTACTATCTTAACACTGAAAATACTAATCATTACTGCAACTATCAACAAGGCCACAAAGGAAGCCATCAGATTTTTCATTAGAATCACCGAGAACAGTTCTAAAATAATACTTGCAGCTCCCAAATAGCAATTCACCTGTGTACTTGCAAAACATCTCGCTATCACAATCATTCCCATAATAATCACATACATGAAAACCATAAACCATAACAGCGTCGCGAATCTCTTCACATTCCAGATATCACCGCATCTTCCATGATATAATAAATAATTTGCGGCTAAAATAATTGCATTTGTTACCAGAATTCTAATCATTCCGCCCTGTAACGCATTTTTCATCAAAGTAATGCCTCTCTTTGATGTTTTTAAGTATTCCAGATGTATCATTGCCTTTGATGAAATGCCTTCAAATACAAAAGCATCTAAAGCAATTTCAATCGCTGGCAGCAGATAAATTGCCAGCAGATAGCCCGGAAAATCAAATAATATAGACACTAGACTGCCCAAAAGAATTAGTAAAACCGGAACAATCATAAATACCAGCAGCTTATAACCAAATCCGGAAAAAACCAGATAACTTTTCATTCTCTCTTTCATGATGTTCTCCCCTTTTATGCAAAATTCAAATTTGTATTTGCCTTCATAACGGCTACACTAATCTGGAATAAGGTAGGTGTTTCTAACGAAATATCCATCCCGGCTAATTTGTCTATATTGTCTGATAAGCAGATACCTTCAAAACCATATGCATTGCCGCTAAAACTGTACAAAATTTTCTTGGCTGCTTCAGCATCTTTTGCTTCCCCTTTTACCATGACATATTTTTCTTTTAAATCCTCAACAAATCCCTGCTCTACAATAGTTCCATGTTCCATAATAATTGCATAATCTGTCACATTTTCCATGTCAGAAATATTATGTGTAGAGAAGAATACACTTTTTTCTCCATTTCCTTCCAGCAGATATTCACGTATCAGTTCGCACAATTTATCCCGCATCAGAGGGTCTAACGGCGAAGCTGGTTCATCTAAAACCAGACATTCTGTTTCTCTGGCAAGAACGGCTGCAATCATTAGTTTCATCCGGTTACCATCCTTCAAAACCATATGCATTGCCGCTAAAACTGTACAAAATTTTCTTGGCTGCTTCAGCATCTTTTGCTTCCCCTTTTACCATGACATATTTTTCTTTTAAATCCTCAACAAATCCCTGCTCTACAATAGTTCCATGTTCCATAATAATTGCATAATCTGTCACATTTTCCATGTCAGAAATATTATGTGTAGAGAAGAATACACTTTTTTCTCCATTTCCTTCCAGCAGATATTCACGTATCAGTTCGCACAATTTATCCCGCATCAGAGGGTCTAACGGCGAAGCTGGTTCATCTAAAACCAGACATTCTGTTTCTCTGGCAAGAACGGCTGCAATCATTAGTTTCATCCGGTTACCATCCGATAAATCACTGACCTTTTTTCCACGTTTACCATTCTCCGGAACAATTCCGAGTTCCTTACAAATCCTTTTAAATCTTTCCTTGTCAAAAGTATCAAACAACAGTTCACTAACCTCTTCTACCTGTTTAATTGTCCAGTGTGGCAGATAATAATTTCCCGGTCCGGTATATCCTAACCGTTCTTTTATCTTGTCCACATCTGTTTCTGCTTCATCAAAATATTTCAGATTCCCTTTATAATCCAGACGGATACCAGCCAAAAGATTTAATAATGTGGTTTTTCCTGCTCCGTTCTCTCCAATCAATGCAGTTGCAAATCCCTTTGGTATATTTAACTCAGGTACATCTAATGTAAAACCACTAAATTTTTTTCTAATGTTTGTTCCGCTAATTACATTCTGCATAGTTTCTATCCCTTTCTTTATCTCTTATCCTAATTTTCTTCTGACACCTGAATTAATGTTTTCAGTGTATCTATCAGTTCCTGTTCTGTCATTCCTGCGATATTTGCGGCTGCAATTGCTTCCGTCAATGCCTCTTCTACTCTTCTCAAATGCTGCTCCTTTAACATCTCACTGTCCTGGGCATTTACATAAAATCCCTTCCCCTGCACAGCGGTTACCATACCTTCTGCTTCTAACTGTTCATATGCTTTCATTGTTGTTATAACACTAATCTTCAAATCCTTCGCCAGACTTCGTATGGATGGAAGATAATCTCCCTGCTTTAGCTTTCCTGCTAAAATATCTGCTTTTAGTTGTTCCGAAATCTGCTGATATATTGGTACTCCAGAGTTTTGTAATATTTTCAAAAGTTCTGACCTCCTTCTTTCATTCTCTTTTTGCATGCATGATACAGTTTTTTCAGTTACACCTCATATCTATATATAACCGCCTTAACTGTTTATATGTTATATATACACTATTAACACGTATCTGTCAACTAAAAAAACAACTGCTATGCAAAAATTTGCACAACAGTTGTTTTCTTTTTCACTAACACTTCCATGCAGAAGCCTTCAGCAGTCTGTGACTCCCAGAAAGCTCTTATACGTTACATCTGTTTTAGGATGGCTGTTTTCCAATATATGCCTGAATACCACCATCTACATAAAGAATCTGACCATTTATAAAATTAGATGCATCTGAAGCTAAAAATACTGCCGCACCGCCTAAATCAGATGCTTCACCCCAACGGCCAGCCGGGGTTTTCGAAACAATAAACTGGTCGAAAGGATGTCTGGAACCATCCGGCTGAGTCTCACGCAAAGGCGCTGTCTGAGGAGTAGCAATATAGCCCGGTCCAATCCCGTTACACTGGATATTATAAGCACCATACTCAGAGCAGATATTTCTGGTCAACATTTTCAAACCACCCTTTGCCGCTGCATAGGCTGATACAGTTTCACGCCCAAATTCAGACATCATGGAACAGATATTGATAATCTTTCCATGACCTTTTTTCATCATACCTGGAATTACTGCCTTTGAAACGATAAATGGTCCATTTAAGTCGATATCAATCACCTGGCGGAAATCCTTTGCAGACATCTCAATCATTGGGATTCTTTTTATAATTCCTGCATTATTTACTAAAATATCAACAACTCCAACTTCTTTTTCTATCTTTTCTACCATTTCATATATCTGTTCTTCGTTTGTTACATCCGCAACATATCCATAGGCTTTGATTCCTTCTTCCTCATATGCCGCAATTCCTTTATCTACAAGTTCCTGATTAATATCATTAAAAACAATTGTTGCTCCTGCTCCCGCCATAGCTTTTGCAATTGCAAAACCAATGCCATAGGATGCTCCTGTTACTAATGCTACTTTTCCTTCTAATGAATAATTCTTTAAGTAATCCATACTCCCTTTTCCTCCTAAAATTATAATTCTTCATCCATAAAATTTTATAAATCACCAGAGCAGATGCTCTACTCATTTTTTACTATTTACACCAGCAGTACTTCTGCCAGGGCAAGAATCGTTAAAGACTGACCGTATGCCATCGGAGCAATTAAAATGTTTTTATAATGCTCTGCATTTTCCCCCATTCCGGTACCCCCGGATACACCTGTCACAGTTCCATCCTCTGCAATATGATTCAAAATCCCTTCTATTGCTTTTGCTGCACAAGGCAGGTAAGAGTCATCCAGAATGCCATAGCGTATTCCTTTTAATATGCCAGCCGTAATCGCTGCGGAACCGGATGTCTCCACATAGCTTGTATTATCTAAAAGCACGGTATGCCATAGCCCGCTTACCGGGTCCTGTACTTCTTTCAGTTTCTCTGCCTGAGCTTTATAGGTGTCTACAATATAGGTTTTTAATCCGGCATTCATACTTCCGTCAAACATATCAATATAATCTAAAATTCCTAAGGTAAACCAGCTGTTTCCCCTGCACCAGAATACACCGCCAAAGTTATTTTTTTCATTAAACGTCCAACCATGATAAAATAAACCGGACTGTTTATCACACAAATATTTCATATGCATTAAGACTTGATGAATGGACTCGTCAATCCAATCCTGTCTATGATATTTCTGTCCCATTTTATTTAGAAAAAGAACTGTCATAAACAAGGTATCAATCCACATCTCATTCTCATTAAGGCGCACACCCTGACGGTCTCCATTGGCACTGGTTACATGCTGAAAACCGCCTTCTTTTGTTCTTGGAAGACAGGACATCAGCCAGTCTGCCCATTTTAAACATAGTTCCTCAAACTGCTTGTCATTATAATACTCATTCAATTCTACCAGTGTTAATAATGGCGCTGTTGTATTAATATTTTTCGATGGCAGTCCTGCCGCAATATTATTTTTAAACCAATGATATAAAAAATCGCGATACTCCTCATTTTTCTTTACTTTCATGATTTTTAACAATCCATAAAGACCTACCCCCTGCGGCCAGTCCCATTCATGAATTCCAAAATCTCTCTTAAAAAAACCTATTTTTTCACCGCCCTCTGCTAATTCCTCTTCATTTTCCAATTCCCCAAGATTCATCAGCTTTTCAATGACAAGGTTTAATTTCCTTTCCAATTCCACTTGATTGATATTTTTCATTTTCTCCTCCAAAACTGGATTTTTTATACTTCATGCCTTATAATAAACAAGTATTTTATTACATTTATGAAAGGCTGCTACAATGGAAGAAGTTACTTACTATGGCGAAACAGATGGTATCTCATTAGAACAAATGGTACGATATGGAAAATTTGATATGAGAGTAAAACATTTTCATACCCAGTACGAAATATTCTACATCATTGAAGGAGAACGTGTTTTTTTCTTTAATAACAGAGAATATATTGCTCAGGCAGGAGATTTAATCCTTGTTAATTCTAACCTGATTCATATGACCAAATCTGTAACCGGTTCTAATTCCGGTCATAATCGAATTATTCTCTATATTGCCCGTGAAAAAATGGAAGCTTACGATGCCATGTTTCCATCTTTGCAGCTGATACGCTTTTTTGATGACAACTATGGTGTCTACCATCTTGATTCCGACCAGCAAGCCCAGCTTTTTCATCTATTCCGCGAAATACGCCACGCCTTAAACCGTCGTGATTCCAATTACAAAACCGGAATCGACTTAGATATTTTATCCTGGCTTTACAGGCTGACTACTTTTGTGCGCAAACAGCATCAGGAACCACCGATTGATTCCGATAATCCGAAATATAAAGCAGCCTATGCCATTGCTGATTATCTTTCTGAAAACTGCGAACACAACGTTTCACTGGATGAGCTTTCTGCACAGTTTTATTTGAGTAAGTCCTATGTGTGCAGAATTTTTAAAGAAGTCACCGGCTATACTGTCAGCGAATATACAAATATTCATCGTATCCGTAAAGCTAAACGCTATCTGGAAGAAACCGATATGAGTATCTCTGATATCTCCCACGCCCTTGGATATGAAAGCCTTACTTATTTTGAGCGCATGTTCAAAAAATATATGACTGTATCCCCTCTTAAATATCGAAAAACCTTAAATACCATTACATATACAAATAAAGAAACTGATAAACAGTGAGAAACCCGCCTTGCGAGTTTCTCAGGCTGTTGTTTTTCTTTGGTATCACACCATCTTTTTATCCCCCATTGTTTTCTCCTAAAAAAGAGAGCTTACCCCTTTACTGCACCTACCATAGCACCCTTTACAAAGTACTTCTGTAAGAATGGGTAGACACAAATGATTGGAATGGTACAGAACATAATCGCTGCTGCCTGTAACACTTCCGGTGTTGTTGTATTAACAACTGCTTCTAAAACCATTGTCGCTGAATCTGATGCACTTGATACCATTCGGCTTAACATTAACTGTACCGGCATCTTCGCCTGGTCTTTAATGTAGTATTTTGCATCTGCATATGCATTCCAGCGTCCTACTGCATAAAACAGAGACAAGGTCGCAATAATCGGTTTGGATAATGGTAATACAATCTTTCCTAAAATCTGGAAGTTTGTCGCGCCATCTAAGAAGGCTGATTCCTCCAAGCTGTCCGGAATATTCGCCTGGAAATAAGTCTTCATAATCAGCATGTTATATGGTGAATAAATCAGCGGTAAAATCAAGCTCCACATGCTGTCTAATAAATTCAAATCCTTAATCAACAAATAAGTAGGAATTAATCCTGCTGAGAAATACATTGGAAGCATCAGTAAAAATGTAATAACGTTCTTCCCTTTTAATCTCTTTCTGGATAATGGATATGCTGCACAGGTGCAGACAATCATTCCTAATATGGTAAAGATTAATGTCATAATTACTGTGTAAACAAAGGAATGTACTAACTTTCCGTCTTCAAATACTGCCTGATAGGCCTCGAAGGTAATTCCTTTCGGCCAGAAAAATACCTGTTTTGAAATAACATATGTATCTGTTGAAATTGATTTTGCAAGCAGATGTAAAAATGGTAATACACAGGTTAAACAAAGGATGGTAATAAATACCATAATCAACAAATCACTTAAGCGAAACTTATTTATCGCTCTGCTGCCATCTGAAATAACTTCATTTTCTTTTTCTTTCTTCTTAAACACTTCCTGCACCCCCTTACAATAATCCGTCTTCGCCAAGCTTCTTCGCCACCTTAT